>JBJKWZ010000010.1:0-58452 GCA_045561795.1 Flavobacteriaceae bacterium
CAAATAAAATAAATAATTTCATTTACGGGTTATTAGCGGTGTTTACACTGACACTAACTTCGTGTGATAAGGATTTTTTGGAAAAAACCGATCCCGGTAGTGGGAGTGTTGACGGTTTCTTCCAAGGTGAAGATGAATTTGTTTTAGGTGTCAACGGTGTATATAATTCATTATATGCAGCAGGATACTTTACAAATTTTTGGGGAGGAAATTATTTTCATATGCATATGGAATTTGATACTCTTTCTGATAACGGTGTTGGACAAGACTGTGGTTGGAGAGGTTATGCAAACTTTGCATGTGGTATAATGACTCCTGCATCCGGTGGTATTACTTGGTATAAGTGGAACTATGGTCTGGGAGCAATTTCTAAGATTAATCAACTTTTATCGATAATGCCAAATGTAACTTTTTCTGCTGGTATGGCTTCAAAGTGGGAAGCTGAGCTAAAGTATTTACGTGGTTTCCTTTATGCTGACATGGCTGATTTATATGGTGGAATGCCAATAATCACTGAGCCCATTGATGCTTCTGAAGCTGACGCAATAACAAGGTCAACTCAAGCCGAAACTTATGCTCAAGCTATTTCTGATCTTGACTTTGCTATTGCAAATCTTGACACTAAACCTAATAACGACGAATACGGTAGGCCCACTAAACAGGCTGCTCTTATGGCTAAAGGTTTAGCAGAGCTTAATCAGAAGAAATTTTCTGAGTCTGCGGCAACTCTTGGTCAACTTGTTGCTCTTGAAGGCGCTGATGTAGGTTTGGTAGATAATGATGACTGGGAAGGACTAAATAGAGGAACTCAAGAAACTTCTAAAGAAATCATCTGGTCTATGAAAGGTGGTCCTGGTAACGAGGGTATAGGTGACTATATTCCCTATGGTGTTGCTGGTGACGGAGAATACAATGGATGGTCTGGAATTAAGTTTACTCAAGATGGAGTAGATGCATTTGAGATGCAAGCTACAGGTCTTCCAATTACAGATCCTGCTTCTGGCTATGATGCGGACAATCCATTAGAGGGAAGAGATCCAAGACTAAGAAAAACATTCTACTTTGAGGGTGATGAGTATTGGGGAGGAACTATTGGTGATGTCGCATTTGGAGCTGTCTGCTGTAATGGTAACTTAAAAGCTCAATCAAGTGTTGGTATTGCTCCTGTTTTTCCTAGAAAAACAACTACATATACTCAAGAACAAAAAGCTCAAATGGCTACCATTGAATATGGTTCTCCAATTGACTTAAACCTATTTAGATATGCAGATGCTTTATTACTTTATGCAGAGGCATTGAATGAAGGTGGACAAACCGCCCAAGCATTAGCTCCTTTAAATCAGGTTAGAACAAGAGCAACAATGCCTGCCATTGCTGCTGGTCTTTCGCAAGCTGAAATGAGAGCTAAAATTTTACATGAAAGAAGAGTAGAACTCTATCTCGAAGGTAAAAGATATTTTGATCTTAGAAGACAAGGTATGTTAATGGAGACTATCAATAACAACCAAGGTTGGGATCTACACGGTGGAGCTAACTATAAATCACACTTTGATTTATGGCCAATTCCTTCTGAAACTACTGATAATAACCCTAATATTTCACAAAACCCAGGATATTAGTCCTGAAATACAAGGTTATTTAAAAAGTTTTAGTTTATTAAATTTGAAAAGAGATAGAGAATTTAGGTTCTCTATCTTTTTTTTCTCTTGCACTTTAGCATATGAAACCACTATTTTTTGTTAGTTTAATACTTACTATAAACCTAGTTAAGGCTCAGACAAAATTTACAGATGTAACTAAGGAAGCCGGAATCGACCACATATTTGACGTATACCAAGGACTGTTTGGCGGTGGAGTTGCTGTTTTTGATTACAACAACGATGGTTATGAAGACCTATACCTTACAAGCGGCCAGGGTAAAGACATACTTTATAAAAATAATGGGGATGGCAAGTTTTCTGATGTTACTAAGGATGCTGGTCTAGTACAAGACCTCTTAACTGTAACTACAGGTGTATCGACAGCAGATATAAATAAGGATGGTTTTATTGATATTTTCATTACAACAATTGCTGCACAAAAAGAAAAATCCTCAAAAATTAAAACCCTCTCTCATAATTTACTTTATTTAAATACAGGTGAGGGCACTTTTATTGAAAAAACAAAGGAATATGGTATAAAAGATAAAAACTTCTCTACCTCTTGTTCTTTTGGAGATATTAATGCTGATGGTTATCCTGATTTATTTGTAGCTAACTATTTTAAGGAATTTTACTTTGAACAAGCTCTTTTTGGAACGCACAACCTTGCCATTTTAAATCATTATAGTATCAATGAGGAATATGAGCCGGGAAATGATGAACTCTATTTAAATATGGGAGGAAATTATTTTAAAAATGTATCAAATTTTTTAAAATGTAACCCAGGATACGGTTTTGGAGCAGTTTTTACCGATGTCGACAATGATAACGACTTAGACATTTATTTAGTAAACGATTTTGGAGAAAATAATGAACCCAACCAAATATTAATTAATCAATATCCGAAATTAGATTTTGAAAACAAAAGCAAGGAATTGAAACTTAATGTTGGATTAAAATCCATGGGAGTCGGTGTAGGTGATTATAACAACGACTCATATTTAGATTATCATGTTACAAATATTTTTGCAGGTCCCTTTATGGTCAACAGAGGCAAAGACAAGTCATTTGTTAATTTAGCTCCAAATATTGGAACTGGAATTAATAAAATAGAAGGCTATAAGGATAGTAAACAAGTAATAATAGGTTGGGGAAGTCTATTTGTTGATTACGATAATGATAAAGACTTAGATTTATTTAATTCTAACGGTCCAATTAATCCAATGACAAATAGAATTCCAAATATTTTATTTGAAAATAAAGGTCGTTTTTTTGATGTTTGTAGGGACTCTGGTCTAATGGATTTTGGTATTGGTAGAGGTTCTGTTCATTTTGATTATGATAACGACGGAGATCAAGATATTTTTGTAGTAAACCAAAAGCCAGTTTATGACATGACCTATAGGGGAGGAATTGTTAAGTCAAAGCTATATAGGAACGATAATAGCAATAACTTAAACTGGTTAAAGGTTAAATTAAATGGCAAAAATTCCACTACAAGGGGACTCGGATCAAGGGTGAAAATATTTTTAAAGGATAATTTACAAATGGTAAGGGAAGTAGATGGAGGTTCAAGTCATGCCTCTCAGAATACTAGCATTGTTCATTTTGGATTAGGTGAAAACACAAAAATTGACTCTATTTCTATTACTTGGCCGGGAGGAAAGTTACAGTCTTTAGTAGATATTGCTGCAAATCAATTAGTGGAAATAGATGAATTAGAGGAAATAAACTATTCTCTTTGGGATCGTTTTTTAAAATATTTTAATTTAGATTAAATGGTCAGATTTTACTTTTTATTACTCTTAACTCTACAGCATTTTACACTTTATAGTCAAAACATTTTTACGGATGTTACAAAGGAATCAGGTATTAATCACATTTATAATATTTTTGAAAGTGGAGGTTTTGGAGGAGGAGTAGCAGTTTTTGATTTTGATGATGATGGATTCGAGGATTTATATTTGGCTGGTGGAAAAAAATCTGGAGTTTTATATAAAAACAATGGAGATTCAACCTTTTCCGACGTTACGCTCAGCGCGGGACTTGTTACAAATGATATTATTACTGCAGGAGCCACAACCGCCGATGTAAATAAAGATGGACATATTGATTTATTTGTTACTACAATAGCTGAGAAAATAAGTGAATCAAAATTTAAAAAACTAGCTAAAAACTTACTTTTCTTGAACAATGGAGATGGAACTTTTAGTAAAGCAACCGAACAATTCAAATTAGACATTAAAAACTTCTCAACCGGCGCTACTTTTGGTGATATAAATTCTGACGGCTATCCTGATTTATTTATTGGAAATTACTTTAAAGATTTTGTCGGTAATCTAGGAGTTTTAAACGGATTCACTATTAGTGATGATTACAAACCTGGAAGTGATGAACTTTATTTAAATATTGAAGGTAAATATTTTAAAAACATATCATATCTCTTGGATGGATGTGAGCCAGGATACGGTTTTGGCGGAGTTTTTTCTGACGTAGACAATGACGGAGATTTAGATTTATATCTAATTAATGATTTTGGGGAGCAAAAAGTTTCTAATCAGCTATTAATAAATGAATATCCAAGATTAAAATTTACCAATAAAAGCAAAGAAATGAATGCTGATTCTGCAGTTCATGCGATGGGCACAGCAGTTGGAGACTACAATAATGACGGATGGATGGATTATCAAGTAACGAATATCTTTTCAGGGCCCTTACTTGTAAATAGAGGCAATACCCAGGGTTTTCTTGATCTTTCTAATGAATTGGGTGTAGGTATTGATATTATTGCATCAAAAGCAGGACCTTCAACGGCTGTAATTAGTTGGAGTCCTGTATTCTTAGATTACGATAACGACTTAGATCTTGATTTATTTAATTCTGTTGGGGGAATTAATCCTCCAACCATGTATTTGAAAGATTTTTTGTATGAAAACATGGGAAGGGTATTTAAGGTAAATGAAAATTCTGGAATTATCGATTATGGAATAAGTAGAGGGACTGTTAAGTTTGATTTTGATAACGATGGTGACTTAGATTTGTTTGTAGTTAAGCAAACACCACTTTGGAAGGATTATAACTCTACAGAGAGAGTTAAATCAAAATTATTTAGAAACGATACAGAAAACGATAATAATTGGCTAAAAGTGAGTTTAAATGGGAATGAGTCGACTAGCAGAGGTCTCGGAGCAAGAGTAAAAATTGTAAGTGATGATAATAAACTAATGAGAGAAGTTGATGGAGGTTCGAGTCATATTTCTCAAAACACATCTATTTTACACTTTGGTCTAGGTGATGTAAATATAATTGATTCTTTAGTGGTTACATGGCCTGGTGGAAAAAAACAAATTCTTACAAAAATTCCAATTAACAAGCATATTAACATTGATGAAATTGAAAGTAAAGAAGTGTCATTTATAGATTGGATTGTTAATTTTTTTAATTTTGCATCATGATACATCTAATAAGAATTTTCCTATTTTCGCTGCTTTTACTTTCATGTTCAAAAAAAGTAAAATATATCGACAAAGAAGTTAACGTTAACATTGTGCCCTTACCAAAGGAAGTTGACTTAATAGAATCAAACAAACACATTCTACTTCCCAAAAAAATAAAGGTTTTTATTGATTCCAATGAAAAGAAAAATTTATTTGATTTAATTTCAGAGGACTTTAAAAAACTTAATTTTTCTAATTCATTCGAACTTATTACAAATAAGAATAGATCTAATTTATCCTTAGAAATTGAAAATAATCTTGACGAGGAAGAATATGAAATCGCTGTCAATAATAAAGTTGTAATTAAAGGAGGCTCACTAAGTGCTATTAAAATGGCTAGATCTACCCTTTTACAATTATCTGAAAATGATAATGGAAGAATTACTCTTCCAATTATCAAATTAAATGACAGTCCTGATGCCGCTTACAGAGGTCTACTTATAGATTTAGCTAGGAAATGGCATAAAATTGAAACAATCTATAAATTAATCGATCTTGCATCTTTCTATAAATTAAATTATTTGCAATTTCATCTAACGGATGATCAGTTGTTTACCTTTCCTTCTGAAAACTTTCCAAAACTTCAAACAAAAGACAAACATTACACTAAGGAAGAACTTCTATCCTTTGTGGAGTACGCTCACCAACGAGGTATTATAATTGTTCCTGAAATCGATGTTCCTGGTCACTCTATGCAGTTTGTGAAAAAATATCCAGAAATATTTTCAATATCTGATGCAGAAAGTGGAGGTGAAGACTTATTTGGTGGTAGAGTAGATTTTGTTAATGTTTTAAACATGGGTAAAGAAGAAGTTTACACTTCTCTTGAAAAGTTATTTATTGAGGTTATGGACATTTTTCACACCTCTCCATATTTTCATCTTGGAGCTGATGAGGCAAATCTAAAACTTATTTTTGATGACCCGGATGTAAAAAAATTCATGATAAAAAATAATTTAGGAAATGATGTGCACGAACTTTACAGATACTTTATTGTTAGAATGAATGATTTCTTTAAGAGTAAAGGAAAGCAAATGTTTGTTTGGGAGGGCTTTTCTAGAAATGGTAAAATTGAGATTCCGAGAGATATTACCGTATTTGAGTTTGAATCATTATACAACTTGCCCAATCATCTAGTAGAAGACGGTTATAAATTAGTTAATACGTCATGGAAGCCATTATACGTTGTTCGAAGTGGAAACCCTGATCCTAACGTCTTGCCCTTGAAATGGGGACCAGAGAAAATTTATGAATGGAATATGTGGAGATGGGAAACTTGGTACTACAAATCACCTGCATACAAAAAGCCAATTCAGTTAGATAGAAATAAAAACGTAATTGGCGCTCAGATGTGTTCATGGGAGCAAACAGATGAAAGCGAGGTTCCTAGTCTGAGAAAAAGGTTGCCTTCCTTTGTCGAGAGAATTTGGAATGTTGATAAAAAAGTTGAGTTTGATGTTTTCTTTGAAAAAGTTAACAAAACAGATATTGTTTTATCTGAAATTATTAATGACAAGTCACAGGATTCACTACTAATTGGATTTAATATTATCGGTGATGCTAAAGGCAATCCAATTAGGGAACCTATAGATTAGTTTAAAAGTTATTTTTTGTAGTTTGATTTATGAAGTGGAATAAAATATGTTTTTTACGATTGGTTCTTTTGTTTTCAGTTGTTCAACAAAAAATCCTTTTTTCTCAAAACCATTCTATTGCTAGAACCTGGAACGAGGTCATTTTAGAATCCATTAGAAATGATTTTGCAAGACCCACAGTACACGCTAGAAACCTCTTTCATATGTCAGCAATGATGTATGATATATGGACAATATTTAACAAAAAATCAAAACCCTACTTTTTAAATCAAAATAAAAATGGTGTTTATATATCATATGAAGAGACATCTTATGAAAAAGAAAATGAAAAAGCTCTTCATGAAGCCATTAGTTTTGCTTCCTATAGATATCTTTATCATAGATATGAAGTGTCACCTAAATTCAAAAAAACTAAAGATTTAATAGACTCTGTTTTTTGTAGTCTAGGATATGATCCAAATTTCAAATCAACTAATTATAAAGATGGTAATTCTGCTGCGTTAGGTAATTACATTGCAAAGCAAGTAATAGATTACGGATGGAAAGACGGTTCAAATGAAAAATATTTTTATACAAATTTGTTTTATGAACCCGTGAATCAACCTTTAATACTTAAAAATCCTGGATCACAAGAAATTAATGACCCAAACAGATGGCAACCTCTTGCTTTTGAAAAATTTATTGATCAATCGGGAAATGAAATTCCTGGCGCTGTCCCCCCTTTCCTAGGGCCAGAATGGGGTCAGACATGGCCGTTTAGTTTAGATAAAAATTATTTAAAATCAATGAATAGAGATGATTTTAATTTTCCTGTTTATTATGATCCAGGCCCTCCTCCTGAATTTTTAGACTCAGATTGCAAAATTAATAGCGAATTCTGGTGGAATCACAGTTATGTTTCAATTTGGAGTTCTCATTTAGATCCAAATGATAACGTTATGTGGGATATTTCTCCTGGAGGAATAGGTAATTTAGATTTTTCTAATATTAAATACAATGTAGAAAGTTTAAAAAGGATTTATAATAGATATGATGGAGGTGATTTTTCCAATGGCTATAAAATCAATCCAATTACAAATAAACCCTATAAGAAGCAACTTGTTCCAAGAGGCGATTACACGAGAGTTATTGCTGAGTTTTGGGCTGATGGCCCAGACTCAGAAACACCTCCCGGGCATTGGTTTACAATTCTAAATTATGTCTCTGACCATAATGAATTCGATTTAAAATTTGAGGGAAAGGAAAAATTAACAAATTTAGAGTGGGATATAAAAGCTTACTTTATTTTAGGGGGTGCGATGCACGATGCAGCTATAGCAGCATGGGGAATTAAGGGTTTTTATGACTATATCAGGCCTATAAGTGCAATAAGGATGATGTCGAATCATGGACAATCCTCGGATCCAAACTTAATAAATTATAGTCCTTTTGGAATTAAACTTGAGAAGGGGTATGTTGAGCTTGTACATGAAAAAGATAGATTAGCAGGAAAAAATAAAGAAAACGTTGGTAAGATAAAGCTTCGTGCCTGGAAAGGACATGATTATATCTCAAATACTGAAACCGATAACGCAGGAGTGGGGTGGATACTAGCCGAAAATTGGTGGCCCTACCAAAGACCAACATTTGTTACACCAAATTTTGCAGGATACATTTCAGGTCATTCAACCTACTCAAGGGCAGCCGCAGAGGTGCTAACCCTTCTAACTGGTAGCGAATACTTTCCTGGAGGGATGGGAGAATATACAGCAAAGAAGAATAAATTTTTAGTTTTTGAAGATGGTCCAACTAGAGATATAAAAATTCAATGGGCAACTTATCGTGATGCAAGTAATCAGTGTAGCTTGTCTAGAATCTGGGGTGGTATCCATCCTCCAGTTGATGATTTGCCAGGAAGAGTAATAGGAGAAAAAATTGGTATCAAAGCATTTGATTATGGAAAATCTTTTTTTTAAAAATAAAGTATTTAAATAATTTATTTCCAAATATTTATATAAACAAAATTAAATTAAAACTTTAATATTTTTATTTGTACTAGTATTGAATTTTTTTATATCATCGACAAAAATTGTGAGTCCCTTTCCTAGTCCAAATTTTTTGCCATTTTCATCCCAAACAATATCTATTTTTTTGCCTTGATAATTGATATTTTTGACAGCGAACCATTCCCAATTATTTGGTATTAAAGGATTAATTTCTATCGTGCTATTTAATTTGGGTTTGATTCCCAATAGATCATTTAGTACTAAGTCACAAAAACTTGAATGATTATAATCTTTTCCTCTTTCAACACCTCCTTTACCTTTCGACCAAGTTCCATTTTCCCACTCTTTTAGTCTGGTTCTAGAAATCCAGTCTCCTGTAAAAGGATTTAAATTTTCATCTATCCAATTTTGTTTCTGCCCTCTTTCATTTATTATTTTATGACTTTCAGTAAATTGTAACAGAAGCGAATAGTAGTCATCTTTTGAAATACTTTTATTTTTAGAATAATTATTTAAATAATTCGCTAAAGCCTTTAATGTCTGAGTAGTAGCAAATGGCCAAGAAGGCCCATTCCATTGACATTCATGCCCGCTATAACTTATTTTAAAAAAAGGATGTGAACGTTGGGAAACTGTGAGTCCATAGGGTGCTGAAAACCCAAGAGTATCTTTTAATTTTTCCCAAGCCAAGGAATATTTAGGTTTATCATCAGGTAGATTAAAATACCAGGGCACATAACCAATTAATTCTCTGATATTTAAGGGTTTAGTAGTCTCGTTATAATTCCTAGGTAATACAGTAAAAAAACTTAGTTTTTCGTTCCATAAGCGACCTTGCAATTTTTCTTTTATTTCTTCTGCTTTTTTTTCAAATTTTTTTTCAATTTCTATTTCATTTTTTAAGTGTGCTATTTTTGAAATTGCTCTTGCATCTCCATACATATAACTATTTATAGTAGGTCTTATAGCATCAACTGATGATTTTTCGACCCCTCTATTTAGAATCCTCCCACTAATGGTATACTCCATTCCATCTTTTTCATCCCATTGCCAAAAAAGTGATTTATTATTTTCCTTTCTGGTTTTCTCCCACTCATTGTAATTATTGATTAGATGTCGTAACTGACTAAATAACAGTGAATCATTTCTGTGAATTTTATTAAATGCAAGGGTTGCATCAGCTATCCAAAAACTATACTGTCTTATTCCATCTCCAGAATTTTTTAACCAAAAATTTATATAATCTGAGATATATTTAGGATCTCTTAACCATCTTCCTTCATAAATATGGTGTGCGGCGGGACAATTAATTGTATTATGTTTTTTTGACCAATATACTTTTGGTAAAAATTCAGTAATTACAAAGCCATTGGACGTAGATTTTATATGTTTTCTATATGTCCACCATCTGAAGTAGTAATTTTCCTCAATTACTTTGTCTGGTATCTCAATAATTGGAATATTTTCTAATAAAAAATTATAGGCGTTCTTATTATTAATGTGCTGGCTGTATAATTCATTGTCATTTTTGTTGAATTTTTCGATATATTCTTTTAATAGGTGTTCATTAATTATATGATTTTTAGAGTACTGAGGTTTAAAATTTTTTTCTCCACATGACTTTAAAAAAATAAAAAAAAATAGAATCTTAATGGAAAGAAAAAATATTCTTTTATTCATTTTAAGGGTTTAAATTCTTCTTTTACCAATCAACTAATGGAGAAGGGTAGTAGTTTATTTTTCTTTCTTCCCATAAAAATCGATGACTAGCAATTCTGCTTATAAAATCTTTCCATTTCCTTTTGCTTGGATTAGTCCAGCCAATTTCAGAGTATGCAGGTAATCTAGGGAAGGTAAGGTAATCTATATCGTCTGAAGTTGATATTGTTTCTGACCATAGTGGTGCTTCAACACCTATAATTTTACTTTTTGGTATTTGTGGGAATTCCTCCTCTATTTTCCAATCATAAGCAGTTTTTAAGTTAATATATCCTGGCCAGTTAAGACCCAATTTGGTTAGACTGTCGTATTTAATATCCAAATACATTTTAGAGGCTGGAGATATTAAAACACCACCACCTTTCTTCATTCCAAATCTAATATTTTTTAAGCCTTTATCTTGGTGTTTTAAATCCTCAATGTTTTTAACTACTTTGTCTTTTTGTGTTATGTTCCATAATTGTAAGACTGTATTTGGGGTAATATCAGCAACGCCGATATCATCCCAACCAATAACTTTCTTACCATATTTGTTTACAATCTGAGATGTTTTTGAAATAAAATCTAAGTAATCTGCGGGTTTTGTCACATGCGACTCATCTCCTCCAATATGAAAATATTCTCCAGGTGTAATTGCGGAAACCTCTTTTATAACATCATCAATAAATTTAAAAGTATAGCTGTTGTTACATAGAGTACTAAAACCAACATTAGTTCCCGTATATGCTTTTTTTGGTTTCCTATCACAATTCAGATTCGCATAGGATGATAAAGCCGCATTTGTGTGCCCAGGGATATTGACTTCAGGAATAATGGTTATAAATTTATTTCTAGCATATTTTACTATATCCTTGTAATCCTCTTGTGAGTAGTATCCTCCTTTACCACCTCCAACTTGTGTTTTTCCTCCAATGAGGGTGAGTTTAGGTCTAGATTTAATCTCAATTCTCCAGCCTTGGTCGTTTGTTAACCCAAGATGTAAATAATTAATCTTATAGTCAGATACCAAATCAATAAATCTTTTCAACTGATCGACATTAAAAAAATGCCGAGAAACATCAAGCATAGTTGATCTAAATTTATATTCAGGATAATCTAAAATCTTTCCTGTTGGAATAAAGTTTGGATATTCTTTGTGTTTTCTAAGTTCAATCAATTGTTTTAGAGTTTGCCAACCCCTATAAACACCCTCACTATTACTTGATTTAATTAAAATAGATTTTCTATCTATATCTAGAAGATAGGCCTCATTGTTTTCTGATTTAAACTTTTCATCAATTTCTATAACTAAATTCCCTCTGTTAGTACTTCTTTTAATTATTTTAATATCGCTTTTTGTCAACTCTTCCCACTCCTTTTTGATTAAATTAGCTATTTCCAATTCACCATTATTAGTAATTAATAAAATAGAGTTGATTTCAAGAGCGCTTTCATATGACTCAATGTTATTGGGGTAGGGTACAAACTCTGTTTTTTCTATCGAATCAATTACTGGTGCTTTTTTGGCACATGAGATAATTAAGCAAATTAAAACTATAAGTATTCTATTTTTCATATTTAATTTTTTATAAAACAATTCCAAGAGGTTCTGTTTCTTTCCATTTTCCTCTTGTAAAATCTGGAAAATTTTGAGGATTTCCACCACTATCTATGGACTTTGCACTTAATGGTGTTACTGCACTCCAAAATGCCCCCTCGTAAACATTTTGATCAAGTGGTTCGCCCTTTTGTAAACATTCTATAACTCTGTACATCATTATACCGTCCATACCACCATGCCCACTGTCAGCAGTTTTTTCATTCAGTTTCTTGTAAAGAGGGTGATCGTATTTTTTATAAATCTCTGACAAATCTTTTCCCTCAATCCAAGGAAAGTAACCTATTGAATTTTGGTTTTCTTCAGAGTCAAAAAACACTCTTGTTGGAAAACCAGTAAGTGCACCCATTGTTCCTTGTATAAGATTATGTCGAGTGTATGGCCTAGGACTTGTCTCATCCCATTGAATCATAATTGTTTTTCCGTAAGTTGTTTGAATTATAGAAGTATTTATATCACCATTTTTAAATTCCAATTTATTCCATTCATGATTTTTATCGAAATATTTTTTGGCCATTAAATACTTTCCTTTAGATGGTGATGATAAAGAAACTATCTTTTTAAAGTTGTCTTCCTTTCTAGCCAAGCTCATATATTGAGCCACGGGACCAAGTCCATGGGTTGGGTATAAGTTTCCGATATTTTTTGCATATTGTCTTGTTCTCCAAGACCCTGTTCCTGGGTGACCATCGAAGGAAGTTTTATCTCTTTGAAACATTTGAGCTCTTAGGTCGTGAATATAAGAAGCCTCTCCGTGGATTAAATCTCCAATTAATCCTTTCCTACATATATTTAAAAACATTAACTCTTCTCTACCATAATTTACGTTTTCGAGCATCATGCAATGTTTACGTGTTTTCTCAGAGGCATTAATAATTCCCCAAAGGTCTTCAATTGTGTTTGCCAGCGGAACCTCTACGAAAGCATGGGAGCCTAGCTCCATGGACTTTATAGCCATCGGAGCATGATTATCCCAATTAGTTGAAATAAAAACGACATCAGGTTTAGTTTCCTTAATCATTTCAATCCACAAATTATCTTTCCCCCAATACCCCTTAATAGACTCTTCTGAATTTAAAGAACTTATAGTTTCCTTAACCCGAGCTTCATATAGGTCAGACACTCCTACAATTTTAGTTCCTTGAAAACTATTAAAGTTTCTTGCATGGATTCTGCCTCTATCTCCAACACCCACAAATGCTGCTTTTATTTCACGTATTGGATTGGCTTTAAAGCCTCCCATATATGTCTGATTATTATTTTTTGTCTCTGTTTCACATGAGTTTAAAAAACGAAATCCACTAAAGGATAGCCCTGCAATGGAGGCTTGACTGATAAATTTTCTTCTTTTCATATCTAATGAAATTTATTATAATTCTATTTTTATTTAATAATTACTAATGAAGGGTCAAATGGATAACGTCCAAAATCTTTTCCGTAAATAGCCATACCGCCTTCGCCAGTTGTTTCAAGAAAAACTTTTATGAATCCATTTTTTTTAGATTCGATTAATTCTTCCCCAGAGACTGGGACCTTTACCAAGTATCCATATGACCCAGCCTCTTTCAGAAATGGCCTTTCCTCTTCTGGTCTTTCCCAATAATCCTTATCTTTTATCCTAGGTATATATATTTTTTGATTATGCCAAGATAGGATTCCTCTGTGATCAGCAGGATCATCAACTAAAACTTTTTTTAATTTTCTTTTATCGTTAATTGATACATTAATTTCGGAGGGAAAGATTATTTCGTCTGTCATAGGATAAGAATTTGGATTTTTGTGGGGACTAACCTTTGAACCTCTCATATAATCGATTCCTGTTTCATCATATTCTTTTTCCTTGTCTTTATCATAAAGCTGCTTAGACGACGCCTCAACTATGAAATAAGCTTCTTTGTTGTCAGCTAGGTCTAAATTTGAAGGAACTGATATTTTTAATTCAAAGAAGCCTTTTCCGGTTCCATTTACTTTAAGTCCTTCTAGCACCTCCCATTTCCTTTTACTCCATTTAGATGACGAGTATTCGTTAACGGGTATTGATGAAACGAATGTCTTTGGTATTTTAATTTCTGATTTTACAACCAAATGCATAAAGTTTCTATGAATAATTTTTCCTTCCTTGTCTTTAAGAGTAAAATTAATCTTTGATAGTCCAGAGTATTTAGAGGTCTTTATTTCGATTGGGGAAACGAATTTGTTCATCCAAGGGGAATAGTCAATTTTTACTACTCCTTTATCAATTTCCTTTTCAATCCCCACGTAGTCTAAGTGGAGCATTTGATAATGTAAGAATAGTTCCTTACCATAATTTTTATTAGTCATTGAAGACACATAGATGGGTATTTCTATATTTTCATTACCCTTAACAGTCCGAGTTATATCACCTCCATTAGATACATAAACAATTGAGTGAAAGTCATTTAAGCTCATACCATTAAATATATTGTTTAATCCTGTATCTTTCTCACTTCTGTCATATTTCCAGTACCCATTCCATTCATTTATGACATCATGATGTTCAGTATATAGCCAACCAGCGACTTCAGGAAATTTTCTAAAACTATTCATCATTCTATGGTAATCATAACTCCAATCTACATCTCCAGTGCTTCCACTGTATCCCCAAACATTACCACATTCAGAGTTTAAAAATGGCTGATTTTCTTGTTTGAATCCATTGTAATATAAATGATTTCCACCTTTAAAGTTTTTATCAACCTGATCTTTTAAATAATCTTCCCAATCATATCCAGGTAAATAGGCATGCCATGAGTTTAAATCTGTAGCAGTGTGTAAGCCTCCGCAGCACAGCGAATTGTCTTCAATCAATCTTGATTGGTCTAAACCCTTTGCTTTATAATACATAGATGTTACCCAATTATATGTCTCAGGAAGAATTTTTTCGTTATTATTTTCATCTTTTGTTTTTAAACCCCATTGCTCGTTGAAAATAACCCACGAAAATATTGAGGGATGATTGTAATCTCTTTTGATCATTTCTTCTAATGTGTACTCAGACTCCTTCCTCATAAATTTATCTGGTTCCCCCCATGAGTTTGGTAGATCTTCAACTACTAAAATTCCCAATTTGTCTGCCCAATATAATTTTCTTGGGACTTCTAGCTTTATATGTACTCTTATCCCGTCTAATCCAATTGATTTACTCCTGAGAATTTCTTCTTTCATAAACTTATCAGTCGGGAATGTATAATATCCATCAGGGTGATATGATTGATCTAATGCTAATTGAAGGTATATTGGTTTATTGTTTAAAGCAACATATGGATGTTCTGTACCTGGTAAATTCATAGTAGAAATTTTACGCATTCCAAAATAAGATTCTACAATATCGTTATCAAGCTTAACTTCAACCTCATATAAATAGGGGTCATCTAGTGTCCATAATCTCATTTCCGGAATTTCTATATCAAAACTCATTTTTAGCTGGCCTGCTTTGATACTTGTATTCTTTTCAATAAAACCGTTTTCGGTTTTAATTTTAATATTTAAAGACAGCTCCTCAGTAGCGTATTTATCAAGATAAGCTTTGATATTTACTTTTTTATTATCAATATCAGGTGTGAAATGAACAGCATCTATAAAATTATTACCTCTAGCTTCAAGATAAACAGTTTGCCATATACCTCTTGCGTTTCCATAACCCTGTTTTCCGTATAATGCATATCCACGTTTAAATTTTTTTGGATCTCCAGCATCGTCATCTACTCTTATAACCAGATTTTGAGGCTTTCCGTAATTCAAAAAGGGAGTTAAGTCAAATGAGAAGGGGACATATCCACCTTGGTGGCTACCAATGAATTGACCATCAAGCCAAATACTTGTTTCCCAATCAGATGCACCAACTGTTATATATGTTTTTTTTGATTTCCAATTCTCAGGTACAATAATTTTTTTTTTATACCATCCGATGTCGGCTTCATCATTTAATTGTGAAAGTTTAGAACCCCATGGAAAAGGAACATTAATTTGTTTCTCAAATTTAGTTTTGGAGTTGAACCAGTTATTCGAAATACCAATGTTATCTGAATCGAATTTAAATTTCCAAGTGCCATTCAAATTAATCCACTGCGGTCTTTTAAAATCGGGTCTAGGGTGTTCTGGTAAAGGGATTTGTCCTGTAACAAAACTCATTCCCAATATTATAAGTAAAAAATATTTCATTACTTAATCAGCCCCATTTACAGATTCAGTTAAATTTTTAATCAATTCAACTTCCTGGTTTGAAAATGGCTCTCCGTTTCGATAAAATATATCGTGATGCCATAATTTTGGAGGCTCAGTGAAGGTTGAATCCCAACTCTTCCAAGGATAAATTGTATTTGTTTTTCCGGAAACCAATCCCCAATTAAATGCAGCTATCTTATTTTTCATAAAAATTGGTAGAATATCCTCAAAAGTGCTTCCTGCACCACGAGCAATATATTCACTGCAAATAAGAGGCCTATTGTAAATTTTAAGTTCTTTGATTCTTTTTAAAACATTCTCCTTACCAGAATATTCATGAAAAGAGATAATATCAGAGTTACTTATTATAAACTTATCCAAGTCAGATAAAACATTCAAGGGAGACCAATTTGTGTCCCAATTGTATATTCCCATTGTAATTGGTTGGGAGGGATTAGATTCTCGGACCCAATTCACAGTTTTTTTTAATAAAGAAAGAGTATAGGTTTTTTTTACTGACTTTGGATCAATCTTACTTAAATTATACGAGGAATAATTATCATCAGTAATTTCAACTCCAATTTTCTTGTATAATTCTATAGCCCTTTCCTTTGAAATATCGTGAGATGATATACCCGTTATCCCAGGCTCATTATAGAGGTCCCAAGCTAAAACTCTAGGATCATTAGCAAATTTATTCACAATCCCTTTAACATAAGATTCAAGTTTATTGTGACTTAACGTATCATATAAAATTTTTGCTCCAGGAGATTGAACCCATCCTGAATTGTGAACCATTGGAATAGGCTTGGGTTGTTTTCCAAGTTTAGGTACTGGATGCCAAACGTCGTCAAAGAAAACAAACATAGTTTTGATACCATGCTTTTCTGATAGATCCAAGAATTTGTTAATTCTGTTTAAAAATCCCAGTGAATCCTGTTCCCAAAGGAGGTCATGTAGATATACACGATGTGCATTCATGCCTATACTTGCTGACAACTCTAACTCTTTATCAATCAATTCGTGATTAAATGTTTCCTGTTGCCAGAATTCAAGCTGATTTATGGAAGAGCTTGTTATAAAGTTAGCGCCAACTAACCAAGGTTGATTTTCATACCATTGATTAATTCGTTCCTTTGACCATCTTAAATCTTCTTTTTCTCTATTAGTATTGTTATCACATGCAAATGAAAGCATAAGCAAAGACAAAAAAGTTATTTTGGTAAATAGTTTCATTATTGTTAATTTTTTTTACAAGCTATTTAAAAACTTTGAATAAGTCAATAGTTATATGGATTTATGTAAGAAAATATAATTTAGAATAACAAAAATTTTAGTTATAGCTTATAATCCAAAAATTTTAGAAACAAATTTGTAGGCTAACAATTTGAATTTAAATGAATTAAAAATTATTACTTATATTGAGGAAATAAAGTTCAATTTTGAAACCATCAAAATATATTAGCAATCAAAATATAACAGTTGCTTTAGATTGTGTGATTTTTGGTTTTGACTCAAAAAAATTAAATTTATTATTGTTTAAAAGGAGAGTTAATCCGTTTAAAGGTTCATGGTCTCTTATAGGTGAGGCCCTTGAAAATAATTTATCATTAAATCAAAGCGCTACTGATATTCTTTACAAACTTACAGGCCTTGAAAATATTTATTTAAAACAACTTAAGGTCTATGGGGATTTAAATAGAGACCCTCAAGAAAGGGTTATTTCTATAGTTTATTTTAGTTTAATTAGGGTTGACGAACTTAATCTCAAAATAGTTGAAGATTATGATGCTAAATGGTTTGCATTTAATGAGTTGCCTGAGTTGATTTTAGATCATAGTCAGATGGTCAAAGATTCGATAAGTGAGCTGAGAAATATAGCTAAAGACCAACCTTTAGGATTTGAATTACTCCCTAAATTATTTACCCTTCCACAGTTACAAACTCTTTATGGGTGTATTTACAATACTAAATTTGACTCAAGAAATTTTAGAAAGAAAATCCTATCACTAGGGGTCTTAGAAAAAACGAATCTAAAAGACAAATCTTCCTCTCGTAAAGGTGCCTTTCTTTTTGGTTTTAAAGAAAACATCATAGATAATAATCAAAAAGATGGGACTTACAACACCAAAGATGTTTTCCAGTTTTGATTAATCAACTTCTTTATTAGTGTCACACCACAAGCAACTATCTTTTTTAAAATTATATCCAATTAGAACAGAGTCTTGTCTATTGTCATTTATTAATAAAGATAAAATTTTGTCGGTCCTTTCAATAGTTGAAAATATTTCTTCAAAAGACTTTTTTGTTTTGTCATTCCATACTCTTTCAGAAAATACAGGGAGTCTTTTTCTAAGAACAGGTATTTCGGCATCTCCTGATTGTTCCCATGAGCACATCTGACCACCTATCACTAGAGGTGTTTCTTTTAGTTGTATTGGATTATAACCAGGGACGGTTTTGGAAAAATGTTCCCATCTCCATTTGTTCCATTGATATATCCTCTCAGGAGACCACACCGCCCTTTGAGCCATTTTGTTCTTAACTCCTCCATAAACTGCATAAAGTGGGGTCCAGGAGGTATTTACAACAGTATACCCATCTTCAATTAGATTTTGCGGGTGATTATAAAGCGTTTCAAATTCAAAAACAATTATGTCTTTTGGTATTTTGATTTTTCCTTCTTTTCTAAATCCCTCCCAAACCAGCATCTGTTTATCGTATTTTTTTACAATCTCGTTGATTCTCACAATAAAATATCTGTATAATTCATGAATATCGTCACCTAACTTATTTTTTTTCATAAACGATTCGACCTCTGTTACATTTTTATAAAGATCTAATTTTGCTTCATCCGCTCCCATGTGAATAAATGGAGAGTTATAAAAAACTTCAGCAACCTCAGCGATAATTTGATCAAGTGCGGTGTAGACTTTTTCATTGGTAATATTTATAACATTTGACTTTTTAATTCCATTATCCACATCAAATATTTTTGGATATGTTTCAATAAACTGTCTAGAATGACCTGGAACGTCTATTTCAGGAACAATAATAACTCCTCTAATTTTTGCATACTCAACTAGTTCAATAAAATCTTTTTTAGAGTAGGGTCTGTCAGGTGTTGGTAAGTTAGGAAAAGAGTCGGTAGGAAAAGCAAAGGCTTGATCGTCAGACAAATGAAGTTGTAGGTATTTGATCTTGTAGAAACTTGCCAAATCAATAACACTGCGAATTGATTCAAGACTGTGCCACATCCTAGAAAGATCAATCATCAAACCTCTGTAAGAAGAATCTGGCATATCAAAAATTTTTGATTTGGGTAAAATAATAGCTTTATTGCCCTTTAATTTAACCATTTGAATCAATGAAGATTTTGCCATTGAGATTGCATTATATGATCCTCCAGTAACAATTACATTTTTGTCAATTTCAATTTTATATTCCTCATTACTTAAGCTACTGTCAATATTAAAGCTTATATCAGAATTTTTGTTATCCGATTTCTTTATATCTAAATTTTGAGAGAAAATTATTTTTAAATCGTTTACAAATAAATCAAAAAACTTTTTAGAGTTTTGACCTTTGACAAATACAGATATAGTGTTTTTTAATTCCAATGCTTCGTTATCTCGATTCTTTATTAATTCTTTTGGAGAGGGAATAATTTGAATTTCTGGAGGATATTTTATTGATTTTTGGTTATTGCAACTAAACTTGAACAGGAGTAACAAAAAAAGGAATAATTTTAGTATAAAGCGGCTGTTGTTTTTTTTCATTAATTTCAAAACTATAAAATTTCAAATTATTCGTTTATTAAAAACTATTTTATTATGGGAACAATTTTTAAAACCTTTATAATTCTATTGTCATTTCTATTTGTATTTTGTGAAAATAAAATGGAAAATTATCAAATTTTAGATAAAACTAATTTTCAAACTTTAATAGGGGGTCAGAAGACAGATCTTTTTCTCTTAGAGAACGAAAATTTAAAAATATTTGTAACAAATTATGGAGCCAGAATTGTATCTCTTATTGTTCAAGACAGATTTGGCAACCCTCTGGATGTGGTTTTAGGGTTTAAATCTATTGATGATTATTTAAAAGCAAATGAACCTTATCATGGAGCAACTATTGGTCGTTATGCAAATAGAATTTCTAAAGGTATATTTTCGTTGGGCAATAAAAAATATAATCTCCCGGTAAATAATGGACTAAATCATCTCCATGGCGGCCCAAATGGATTTCATAATAAAATTTGGAATCTAGTTTCAATAGCTAAAGAAAAAATAGTCATGAGCTTAAATTCTGAAGATGGAGAGATGGGATATCCTGGTAATTTGAATGTAGAGTTAACATATCAACTGGTAGATAGCCAACTTGAGATATCTTACAGCGCCACTACAGACAAGAAAACACCAATTAACCTCACTAATCACTCTTTTTTTAATTTAGCTGGAGAGGGTAGCGGTACAATAAATAACCACATTTTAAAATTAAATTCAGATTTTTATACTCCCGTCGACTCAACCCTTATACCTTTAGGAGAAAAACAAGCTGTTGATGACTCTCCATTTGATTTCAGATTACCTAAATCAATTGGATCAGAAGTTGATTCTGATGATGAGCAAATTTTTTATGGAGGTGGATACGACCATAACTTTGTTTTAAATAAACCATACCAAGATACACTATCTTTTGCTGCATCTGTACACGAACCCACCAAAGGAATTAGAATGGAAATTTTTACCACTGAACCAGGAATTCAGTTTTATGGAGGAAATTTTATGGATGGTTCTGATGTTGGAAAATACGGAAAGAAGTTTTTGTATCGTGAATCATTTGCTCTTGAAACACAACATTATCCTGATTCTCCTAATAATAAAAATTTTCCTAATGTGTATTTATTACCCTTTAAAACATACAGTTCTCAAAGTATTTATAAGTTTTCAGTAGATTGAAAATAAATAATTTTGTAATTTTGAAATAGTAGAGAGTATATACAAATGAAAAATTTTTTTGTAGTTGTCTTCCTTTTAATTGGTTTTTTTTCGTTCTCTCAAAGACCACTTACTGGGCAAAAAATTTTTAAGAAGAAATATCCAGTAGAGCAGATAAATAAATTAACAAATGCTTCACTTTTAGTTTCTAATACATTAAATGAAGACATAATACTAACATTAAGAGATGGTGGAAGACACTACATTACACATGTATATGTGAGAGCTTTTCAAGAATTTGAGATTGAAGACTTACCAGTTGGACATTTTGTATATCAATATCATAATCTAAAAAGATACTACGAATCTCCTGAGAGAATTCCAATCGGCTTAAACGAACAAGGGTATCTAGATTTCTTTTTTTCTGGGGGAGCAACTAAAATTGTTGGATTTGAGATAAGTAAAGAGGAATTTTTTAAGAAATAATTATTTTAAAGATTATAGAATCTTTGTAAATCTTCCATTTTTATCCCTTGACTGGCGTTTAGCTCTCAGCTCTTTTGATCGTGCTTCAAGAAACTTTTTTCTAGAATAGTATCTACCATTTATAAACATAGACTTTACTCCCTCTGGGAAATGGTAGTGCTCTAGCTTTCTTTTAATCATAAGACACTAATTTAAAAAAAAATAACCAGATCTAATGCATTAAAAATAAACATTTTAGCACTGCTAATTATAAATTAAATAGTTTTAAAAAAACTATATTAAATTAATTCTTGCAATAAATTTTTTTGTAAAATAATCTTTTTTATGACCAAGTATTTTTGATAAAGCGCCAATCGAGGGTTTAGAATTGTCAAATAGTTCTGTAAAACCCTCAGATTTTAGCAAATAATTTGCAGCAAAAGTATATTTACAAGATTTAAAAGTTATTTTTTTAAAAATATTACAGGAATTTAGCCATTCTTTTAGCTTCTGATTAGTGTAATAAGTTGATTTAAGTTTAAAAAACACTTTACCTCTTATTTTAAGCGGATTTCCAATAAAATCCATCGCCATTTGAGAAACTCTTAGTCTATAGATTATTTGATTTCTTTTCAAGTTTATATAATAATTCTCATCAATAAGTTCAAAGTTTAGCCATTCCAACTCTTTTAATTCTTTTTCACCTAATCCGGTTAAACATCCAAATAAAAACGCATTGGTAATAGAAGGGTAAATTGATTTTTTAGTAATTAAACCTTCTATTTCACTTATACCTATATAGTCTTGTAAATCAGTATCATAAGATTTAATATAAATATTTTTACTGTAGTTCTCTTTTATATACTTTTTCAAAAAACAAACTTTAATGACATACTTAAAATGATCGAAATACTGTTTTGTGGTTGTTGTTTTTAAAAGACCTCTAGGGGAGAGGGGTGCATCCGTTAAATATTTTTTGAATTCATTACAGAATCTTTCATTTATGTCACTAAATAAAAGTTTCTCGGTGGAAAAGGTAAGTAAATGATCTATCACTGGCTTTAAATTGACTGATCTATTATTACTCATATCATCTTCAATGAAATTGTATGCCCATGGAAAAAACAGTTTATTGTAATTATTATTATTTTTTTCAAGTTCTTGATTTTCTAAATACTGAATTTTTTGAGTTATTAAACTTTTTGTTTTTTGATTTGTGTCTTTTTCCTCTATTGAAACTGGATGCTCATTCCAATCTAAATCTAAGTACTCGAATCTATAGTTTTGTTTATATCTCCTTACTAATTGTCCTTTATTATTGATTTTTTTCCCAATAAATGTGCTTCCGTAGTAATGTTTTATGAACCATTTTTTTGCTTTTTTATGAAAATGTGCAGAGAATTTAATCAAAATTAATTTTGTTGTAAAAGTATAATTACAACAAATATAATAATTTATTTTAAATATAATTGTTGTATATATCATCAATATTATATTTTGCATATTTATTAATAATATATTTTTAAATAAATTAATAAGAATAAGATAACTTTTTACTTATTTTTTTAAGTTTTGGCACGTAGTTTGCAAATATATTTTTAAGTGGGAAACTAAATTTTCTTTTGTACATATATACACTTTAATTTTTTCATGTTTTGGTTATAGTTTCCCACTTTTTTAAGTTGCTCTGACAGGAATCGAACCTGTATCTAAAGTTTAGGAAACTTTTGTTCTATCCGTTGAACTACAGAGCTAAATTTTATTAAAATTATCAATTACTTTATATATTTATTTTAAAATTTCTATTTTTCTCTTATGAGACAATGTTTAACTTTCATTTTTATAAATTTTTTTATTAATATTTCCATTTCCCAAACATCATTTAATTATGGTCCAACAAACTTTGATGTAGTAAAAAAAATTAATGTTGGAGAAAAAAACGCTTCTAAAGTATTTCGTGCTTCAAATTTAACTTCTTTAAAAGGTATTATTGGATCCCCTTATAAAAATAACTTTTTTCAAATCGGAATAATTTATAGAAATAATGATTCAATTAAAACCTTTCTTAGATATAATGGTTTAAATGATGAGATTGAAATTGCATTATCCAAAGATGCTAATTCATCAACGAATGCGGTTAAAAAATCTGAATCAATATCTTGTAAAATTTTTAATGATTTTTTTGTTTATAAAGAGTTTATTGATGAAAACAAATACAAAAATAAAGGCTATTTGATAAAAGTTTATAGTGGTAAAAAATATAATTTGTACGTTAGAGATAAAAAAGTTTTCAAAGAAGGCGAAAAAGCTAAAAACTCTTTAGAGCACGATAGACCTCCAAGATTTGTAGATAAACAAACTTTTTTTATCCAGTATATGTCTTATTTTCCAAAAGCAGTTGGACTCAAGTACAAGAAAATATCAAAATTAATAGTAAAAGAAGATCAACCTAAATTAGCCAAACTAAAAAATAATTTTAGAAAAATAAGCTCTATAGATAAACTGATTTCTTTAATTTCAACCATAGATAAATAATTCCTTTCATGATTAAAAAAAATAATTCACTAGATAAAATAAATGTTGTTGGTGATAGGGTTCTTGTTAAACCAAGGAAAGAGTCAGAAAAAACAGATAGTGGACTTTATCTTCCTCCCGGTGTAAGAGAAAAAGAGAAAGTTCAATATGGTTACATTGTAAAATCTGGGCCAGGATATCCTATTCCTATTGCTATTGAAAACGATCAACCATGGAAAACTGACGACGAAAAAATTAAGTATGTTCCTTTACAAGTAAAACAAGGAGATTTAGCTGTTTTTTTACAAGGAGGAGCTTACGAAGTTATTTACCAAGGTGAAAAATATTTTATAGTACCTCAATCATCAATTTTAATGATAGAAAGAGAACAATTTTGAATTTAAAAAACCTCATTTTAGTATATACTTTTAAAGACATTTCCTAATTTTATAAAAATTTAACATACCATTAATATTTGTTAATGAAACATATTTTAAAATCTGAAGACATATCGGCTAATACTAAGGATTTTGATATAATCAAAAAAATCAAAAAAATTAAAAAAGAGAAAAATGCATCTTTATTAGTACATTATTATCAAGATTCTTCCATTCAAGAGATTGCAGATTATCTAGGAGACAGTCTTTACTTGGCTAAAGTTGCAAAAAACTTAGATACAGACATAATAGTTCTTTCTGGTGTGCATTTTATGGCTGAAACTGTAAAAATAATTAATCCAAAGAAAAAAATTCTTTTACCTGATCTTAAAGCAGGATGTTCTCTAGCTGATTCCTGTCCCCCCGACCTTTTTAAAAATTTTATTAAAAATTATCCTCAAGCAGTTGTGGTTTCTTACATTAATTGTTCAGCAGAAATTAAAGCAATGAGTGATATTATTTGTACATCAAGTAATGCAAAAGCTGTAATTGAAAGCATACCCAAGGATAAACAAATTGTGTTTGCTCCTGACAAAAATTTAGGTAACTATCTGATTAAAGAAACAAAAAGAAATATGATTTTATGGGATGGAAGTTGCGTTGTTCATGAGGCATTTTCATTTGATAAAATATTAGATTTGTTTAAAAAACATCCAAAAGCTAAATTTATTGCACATCCTGAGAGCAAGTCCTTGATTTTGGATGTGGCTAATTATGTAGGTAGCACTTCAAAACTGCTCGAATATGTTCAAAATAGTTCAAATAATGAATTTATAGTTGCAACAGAAGCGGGTATTCTTCATGAAATGAATAAGCGATGCCCTGACAAGCTTTTTATCCCAGCTCCTGTAGAGGATAGCTCATGTGCATGTAGTGAATGTTCTTTTATGAAACTAAATACTTTAGAAAAGCTTTATTCGTGCTTAAAGTATGAGAGGCCTGAGATTACTTTGACCGAGGATATAATTACAAAAGCAAAGGCGCCTCTTCTAAAAATGCTTTCAATTAATTAATTAATTATCATCTTATAAATTATTTAAATTGAAGACAAGCGATCAATTTGAAACTAAATATTCAAAAGAAATATTTAATTTTTTGAAAAATTCCTTGGATGAAGACTTTGGTGAAGAAGACCATACAAGCAAATCATATTTTAATAATAAAACCGATAATTCCTTTAAGTTAATAACTAAATCAAATTGTATTATTTCTGGAGTTAGACTCTCAGAAATTTTAATAAATAAATTTAGATCCGATTTATTTATAAAAAAGTTTTTTCATGATGGCGAAGACGTGAAAAAAGGCGAAATAATTCTGGAAATTAAGGGCTCTACCTATTCTATTCTTTCTGTTGAAAGATTAATATTAAATATAATGCAAAGAATGAGTGGTATTTCGACACTTACTTCTAACTTATCAAAATTGATCTCCCACACTAAATGTAAAATACTCGATACTAGAAAAACAACACCGGGTTTTAGATATCCTGAAAAATGGGCTGTTTTAATTGGGGGAGGGGTTAATCACAGGATGGGTCTTTTTGATGCAATTTTGATCAAGGATAATCATATTGACTCTTCTGGAACTATTGATAAAGCTATAATTAATACAAAAACCTATTTGGATAAAAACAACTTAAATATTCCAGTTTACATTGAAGTTAGAAATAGAGAGGAACTTTATGAAGTTGTCAAGCATAAATGGATTAATAGAATAATTCTTGATAATATGAGCACTTTTGAAACAAAAGAATCGGTTTCTTTTATTAAAGGTCGATTTTTAATTGAGTCAAGTGGAAATATAAATGAAAAAAATATAATTGCATACGCTGAGACCGGCATAGATTTTGTTTCTATGGGATCAATAACTCATTCAGCTTCAATCATTGATATGAGTATGATTAAAGTCTAGAGCAACTCTTTTTTATTATTATAAATAATTTTTAATGCGTAGTATCAATAATCTCATCTGAGCCAAACAGCTGTCCAATAAATTTTGAAAAAATAGCTCTTCCTGCAGTCTTAAAACCGGTATCCTTGTCGAATAATTGAAATGAGACATACTTTATGACCTTTTTATTATGAAATCTTAATAATAACTTATCTCCTTCATTTTTACCGCCTTCAAGAACTTCAGATATATCAGCATATTTGATCCTTTTTAAAATTGGATGAGCTTTAAATTCTTTATCCATTAATCATTAATTCTTGAAGTCTATTAAATTTAGATTCATCTGCTAGGTGAAAACTTGAAATTTTAGATGTTGGATTTTCTAAACCAAATTGGGTCAGTTCCGTATCAAACCCAATCATAAACATACTAACAAAAAAAATTGTGTATGATTGATCCTCGTTTAATTCACTTTGAACTAAATATACGTCAGACATTCCACCAGATAATTTTGACATAGCTTTTCCTAATTGACAGCATTTTCCAATTGTAATAGAAGTTTTTCTAATAGGTACAATTTCTTCACTAGTATCATATAATTCAACTCCAGAGTCAAAGTCATCTTTTTGAGCTATAGAAAATATAGAAACAAATAAAAATAGTATATATATTATATTTTTCATTCACCTAAATTTAAACAAAATTATCTTACAATATATGGTTTGTCAAATTCTTGTCTATCGGACCAATTACTTTTACCTTTAAAAATTTGAAATGAAATTGAAAATCTATGATTATTATCATACTTACTGATTCCAACTGTATTGGATATGTCCATTCCATATGATATTTTTAAATTTCCTGGAAGATAAATTCCAATTTCACCTCCTGTGAGATATTGAGGTTGATAATGTAATGAAAGGGATACATAATTCTTGAAAATCACTTTCGAACTAAAAATGTATGAAACAGGAATTCCCTCGATAATTTGTGCTAAAAATTGATTTTTAAACAAAAAATTATATAAATAAAAATTATATCCGAAAGTGGAGAAGTATTGGTTTGTATTTTTAAATAATATTTCATCTGATTCAGTAGAAATCTTATTTTCAATTATGTTAGGTGAGGAAATTCCCAGGAACCAATTGTTTCCATGAGTATAAAAACCAACTCCAATAACCGGGATTATTTTAGATATATTCTCATTGAAAATGAACTCTGAGCGGTCTAGAATATTTAAACTTTGATAGTCCGTTGAGAAAGAATTAATCCCAGCTTTTAAACCCAATGAAAAGGATATATCTTGGCTAGATTTAAAATTTAATGAAAAGTTTGTATCTACATTTAAATTTTTTAAAACACCGAAAGTGTCATTTAATATTGAAATTCCAGCCGCTATATTTCTATTATCAAAATTATTTTGCAAGTCAACCACTTGAGATGAAGGAGAACCCTCAAAATCTGTCCATTGAGAAGTATAATAGCCTTTTAAAAACAGACCCTCTGTTACTCCAACATATGCAGGATTGAATGATGAAGGATTGTTATAATAATCTGTTAGCTTTAAATTTGACTGAGCATTCGAGAGAAAACTTGAATAAAATAGTAATATCGAAAACTTTAAAATTCTCAAAGCTAATTGTTAATTAAAGTTAGAACGCCCTTCTTAAGAATAGTTTCTTCTGTTGATTGATCTAAATAAGAAAAAATATAAAAGTAAGAGCCAGAAGGAAGTGTCGCACTACTGTTATTAATATTTGATTTACCGTAAAAGAGTTTATTGTCAGTTCCATATCCAATTTCACTATAAATAATAATTCCATTTCTATCAAATATTTTCAAAGAATTATTGGGATATTTATCTGCGTTTTTTATATAAAAGTAATCGTTCTTGTCGTTTCCATTGGGTGAAATCGCATTATAAATCTCTATCTCATAAAATACAAGATCTTTATTGCTGCAATCAATAGAATATCTTGTAAAATCATCTATTTCCCATTCTCTAGGGATATTATTAATTTGATTTTTACTAACATCTATACACTCTAAATTTAAATTCTTAGTTGTATTTAAATAATCAAGCTGAGAATTATTAGAAACATTTAAAGCCGAAACTAGGTTATCGGATATATCTACATATTTTAAAAGTGTATTCTCTGTTAACTCTATACTTTCAATACTATTGTTGCTTAAATTTAGGTTTGTAAGATTCAAACTCGAAATGTCTATTGACTCAAAATTATTATCTGAAATTTCAATAATTTTTAATCTCCTATTATATGACAATTCTATTTCTGATAATAAATTATCATTTAAGTTTAATTTTTCCAGAAGTTGATTTTCTGAAATATCAATTTCTTCAATTAGGTTTTTTGATAAATCAGCTTCTTTGAGACTAGTATTTTTGTATAAATCTATTGATTTAATCCGATTGTTTTCAAAATTTAATTTATCCAGTGATATAAAATCCTCTATACCTGTAGTTTCTATTATACTTCTACCATTTAGATCAATACTAGTAATGGAAGATATATTATTGGTTAAGACATAGTCATCCATTACATCATCTAATCCCATTTCAACAAGTGCCTCCTCAAAATTGTCATCTGGAACGTATGTACGATCCAATATATCACATGACAATGAATATGTTGTATTTGCATCCTTGTACCAAAGTGCAAAGGTGATATTTAATTGTCCTTGATTGACTTTAACACATTCTAAGTCAGGGTTTGAGGTTAAATCAAATTCAACGAGGCCGTTGTTTTTGGATACATCAATTGCGGGAGCAAGTCCTGTATTAGAAATGTCTAATGAGGTCAAATCTAAATTATTTGTAACATCTAAATCATCTAATTTATTGTTGGATACTCTGAGTGAATTTAAGTTTGTATTTAGATAAACATTGATTTTTGATAATTTATTAAAGTTTACATTTAAGATTTCTAGTACTTTATTTTTTGAAACATCAATTGAACTAATATTGTTGTACGATAGTGATAGCCTTTTAAGATTTATATTTTTTTTTACATCAATTTCATTTATTTCATTCCGATCTAATCTAAGATTTGAAAGTTTAATGTTATTTCCAACATCAATATCTGATAATGAATTATTTATTAATGTAAGATATCCTAACCCAATATTATTTGAAACATCAATCTCACTTAAATTATTTTCATCCAGTTGCAGTGTTGAAAGCTCGATGTTTTTAGTAACGTCTAATTCCGTCAGAAAATTATTATCAATTTTCAAAGACTCAAGTTCAATATTTTTACTTAAATCGATAGATTCAAATTGATTTCCAGATAGGTTAACATTTCTTAAGACTTTATTTTTAGACAAATCAACAAACGATAAATTATTCCCGCTTAAATCTAAATTCAAAAGATCTCTAAATCCCTCAATACCAGTCAAATCACTTATATTTTTACTAATTAATCCTAGACCACCTACTTCATTTATATTACTTGTTAAAACATAATCGTCTAGAACATCATCAAACCCTAAATCAATTATGGCTTGTTCAAAATTATCATCAGGTACATATGTTCTGTCCTGAAACATAGGAGACTCGTTGTAACTAACAAAACCTCTGTGAAGAATTAAAATAAATATTAATAAATTATAGATTATTTGCAATTTTTTTAAAAAACTTAAGATAATAAAACCAACAATATGTTTTTTTTTTAATTAATTATCTTTGCATATGACCATTTAAATATTTCTTATATTTAAGTACTTATGAAAAAAATATTTAACCCCACTTTTCTCTTTGTTCTTTCGTTTTACATATTTATGTTAATATGTTATTTGTTAAGACCCTCTAATTGGTAAGATTTATTCTGTTTGGTATCCCATATCAATCCAATCAGCCTTAATATTATTTTGAATATTCAATAATTTATGATTTTTAAAACCTAGTTCGTTCAACAGAGTAAATGCTGGTCTAATATTTGGACAATTTTTAAATGGACAACACCCACAGTAAAGAACAATTTGATCATCTTTACTGTAACTCGAAACCAATGATTTCAATTTTTCTATATTTTCATTGTATCTGCATTCTCCAACTCCTATTGATTTTCCTATTACGACTCCTGGACCTATACTAATGATTTTGGGGAGGTCCTTTTCACTTTCAATACTTGAGGAAAGTAATTTAGGCTCTAGTAATTGAGATGTACTCCAAGGCTCAAGGGTTTTATTGTTTTGATTTTGTTTGCAGGAGACTATAATTAATAATAGGATAGGGAAATAGAATTTTGTCATGTTTTTAGTTTTTTAATGCCCTTAGTCTTTTTAACAGGGGAGGGTGTGAATAATGGATATATACATAAAATGGATGAGGATAAAGATTTGAAAGATTATTAGCAGAAAGCTTTTTCAATGCTAGAGATAGGTGTTTTCCATCATAAGTGTCCTTGGCGAATTTATCTGCTTCATATTCATTTTTTCTACTAAAAATATTCATCACTAACCCAGTTACAAGACCTATTGGACTGTAAAGAAGTGAGAACCCAATTAGTCCCAGGTGAAAAGTGGGTATTTGAGCTCCAAGTGCAAATGATATTTCATCTTGATTCAAACATAATTGGAAAAGAAAACAAATCAATCCAATCTGAGCTATTGACAAAATAAGCCCTTTGTATATATGGTTTTTTTTATAATGCCCAACCTCGTGAGCTAATACAGCTACTAATTCCTCATCAGTATGATTTTCAATCAATGTGTCGTATAAAGCGATCGTTTTTTTTGGGCCCATACCAGAAAAAAATGCGTTTGCTTTAGTAGATCTTTTAGACCCATCTATAATAAATATATTTTTTAGCGAATAACCTATCATTTTTGAATATTCATTTATTTTACTTCTCAGCTCGCCGTCACTGAGTGGTTCTAATTTATTGAAAATCGGCACAATAAGTGTTGCATAGAAAGTGTTTATAAAAATTAAAAAAATTGACAAACCCAGCCACAAATAAATCCAAAAACTCCCTTTAAATATTAAAAAAAGTTGCAAGGCAGAGAAAAGTAATCCACCCCCAATTAAGGCAAATAACAACAATGATTTTATCTGATCAATCAGAAATAGTTTTTTGGTTGTCTTATTAAATCCAAACTTTTCTTCAATTACAAATGTTGAATAAAATTTAATTGGTAGGTTAATTATATAATTGATCAAATAAAAAATGGAAAAAAATAATATAGATTGAAAGAATATTGAATCGGTAATTTTATTAATACTATCACTAACAATTCCATAAATTCCAAAAATAATTAAAACCATAGTTAATATTAGTGAAATGGATGATGATAAAAATGAAATTTTCCCAGTTTCTAATTTATAATCTCTAGCTTTTTTATATTTCTCGCTTGGATAAAACTTTTTTAATTCGTCTGGGACATAATTTTTCCAATTCTTATCATTAATATATTCTAAAATTGACGAGAAAATAAAATTAAAAATAATTAAAGCCAATATAATCTTAAACCAAATATTACCAAGCATAATTTCAAATATGTTTAAATTTACAACAAATTAAAATTGTAAGTATTATAAAATTACTTTGTTAACATGTGCTTAATGAATACTCGCTTATTTCTTAGTTGCTTGTTTGGAGTATTGGTATCTAACGCAGTTGGGTATTTATCTAGTTTTGCAACAAAATCCTCAGTTAATACTTGGTATAAATATTTAAATAAGCCACTTTTTAATCCCCCTGATTGGATTTTTATGCCGGTTTGGATTATTCTTTACTTTCTTATGGGAATTGCTTTTGGAATTTTCTTTTACTACAACTTTGAAAAGAATTTACAAAACGCAGGAGTAATTGCTTTTTTTTTACAACTTTTTTTTAACGGTATGTGGTCCTTAGTTTTTTTTGGATTAAAAAACATATTTCTTGGATTAGTTACAATATTAATTTTATTAGCTTGTATAATTTTTTGCATTAGGGAATTTAGAAAAGTAAATAAATTTTCATCTTATTTAATGCTTCCGTATTTATTTTGGGTCTGCTTTGCTTCAATTTTGAATACTTCAATACTAATAATGAATTAGGAAATTATAAGTCTAGCCAATAAGAAAGTTTAAAAGAAATGGACCTTAAGCTTGGAATTAGAGAATCCTCATATAAATAATTGTCATTAAAAACAATATAAAGATCTGAAAGTGGAGCAAACCTCCATTGAAGTCTTGAATTAATTCCAAAATTCTTTGAAACATTAGAATACTGTAAATAATTCATCCAAAAAAGACTTTTATTGAACGTTAAGTTGAATTTAGAAGTAGCCAATAAAAGTCTTCCCTTTCCATAAAATTCAGGAAGGGAAATTTTGTTAATTGAAAGGTTAAAACTTGATTGGAATATAGGCTCAAATCTATAATTTAATTCCGTTCTCAATGACATACGTTTACCATTATAAAAATCACCATTATTAAATTCGAATCCATAACTTATTTTTTTTCTCTGGTCATTTCTGTATCTAAATTCAAGGTATGAGTAATCGTAACTTGAATTAGCCGGAAGAGGATTTGAGCCAAAAGATATCAAGGGATTAAAACTATCTTCAAGTTGAGTATAGTTTTTTCTCAAACTAACTTCAATATTAGCCATAGAGTTAAAATCAAATTCTAATCCTAGTCTATAATTTCTATCCGTAACTAATGATTTGTTTTCAGGTTTATCAGTATATGAAAAGCTTGAATTAACATTTATCGAACGAATTTGTTTATTTTTAAGCCAGAATCTTCTTTCATATCTAAAATAATTTTTGAATATCCCTTTCCTTCTAATAAAACCAAGATCAGACTCAAATCCTTCACCCAATCTGATAACTTTAGAATAAATTGAATTGTTTCTCGTATTGTAACTTAAAGTAAATCCAGTTGAAAAAGGATTTGTTTTATTTAAATCGCTAAATGAGTTATGAAAGTAAAATTTCCCGTCCCAAACAGCGTCTTTTGATAGTAAATTGTAATCAATACCAACCACCCTATTGTAATCTAATTCATTTTTATCTGTATTTTGACGGTTAATGAACAGCAGGCTTATGTTTGATCTGCTAAATAATTTTTGTTGCAATGCAATTACAGAATTTGTATTGGCCTTTATATTATTTTTTAAATCTTGATTTGTATACATATTTAAAACCCCAAGTCTAGTGTTTTTTGATATTTTTCCACTAAGTCTTAATCCAGCACTTATTTTATTTTCAATAATATTTCCATTTTCATCTCTAGCAACTCCAATTCTTCTTGAAAAAAAAGTTCTCGAATCTCTGCTGTCACCAAAACTTGAAAATAAATCACTGTTTTGAATGAAAAATTGTCTTTTTTCTGGTAGGTTAATCTCAAATCGAGTTATATTAATAATTTGGTCATCTACCTCAACTTGAGAAAAATCTGGGTTGAATGTTAAATCTAGATTCATTCCATTTCCAATAGTTACTTTTGCGTCACCACCAAAAGAAAACCTATCATAATTAATATTTGAATTAAAATCACTTGTTTTAATTCCACTTGTATATGGGATTACTGTTATCTGTGTTTTAGATTTTCCTAGCGGATTGTCAAAAATAAGATTTCCAAAAAATGCTAAGTCAAATGCCTTTTGATTAATTGGGACTTTATTCCACAAAGAAAATTCTCCAGTGAAAATATCGGCTCTAAAAACTTGAAGTTTCCAGTCTTTGGCACCATCAGGAAATTTTAGTGATTTTAGCGGTATTTTAAATTCACATTGGTAAAATCCCTCACCGATATAGGTTTCGACCTCCCATTTGATATCCCAGGTCATATCTATATCGTCTCCTCCCTCTGATATTAAAGCATCTTTTTTTAACCCAACAGGGTTAGACTCAAACCAAAAGGCATTATTTCCATCCTTGTATGTGTCAAATAAAAGAATCACAGCGTCGTTTCCAGGAACGGAACTGTCTCTTTCAAGTGATGGAACACCATACTTATTTGAGCTATTAAAAGCCTTGATAAAGGCGTATATGTAATTGTCAGTGTGAACAATTTTCACTTCTGTATTTTGAGAAGCTAGCGAATCCGAGGGAAAATTTTGCCAAAATACATCGCCTGCTAAAGACTTATTCCAAAATTCTTCATCATCCTTTCCATCTAACTCAACTTCTTTATCAGTATAAGTACTATATAAATTTTTAAATTCTTGAGCATTGATATGTGTATTTAAAAAAAAGTGTAGTATAAAAGTATGAACGTAAAAATGTTTTTTCTTTAAAATCATTGATATTTTGCTAGACATGTCTAAAATCCTAGAGACAAAAAATAAAAAACTGTTGGAATGAAAACCAAAGAGCAAAAAATATTAAAAGATTTAGTTGACTTTTCCTCTGCGTGCCAAAACGCAATAATCATCAAAGGTAACTGAAATGGTAGTCTAATTAAAGCATCGTTTTGAGTTATTGATAAAGCTTTTTGAGCTGTATCTGATAAATAAAGATGGACATTAGCCGGGAATACAAAAACTAAAAGATAAATTAATCCAATTCCAGCAAATTTCCTTGTTTTTTTAAACAGCAACAAAAGCCCAAATAATATTTCAAAAAATCCAGACAAATAAATGAAGAATTTATGATAAGGAATGTAGGGCGGCATAATCGAAATAAAGAAATTTACATCTGTAAAGTGTTTTATTCCGATAATAAAGTAGAACAATGAAAGTGTAAACACAGTTACACTTTTAAAATACTCTGTCATTAAATTTATTAAAAAATCCCTCCAGAGATAATTTGGAGGAAATTTGTTATTTATTATTCATTACCAGCCATAGCAGCATTCATAACACCTGAAGCATCAAAAAAGTCTCCAATTTCATGAATTTGTCCGGCACCATTGAAGTCAAAATAATGGTAGGCTCTCACTTTTATAGTTTTTCCATTGGCCATACTTTTAGCTGACCATGTTCCATAAGTACGTACACTACCATCTTTAACCCCTAACGAGTCTGTGCCTGGTAACCAGACCCTAGCATCATATGTGATGTCATCAAAGTTTTCCATCCAAGCTTTATTTCCAGATACAAAACCGTCGTATTTAACTGGTTCAGACCCATAAAAAGGTGGATAATGGGTTACGCCAGGACAAATAAGTGGTTTTTGAGCTTCTGTATCTTCTGTTAGGAATAATTCAAAAAACTTTTTAGCTGTTGCCAAATTTTTAGTATATAGGTCGTTACTTTTATCATTTAATGCATTCTGGTTATTAACCTCACATGAAAAAGTAACAAATGCAATTAAAAAACAAAGGATTAAGTATTTTAAATTCATAATTTCTTATTTTAAACTATAAACTTAATAAAAATTAAGTTTGTCTATTTAAATTCTAAATGAATTTATTATAAAAATTATCCAGCCAATAATTAGTGTCAAGCCACCAATTGGAGTAACTGGACCCAGAAATGAAAAATTAATTTTTGTTAAGGATTGTGTTGAAAGTAAAAAAATACTAAATGAAAAAAGCACTATGCCAAGGGAAAAAATGATTAATAGATTATTTTTACCTTGAATATTTGAATTTGATACAATAATCATTGCAAGTCCATGATACATCATATACTTCACACCAGTTTCAAAAGATTTTAGTGATTCTTCATTTAGAGAATCTTTAAGTTTGTGAGCAGCGATTGCCCCTAATACTACAGAAATTAGGGCAAAAAACCCACCGATAATTTTTAGTTTATCCATTTAATCAACAAATTTATCAATTAAGTTTTTGATCTTTTCTTTTGTTTCATAATCGTCTACAAATAAATACATAAAAAGTGGTTTTTGATTATATAATTGTGAAACTATGAGATTTTCTTTTTTACTGTATACATCATTCCAAACTTCTTTTACAATATCCCATTTTTTATGATTGTCATTCCACCATTTTAATGCGTATTTACATCTTTCATCTCCTACCTTTTTATATGTGTTATAACCTTTTTCTTTTGCAATAGTTTTATTTGTATTTTTTAGCTTAATAATTTTGGAATTATCCTGTATGTGTGCCCATCCGTAGTCCATAATTTCGACTCTATTCCCTCTAATAGTCAAATTATAATCATTTCGAATATCTCGTTCTCTTCTTGGAAGTGGGGCAGGTGTGGTACTTTCCCAATAGCTTTTACCATCAATATGAACCCAAGTTCCCGAACCTTGGTATCTAGGACCATCATCAACTTGAAATACTTTTTGCGACCATTGTCCTTTAACTTGATTTTTTGACTTGTTAACGAATTTCCATAAATTATCAGAATCATATAAATAAAAATCTTGATTTTGGTATGACCAGTCTTGTCTCCAGTGCTTTATAATATAGGGTTCGCCATAGTCTCCTATTTGAAGTATATGTTGGATGGAAATATCATTTTTTTCGTCTCTAATTAAATGAGCTAATTCTAAAGCATACATAGTTTTTGGAGGAGAACTCACATAAGTAGAGTCTTCTGAATAAATAAAAGTTTCAGCAAATTCAAATTTTACTTCAAAACACCCGCACATGGATTTAATGGATTCCTTATCAAGATATTTTTTGGATTGTGAATAAATAATAATGTAGTTGAATGCAAAAAAAAGAAATAGAATGGTCTTTTTCATATTAGTAAATTATAATTGATCAAATTGAATATAAATGTAGGATTATTTACAATTTTTAAAAAACTCTTCGTAAGAAATAAAAAAATCAGAATTGCAATCTTTTGAATCCGATATAAATTCTTTAATATCAGTTAAAACATCTTCAATATAGAATTTATAATCAGCTAAATTTTCTTTAAAAATTTTAAGCTCTCTTTTTCTCTCTAAATTTTCGCTTTTTAAAACAGTTGATGACTCCATTACATATTGAGCAAATGTTGTTTCGTATTTTTTTCTCGCTCTTTTTAACTCGACTCTAGACATTTTATTGACTATATCATTATACTGATTCATCGAATTATTATTTGAATTATTTTGTAGATACTTTAAAAAGACACTAAAGTTTATTGTATTTCCATTGCTTAATATTTTATCGTTCTTGTCTGCGATTAAATACTCCCCTAAATTATATCCAATATCATCTATGACTCTAACTGAGTAGTTTTGAAAAAACAATACTGATACAATTATTTTAAGGAAAACTATTAAAAAATTATGCATTTATTTGGTACTGTCATTTAAAATTGTGCAACTATAGTCAAGGAAATCTCTTATTGTAAAATCTCTGGATATAATATAATTAAGGTGCTTTTCATAATAAAGTTCTTCCTTTAAATATGCTAACTCGTCATATTTTAAACTATCACCGTTTACGGTTATTGTTATTACAGCTGAATTGGGAAGTGCTCTTCCGAACGGGTTTTCTCCACTATGAGCAGATGACTGATCTTCGTCAGGATGGGGATTGTAACTTATATTTATGATTAAAGTATCTGAAGAAGGGGAGGTGAATTCTACAATTTCTACGAACCCAGTAGGATCTCTGTAATTCTCTTTGTCTTCATAAATTGTTGATCCCTCTTTATGCATGAAATAAAAAATCTCACAAAATGGAGCAGTATTAAAGTTTTCAATAGCACCCCAGAAAAATTTATTTCCCTTAAATCGAATTATTCTTCTAATGTTTGGTCCAAAAATGCTTTCTTTTTCCTCATCTAGAATCCATAGGGTATCCTCATGTAAATCAAAAAATGAATTATTCTTCTCACTTTTTTGACAAGAAAAAATAAATAAAACTAAAAGACAAATAATTATAATTTTTTTCATAAGACAAAAAAACAAAATCTGAAAGAAAGTTTTATTATCATTCAATAAAAAAAAACTATTCGAATAATAAATATATTATATATAAATATTAATTTTGCAATAAATTTGTAAATACGTGAAAGCAATTAAAAATAGAAGCAAATTGAGATTTATAGCTCATAATCCAACTGGAGAATTATTTAAATATTTATTTGCTTTTTTTAAATCAATAAAAATTAAAAAATAATTTTTTTTAATAATTTTTAAATAAAAATTCATGTGGGCTTTTTATAGAAATATATTGTCTATAAATAGCTATACAGTTTAAAAAGAATTGACTTCAAATAGTTTCCATTTATTGCTAACTTTTTTGTAAGAATACAAGCCTCTGCCAAAATAAATTTTTTTGTATTTAGAATTATATCTACTATAATGGGCATCTAAGATCACGAAGTCATCACTTAGTTGTATAAAATTGTATTTATTTAAAATTGAATACTTATAATCTTCTTGTATTTTTTCTTCTCGAATGATTTTATATTTTTTAATTAACTGTTTCTTATTTTCAATTTTCTCAGGCTTATCTAGAGTATCAAAAACAACTGGAAATGAAAAATAATTAACTAACATTTCATAGTCCTTGTATTCAAAGGCTTTACTATATTTTATCCATAGATTTACAATTGTGTTTTCTAATTGACTTTTTTTATTTCCAATAAGTGATCTAATTCCCGCTCCAAATGGAGTCTGGTCCGCCATATTTCCAAGTACATTTGGAAGTTTTTTAAGTAACAGTTTTTCAATATCACTCTCCTGTTGCGAAAAAGAAGTAAAATGAACCAATAAGAATAGATAAAAATATTTTCTCAAGAATTTAAAATTATTGGTTTTTTTCTTGGTAAAGATTTACTTCATAAAATATACCTGTAGGATCTACATAGCAGATAGTACTTGAAATTTTATCATTTTTCCATTCCCATCTACAGTGGCATGGGTAACTGTAACTTTTTCCAGATAGTTTTGAATTGGCTGACCATAAAAAGTCGTGATAAGTTACTACTTTGCCGTTATTGAAATATGAGGTATAAATATCCCTACTATTATGTTTTATTTCAGTGAATAAGACAGAATGAAAATTATAACCTTCAATTATACCATTGACATCGTATTCCAAATCATTAAAATAGTGCTTTCCATCAGGTTCGAAATAATCTTTTGCTATACCAAAATCTCCTTGAAGATATGAATCCGCTAGCTTCTCAATGATTCTAGATTTTTCATCGTTTCCATTAATTATTCCACTTAATGGTGAAGTGTTTTTTTTTGAATTAACTTGACATGATAATATTATCAAACTCATAAAAAAACATTTTATTAAATTTTTCATAATAAATTTTTATCTAATATAAAATTAAAATCAATCTTGTATAAAATTATCTTATATATAATTCAAATATCTATATATAAAATATGCGATTTTAAATCAAATTTTATTGAAATTTGTAGTATGTTAAAAAAAATTATACCATTACTGTTAATCTTTAACTATTCATTCTCTCAGGAATGGCTAATCTTAAATATTATAAGCCAAAATAGTAAAGGAATAAAATATGAGGTTGATAATGGCGAAAAAATTTCAAAAAAAAGTACTAAAGATCCCTCTTTGGTAAAATTAATTGAGGAATTTAGACAAATGGGCTATAATCTAAATAAAATAACTCAAATCAATCAAATTAATCTAAATGGAGTTTTTCCATTATTTAATAATAATGCTAATTTTAATTTCCAAACAACAAATCTTAATTTGAATAACAATTTAAGAACCAACTTGTGGTTTAGAAAAGAAAGTAAAGAAGAATAAACATGAGAAAAAGAGATATCACAATTTTAATTTCAGCTTTTTTAAGCTTTTTATTATCTGTCTACCTATGGTTTTCAGGTGAAAAAGAAATGGGACAATATGTTTCCATCTGGGTTCCTACCATTTTAATTTATGGAATTTATTTTAATACAATTCCAAGAAAATGACAGATATACAATTATTTGTTGCAGGCTGTGTGCTATTTTCACCGGTATTAATAGTTCTTTATAGTACTTTCCAAGAGATTATATCTGGACACAGCAATAAAAGTATAAACAAACCGGTTTATAAATATTTATCGCAAATTGGATTTTCTGTTTTGGTAATTTCTGTTTGTTTCCTTTTGGGTATTGTAATTTTTTTTTAGAATCTAAATTATCATATATCTTTTAATTTTGGATTATGTCACAAGAAATTGATAAATATATTTTCTTTCACAGTAAATATGGCGGAACAGGCGAAAAGTTTGGATTTAAGCTTATTGATTATAAAAAAAATAATTTAAAACTTGAAGGTCGATTTTCCAGCGATATGATAAATCCTGGCCCTCAGGGTTTCGTTCAAGGTGGTCAGATAACTTCTATGCTAGATGATGTCACAAGTCTTTTGTTAATTTTTGAATCTAAAGGTGAAATATATCCCTCCTCGACCAATCTCCATACCATTTTTCATCGTCCAATAAAAGTAGGAACTTACTTGTGTAAAGCGACTTTAATTAGTAAGGGGAAAAATATTGCAACAGTAAAAGGAGAAATTTATAATCAAAACGATAAAATCGCTGCTACTTTGATTCATAATGCCTTTTTAATTTCGACTAAACTGAACTTAGATAACTAATTTCAATGTACAGTATTTCATGTAGTATCAAATTAAAAAATCAAAGTAAAGAGATTTGGAAAGTAATATCATCTCACGGAAATTTAAATTTTTTTCATCCATTTTGTAAAAAAAATAAAGTCATGGATTTTGATAAAAAATTAATTAAAAAGGATATGTTGATTTATCTAAACGGTGTTGTTTTTGAAAGACATTTTTACAAATGGCAGGAGATGGTAGGATATGAGCTAATGATTGGAAAAAAAAATGGTAAAAAATCAAAAGTTGTATGGAAAATATCTGAAAAAAAAAATTATTCTCTTTTGAGTATTGATGTATACCCCTACAAAACAGACAAGATAAATTCACTTTTATACCCATTTGTTTTCTTTTTTTATATAAAACCCAAGTTAAAAAGCTACCTGAGGAGCGTTCTAAAGGGATTGAAGTTTTATTTATATAATAACAAAAACGTTGTTAACAACCAGTTTGGAAAGCACAGATGGTTTTCGTAAAATTTAAATTGCTCTGTTTTTAGGTTTTTTGTCAGGGATTCTTCCGTAATTTCCAGATCCATCATAATCCGTTGTATCAGTTTCAATTTCACCCAATTTGTCATCATTTTTTTCTTCATTACTGTAAAAAATACCAACAATAAATAACAATACGACGAAGACACCGAAACCAAAAATAAGTAAAAGACTCATTATTTGTTATTTTGTTTTATATAAGCACCTGCAGCTAGAATAGATGGAACCCATAATCCAACATATAAACCTTCATCTTGTTGGCCGCTAAACCATAAATATATTGAAAACACAAAACTTAAAAATGCAGACGTTAGTATGAAATAATCTGATCTTTTCATAAAATAAAGATAACAATAAATTAATGAATTCAGTCTTTTAAAAAGTTCAATGAGGTAGCATTAAATTTATCTGGATTTTCAATGTTTACAACATGACCACAATTTTTAAAAACTTCTAAAATTGCGTTGGGTTGTTTTTTCACAATTTTTTTTATAGAAGATAAAAACATGTAATCTTTATTACCCATAATATATAGTGTTGGTATGTCTGTCTTTATATTCTTAAAAAATTTCAAAAGGGGTAGTACTCTAGGGGTAAGCTTGAACCATCTTGCTACCTCTTTTTGATTCATTCTTTTAGCTTCTTTAATAAAAAGCTTTCTTGATTCCCTATCAGTTTTGGACGGCATAACAATAAATGCATAAAGCTGATAAAGCCACATGTAAGGAACAATAGATTTTGTAGCATAAGCAAAATACATCATAAATCTTGACATAAAATTGAGTTCTAAAGTAGCTCCACCCAGTACCATTTTTAAAATTCGATTTGGTTCTTTTAATACCAACTGATTTATTATTACCGTTCCTAGTGAAATTCCAATAAAATGTGATTTTTTAATATTTAATTTATCTAAAACCTCTAAAACATCATTTAAAATTGATTCAAATGAAATTTTATCCTTCAATTTTTGAGTTGAATTCGATACTGAATAACCGTGTCCACTCAAATCAACTACTAGTAAATTAAATGCTTTTGAAAAGAAGGGGATCTGTTTTTTCCAAATTGCACTGCTTCCGCCAGCACCATGAACAAAAGTAATCCATTGTCTATTTGGATTTTTATCGGAATATTCTTTATAATGAATCATTAAAAATAAATTGTTTGAGTAAATGTATATACCCAGTGTCTATAAAATTAAAATTTTTAGATTAAATAAATGATATTTTTAAAGTCTGTATAATTCCACTTTGTATTTAAAAATATTTATTTAGGAACTTTTATGCATACGTTTTATAAGATGGTAATAGGGGAGATATCACTTCAAAAATCCTAGATCTTTTATTGGAAATTATTCTGAAACTGTCTGTTTGAGAAATAGTTAAAAATGTCCCTTTCAAATTCTTTTTATTTTCTAATTCAATTTCACCATCTAATACAAAAATGGAATGCACTTTCTTTTTTGAAGAGTTAAAAAAATGAGACCCTTTCTTCAAGTCGAGAAGGTGAATAGTTATTCCCTCCGTATCCATTTTCATTGGTGATCCTACACCCTTAATAATCGTAGTTGAAGATGTTTTGTTTTTATTTATTTTGAACTGAGAAAAACTGTAATCGTCGTAGCTTGCATTATTTTTTAAAGTAATTTCTAAGTTTGGGTCAAACCAAATTTGAAATATTTCAGAATTTTTATCCAGTTCCTCCGCATGGGAAATTCCGTTTCCTGCACGAATGATTTGTACATCCCCCTTTGATAAAGGTATCCATTTGTTTTGTTTTGTATCAAAATGATTTATTTTCCCTTTTAAAACAAAACTACAAATTTCAAATCCTTGATGAGGATGCAAACCAATTGTACTTTTTTTATCGTTTGTCCATGCGTGAGCCCAATAAAATAAATTCGAATATGGTTTTAGTTTACCTCCCTCTTGAGGGAAACCAATTGGTTTATTTTCAAGGATTTCCCCATCATTAAAATTTCCCTTCGCTTGATCGGATATTTTGTAAACCTCTAATTTCATAGTTAATTATAGTTTAATAAAATGATATATAACTAAAACATAATATGTTAATTCCTTAACTATTATAGTTTTTACTAATATTATAAATAATTTAAAAACTATGTTTGAGCACTTTTTTCAGTGTCCATATTGTTGGCAACAAATTTCAATCCTAATTGAGCCATCAAATGAAATAACAACATATATCGAAGATTGCGAGATTTGTTGCAACCCAATAAATATTGAATTTGTTTTTTCAAACTCAGAACTTTTAAACTTTAATGCATTTTCAACCGATGAAAATTATTAATTTTGAAGTTTTTTTTTAAATTTGAGATAATATTTAATGAAGTTTGATTTATGTTTGGTTTGAACGATATACAGTATTTCTATGAATTCCTTTTCTGGGTTTTAATTTATTTATCCCTTCGTTTAGTTTGGCATTTACCTAAGGTGCGTCTCGCTTACGGTATTTCTGTTGCGGTGTTTAATTTTGCAGCAATTGTTATGTATACAATTTCGTCTCTTTCAGGGCAAATGGGTGCATTGGATGCATTTGCTTTTGCTTTTCTTCACTCGATGGTATCAATTGTAATGCTAACACTTATTCATAAGGAAAATAAAATAGATAAAGAAAAAAGAAACCTAAAAGAGGAAAAAATATTAAAATAAAAAAGCTCCATTTAGGAGCTTTTCAATTATCTTTCGGCGGCAACGAGTGTCAGAATATGGGTATTATATATAGTCCGTAATTTTTCTTATGACTTGAAGGTAGACATTTGAGCTTTTGAAAGTTTATTTGTAGTCATCCTACCATCCATAATTTCATCCATAGAGTTATAAAAACCAAATGTTAGATATTGAACATTTTTAGATGATCCAAAGTGATTAAGAATTTTTCCAAATCCCCATGCAGCTCTTCCATTTTGTTTATAATTTTTACCTGCATTTTTTTCCATTTGCTCATATTCATAATTCTTTAGAAAATCAACATTCATATAATTGATGACCAGGTTTTTCGGTGGCATGTCTCCTGGTTTAATACCATATGAAGCCTTAATACCTAAAGTCAAGCCTCCTTCTTTTACAACTCTGCTTTGATAAGCTTTTCGATGTGCTTCTCTTTCATGAGCTGTGAAATCAGAAGATTTTTGAGTATCGTAATTCGCATCAAGGTTGTCGAAATGCACATACAAAAAAGTTATTGTAGGTTCCCCATAAGTACTGTTTGAAATCATCCACATATCCCATGCAAGTTTATTTCCCTTATCAATTTCTTCCTTATGTATCTTGGAATGAACGTTTTTTTCAGCTTCAATATGTTCTTTAACGTCAGAATTTTTTACAGTCACATAATGCATATAAGCAATTTGTGAATAAGTATAATTAAAAATTACACTTAGTAAGAAAATGTATATTATTTTTTTCATTTTAATTTAATTTATGGTTATACTCTAAAATTGAGTATTAAATTTTATTAATTAAAATTAGACTTGTTTAAATTCAAATTTTAAATCTGTATTTTTTTCAAGACGACTTAGTAGGGGTACACCTAAACCTGTCGAGGGTGTCAAAATTCCACTTTTATTTGGTAATCTATCAATTGCAAGACAGATAGCACTTTCTGCTAGCATTTTAGAGGTTGAACCGTATCCAGGACATCCGTCACCACTTACAAACACTAAGGCCTTTAATTTTTTATCAAAAACATAAAAACTGAATTTAAAGTAACCATTTTTTCTACTACTTTCGGTTGGACCTTTTCCAGGTTTGGGTAAGGCTAACTTCACCAACAGGTTGAACGTCTTGTTTTTTACACTACTTATTAAATAAATTGGCAGGAGTTTAAAATATCCTAAAAATTTACTAAAAATACTTTTTCCAACTATTGAAGCTTCATTGTAAATAAAATCTTTACCATATTTAAAGTCAACTAAATAGTTACTTCTTCGAACAATTCTTGTATTTATAGATGCCATTACAAATGGACCAATCCATTCTTTGCAGGTTTTATCATATATGATTTTTTTTAAATCTGTTTCATCACTTTCAAAAAAATCTACGCCAGGACTTAGACCGTGAGGATTTTTAACTATTTTTAAGATATTCTTATTTTTTCTAGATTGTTTTAGGATGTTTAGAAAACTATGAATTGTCCCACCACTAACCCCTCCTTTCATATCAATTACCCTCATATAGATTTTACTTGCATATTTTCCGATATTTTCCTTCATATTTTTTTGTGCATAGAATACGCCAAGGTCTGATGGTATAGAGTCAAACCCACAGGCATTTATAATTTTAACCTTACTTTCTACAGCTTTTGCATGAAACTTGTCAATAATTTTTCTTATCCATTGTGTCTCACCAGTTATATCACAGTAATTAGTTTTGCTCTCGATGCACGCTTCAACTAACAATGTACCATATTTTGCATAGGGCCCCACTGTTGAACAAACAGTTTTAGTCATCTTAGTCATTTTTAAAAGACTACTTTTATTGTTGCTATCAGCAATTAAATAAGGAATACTAGTCAAATTAAGCGAGGAAATTAAACTTTTAATTTTTGATTTGTCTCGTCCACCCAAAGCCCAATTTAAAGTTGTGTTTTTATAGTTTTTGAATATGTATTCACAAACCAATTTTCCTGTGTAGCCAGTTGCTCCCCAGATAATAAGGTCAAATTTTTTTTCGTTTCGTTCACCGATCTTCATTTGTTATATACTAAATTTCTTATCATAAATAAAAACTCCGTAGTTAACATAAAAATTAAAAATAGACCTAAAAAAAGAAGAATTATTGATGTTATAATGATAATCTTTCTAATCAAAAAAGTTAATTATTGATGTTAATAATTCCGATTCCATTCATAAATTCAATTTTAGTTCCAAAGGGTTTTGAACGTTCAATTAAATCATTAATTATTTTTTTACTTAATTTTTTATTAGCTAGCATAGGCCTTCCCCTTATTGTTCTTTTTTCTTTAAATCCAAGAGTGATAGGATGAAGTTCTATTTTAAATAAACCTTCATTATTCCATTTTGGAACTGCAACCACAGATTCCCAAATTTCTCTTTCCGTTGGAAAACCTCTAGTGTCATTGGCATATCTTTTTGAATTCCAATCATTCATCTGCGCATCAGCTCCTAAGTTATATGGTGCATAATTTTCTTCAGGTACTCTTAAAAGAGTTTCATTTTGAAACATAAAATTGGCTAGACTATAAAAAATAGGTTTTCCATTATATATTTCGATACCTCTAAGTACATGAGGGCCATGACCCACTACTACATCAGCTCCTGCATCGATCATTTTTCTTGAAAATTCAATTAAGAATTGAGCAGGTACTGATTTTTTCTGATTTGACTCATGAGCATGAATTGTAACAATTGTGTAATCTGCCATATGAATGCTACTTTTAACAACTCTCTCAATTTCTTTTAAATCTTTTTGATTCGTTTTAGTAATTATTTCATTATTTACACCAACCCTATAATTTCGTCCAGAAAAACTAATTTTATCTAAAGAATTTTGATCCTTCTCTGAAAATTTGTTTGGATCTAATTCTCTTTTCAACTTTTTAATATTTTCATAATGTTCTTTTGTGACAACAAACTCTGTGCTAAACCTAAGTGGGCTGAGTCCTGGTCTAGAATTAGTGTCTCCTCTTGAAGTTCCAGCCCTTGAATGATCTGGAAATGTAGAAGCACAAGATATTAACGCAACTCTTGCTTTAGAGGTTTCAATGAATTTAGCTTCTCTTGCTTCCTCTAGACTTTCTCCAGCACCAGCATTTACAAGACCATAATCATTTAAATATTTTAAAGTTAACCTCATACCCTCAGTACCATAATCACCGGTATGGTTGTTGGCTGTTGAAACAATATCAAAACCTGCCCAAATAAGCTCCTTAGCCATTGATGGTTCAGCTCTCATATAAGTACCTCCACTTTTATGCATAGGAAATGGCTCGTAATCGTGCAAAAGCATTTCAAAATTTGTAAATGCGATGTCTGCTGACCGTATTAATTTGACCATTTCTAAAAAAGCGGGTTCATTATACACACTTAATTTTCTTGTAATAATTGCATCCCCAGTTAGGGCCATACTAAATATATCGTTATTAGTTTGTGCATTTGAATTAAAAGTTGAACCAAAACCAATAAAAAAGATCAACAAGGAATACGTTATTTTTTTCATTTCTTAATGATATAATTATTATTAAATTTATTAAAAGGATGATTAAAATCGAAATTTGTTGCACATCAATTGATGCTGCCTTAACAGCTCAAAAATACGGAGCTAGCAGAATAGAACTTTGTTCTGAATTATTTTTAGGTGGAATTACTCCATCGATTGGATTAATTGAATCTTGTAAAAAGAAACTTAAAATTCCAATTAGAGTTTTGGTAAGACCCAGAGGAGGCAATTTCAATTATAATGATAATGAAATTAATGTAATAATTAATGATGCACTTAGACTTCGAGATTTGGGCATAGACGGAATCGTTATTGGTATTGTTGATGAGCAGGGGGTAATTCCAATAAAAAAATTAGAAAAAATATTGTATGCAATTGATGGAAAGATGAATTTGACTTTTCATAAAGCGTTCGATCACCTGAAAAAACCAAATCAAGACCTTAAAACCTTAATTGATTTTGGTTTTGATACAATTTTGACTTCTGGATGCGAAAAAACTGCTCAAGAGGGAATAGATTTTATTAAATCAGTTAGAAATATTGCAAGGGAAAATATATCGATTATGCCTGGTGGAGGTATTAATGCAGAAAACTTTAAATATTTTATAACTCATAATTTTGAGTGGATACATCTCTCTGCAAAGAGACAAACTAATTTAGATCATAAAAAATATACTGAAATTTCATTTAGAGAACAACCCGTTTACTCCATAGATGAAAATATGCTCCAAAAAATAAAAAATCAAATCTTATAATTAACCCTTCGATTACTATTTACTAAAATCATTTAGCTTTTTACTTCACCAAAGGGTTTTATTTACCTCTACCGGTTTTCCTAACAGCAAATGCTTTTCTTTTTGAATTATTTGAAATATTTTTTTTTATTTCTTTTTTTGAATTACTTTTTGCTTTACTATTACCAAAAAATTTACTCGTCATCTTTAGAATGATTTTCCGTAAAAATACAAATAAAATATATTAGAAAATATCACTTAAATAATTATTAACATATTTTGTAAATTTACATGTACAGCACAGTTTTTAAAATGAAAAATATCTACCTGACTATATTAAGTCTCATTTGTTTCTACTCTCATTCTCAATTTGAAGAGGCCGAAGGCAATGAAAAATGGGAAATAATAGGTTCAAAGAAAGATGGGTCTGTGATTCTCAAATTAGAAGGAAGTGATTTTTATAAATTTTCTTTACGGAATTATCAATTTCATGATAAACAGGTTATTGAAAGTATATATTTAACTTCATCCGATTTAGATATTTCGAATTTATACAGTTTTTTGTTTAATTCCTTTGATTTAATTGATTCAACGCAAAGCTCATTTAAAATCGATAAATATGAATTTAAAGTTTTTAAAAAAAATAATCATTTAAGCATTGATGTTTTTACAACTAATTCAAATAAAAAAATTCATTTTCTTATTCTTTCAATAAAAGATTTAAATAATTTATTTGGGAAATATTAAAATGTTTAAATCATACTACTTATCAATTATAATATCATCAGTTGTCACTTACTTGGTTTGGATGAGATCAAAAAAATGGCTTAGAAAAAATATAAAATCTAGGATTCAATCGAAAAGCGATATTAAAATTTACTGGATTTTTTTCTTTTTAACTCTTTTTGCACACTTTGCGCTTTTAATTTCTATAGTCTTTTTCATTGATTTAATTAATTTTATTTTTAAAAAATAACTGATTTTTTAAAGTATTAAAGATTTTTTTTTAATTTGGTATTAACTATAAATCAATTTATTATGAAAAAAATTTTTTATTTACTTATATTTTCATTAACTCTAGTGTATTGTGAAAATTCATCAAAATCAGCTGAAAGTGCCAATACAAATACTGTATTTGGTGAATGGCTTTTCCAGGGTAGGGCATGGACTGGCAAAGGGTTTCTAGCTGGTGACAAAAACGACACTGAAATAGTAAAAAAATTCATGGATGCATATGAGAATATGGACCCTGATCTAATGGTTGAAATGACGACAGATACAGTAAAATTTCATCCGGCTGATGTTGCTGGCACCTTCGATGTTGATATGACTAATTCTAATTTCATAATCGAAAGACAATCTAATTGGGATTCTATTTCAAGAGACTATGTCTACATAATGCCACTAAAAATGGAAGACTCCAAAATTAGAGTCGTAACTACAGTTTTTTCTGAAACAAGGTATGTAAAAGATGGGTCAACAGATTCACATACCTTTTATGAAAGAATTTACTTAAATAAAAATGATAAAATATCAAGAGTAGTACAATATAGTAGACCTACTGAATAAAATTCTTCTAATAATAAAAGCCCTTAATAGGGGCTTTTATTTTCTTTTATTTGAATTTCACACGTATTAACTTTAAAAACACGATATATAACACACATCCCAGAAATGGCATTGAAAAGTAAAACTCCTCCAACGATGCTTTGGGTAATTGAAAAGTAATTAATATCATAGAGTAGGGAGGAGGGAACTAAGAAAAGAGAAATGATAAGTCTCGTAAATCTTTCACTTTTATTTTGATTTTTTAAAAATATTTTCATTTGAAGGAAAACTTTAATTCGTTATAATAATTTACAAATTTAGTTTTAATAGTTTTCAAACCTCAAAAAAACGTTTTAATCTTTAAATTTATTTACATCAATTCTTGATTATATATTTCATTAGGAAAAGTTACTATATTGTAAAAAAATATATATGAAAAGAAAAATTAATGCAATTTGGAACGGTGATGGTTCCAACGGCAAAGGGTTTTTAAGCGCCCAAAGCGGGGCATTTAAGGAAATGCCATACAGTTATAAAACGAGATTTGAAAATGATAATGGTTCTCTTGGTACTAATCCTGAGGAACTTATAGCAGCTGCAATTGCAGGATGTTTTAACATGAAATTAAGTTTTGTTTTGAATGAAGCTAATTTTAACCCTGAGAATTTGAATACAGACGCAATATTATCATTTGAAGATGGTAAAATTTTGTCAATTGAATTAAATTTAAAAGGAAAAGTTCCTAACATATCGGATGATAAATTTCAAAAACTAGCAAATAACGCAAAAGAAAATTGTCCAGTTTCAGGAGTTTTAAATTGTGATATTTTACTTAATTCTACTTTACTGTAAAAATTATAATCTTCGGAAATTTTTAATTTAAGTATTTAAAGACAGTCATTAAATTTATATTTTTATTAAACAGTTTTAAATTAAAAATTCATAGATAATAATAGTTATTATAATCCCTTTTATATAGGATATCCATGCTATTTGATATGTATTCAAACCAAATTTTTCCATGATTTTATCAAGTTGTTTCTTATGCCATTTAATCATAATTAATTTTATTTATTTTAAAAATATTATTAATACAGTTAACATTATGAAAATTAAAGCTAAACATTTATCAAAAGAGGAGGGAGGTTTAAAACATAAACTATTTATCTATGTTTTTTAATTCAAATTGTCCAAAATACATATCACCAATTAATTCTATAACCTTTAAGGTTAAATTAAATGAATTAATACTATCGGGAAGGTTAAAAACTGTTCCATCATATGAAATTAGTTGATTTTTAGTATGATTTAAATGAATGGATGTATATAACTTTTCTCTTAGAACTTCCTCTAGAGTATATTTTGAATTAAAAAATTTAAGTTTGAATGAATCTATTTTCTTAAAGGAAGTTTTAAGCAACCTACTTTTATATTTAAATCCAAGGTCATTTCTTTTTTTTCCTTCAAAATGATCCTGACAATGAGATATATTTGAATAGAACAACAAAATTATATTTATAAATAAAATTTTTTTCATCATTCGTTACGATTAATCCAATTTACTTTATGAAAAGTAACATAATAATTACAAAGTCTTATTTACAAAATCAGTTCCTTCGTTTAAAGCATCCTTGATAACTTCCTTATAAACTTTTATCCATTCATTAGAAGCAAAGTCTTTACTAATTTCGTTATAATCTTTCATTGAATTTTCTATAGACTCATATTCCTGATTAATGTGTTTATTAATTAATTCAATAAGATCTTTTATAAAGTCTTGTTTTCTTGTATTATAGTATTCTTTAGTGCTCATTGAGAAAATATATAAATTACTTAAATGTGTTATTTACTATGAAATTTTCTAATTTCAACTAATTTACAGCATATTTTACAATCTTATTCAAAGAAAGATACTCTAACGTTTTTTCATGCGTTGCTTCTAAAATCAATTTAGGTGCCTTTCCATATTTTTCCGCCTCAATCCATCTTAAAACGCACAGGCACCATTTATCGCCCTCTTTCAATCCAGGAAACTGGTAGAAAGAATTTGGAGAAATTAAATCATTTCCCTTTGATGCTGAAAAATTTAAAAATTCTTTGGTCATTATTGCACAAACTGTATGTGTGCCTCTGTCATGTAAATCACTTCTACAAAAGCCATCTCTAAAATAGCCAGTCATAGGTTCTAAACAACATACTTTCAGTGGTTTACCAAATACATTTTTATCCATTTTTAATAAAAAATTAATTACAACAAGTTGAGAAAAATAAATTTTTTATGCTGCTGGTATTGGCCAATTATCTTGAAAAACCAAATTTTTATTTTCCAAATCATTAAGTTCATCATTACTTAATAAACACCAATCTAGCTCTTTAGTTATTAGAGCTACATTTAGATTTTGACCAATAAATACAAGTTCAATTTTTCTGTCTCCAAATTGTTTATTCCATTCCGATTCAATTTCTTCTTGATTACTTACAAAATTCCCATATTTAATTCTTTCTGAAAAAGGCATAGAAGCCCACCACACACCGCCTGCGTCAGCTTTAAGAGAGCCCCCTGCTGAACTAAAGTTTAAAGCATGATCCGGTCTGGATGCAATCCAAAATAGACCTTTACTTCTAATAACATTTAGAGGAAATTTTTTTTGAATAAAATCAAGAAATCGTTGTGGATGAAATGGTTTTTTTCTTCTGAATACAAATGAACCAATTCCATATTCCTCGGTTTCAGGAATATGGTCATTTTCTAATTCTTTTATCCATCCAGCCGATGATTCAGCTTTTTCAAAATCAAATGTACCAGTATTAATTACTTCATTTAAATTAACTTTTGAATGATTAGTGAGAATTATTTTAGCGTCAGGATTCAATTTGTGTATTATATCTTTAAGATTTTTTAGTTCGGAAGCAGTAACAAGATCTGTTTTATTTAGAAGGATAACATTTGCAAATTCTATCTGATCTGTAAGAAGATTTACAATTGTTCTATCATCACCTTCGATATCAGTTAAATTTCTGTCAGTAAGATATTGAGGACTTGAAAAATCTTTCATAAAATTAAATGAATCCACTACCGTAACCATTGTATCCACGTAACTAAATTTGCTAAGATCAATTTCTCCATCCTCACTTTCAAAACTAAATGTTTGGGCAACGGGAATTGGTTCCGAAATTCCTGTACTCTCAATTATTAAATAATCAAATTTTTGTGCTTTTGCCAATTTTTCGACCTCAACCATCAAATCTTCTCTAAGTGTACAACAAATGCACCCATTGCTCATTTCAACAAGTTTTTCCTCAGTTCTTGATAGGATATTTTCACTTTTAACAAGGTTGGCATCAACATTTACCTCACTCATGTCATTAACAATTACTGCGGCTTTTAATCCTTCTTTGTTATGTAATATGTGGTTAAGCAACGTAGTTTTTCCAGCACCTAAAAAACCACTTAATACGGTTACAGGTAATTTTTTCATAACACTAAATTAAATTATTTTTTAAAAAATTAAATTGAAATGAACTGATATTTATTCTAAATTACTTAAACTTTTTTGTAGATTTTTTGAAATATAATTTTACGGAACTAGAACAATAATTAAGTATAAAAGAAAATTAATAAAAATTAATTATCAATTCTAAAAACTTTTCTGTAGATATGTGTCTTATTATCAAAAGTCCATACTTTTTTTCCTATATCTGAGTCCCACATTTTATTCCATAAACTTTCATATTCTGCACCCACATTGTGTGTCATTTCGTACAGTTTATCGCTTGTGTAAGAACTAATCTGAAAATAACTTAAAGTTTTGTTTTTATCTTCTTTTTTTACTTTGTAGAGTTTATAGAAATTTTTTCCATACCCAGCATTTTCTAGAGCTGTATTTACTTCAGAATTGAATTTTAAAAATTCTGATTCTAAGTTTTCTGGAATGTCAAAAAGGTGAACGCTCAATCTTTCCTGATTCTGTGCATTTAATAAAGTTGCTGCATATATAAATACTAACGAGAAAATAATTTTTTTCATTTTTTAAATTTATTTTGCAATTTAAAAAAAACCGACCAGTTGGAAAGCACCTTTATTCGAGTTAATTTTTGTAATTAGTCATACCCGAATTATTTTTTTTTTTGCCGATGTAAATACTTAGGCTACCATATAACTTTTCTCTAATCTCAAAATCACAAAAACCTACTTTTGATAATATTTTTAAAAAATCTTTTCCAGATGGGAATACTTTTGAAGAGATTTGTAAATAAAAATATGCAATTGGATTTCTTGAAAATAGCAAACCCATTAATGGAATAAATAAACTTGAAATAATTAAATAAAAAGCTCTGATAATTATATTTTTTGGTAATGAGGTTTCATAAATGATTAACCATCCTGATTTTTTTAAAACTCTGTAGGCCTCTCTTAGACATCTCTCCAAATATTCAAAATTTCTTACTCCAAAACTAATAGTTACAATATCAAAGTGATTGCTTTTGAATTTTAATCTTTCGGCATTTCCTATTTCTAAAGTTATTTTTTTTGATAAGTCTTTATTTTTTATTTTTTTTCTCCCTACTGCAATCATATTTTTTGAAATATCAATTCCAGTAATTTTACAGTTTTTAATTTTGGATAAGCTAATTGGTATATCACCTGTTCCTGTGGCAATATCCAAAACCTTACTTGGCATTTTTTTTTTGACTATTCTTGCGATTTCTTTTTTATTCTTGGCATCTGTTCCAAAGGTTATCATTCTATTTAAACGGTCATATTCTTTAGAAATAGAATCAAACATTTTTTTGATTTCAATTGCTTTATTATTCATTTTACTAATCACAATTTATCCATATCACTTATTTTTTTTTAACTCATAAATACCCAATAAAATGATAAGGATTATTCCAAGAGAATTGAGTTCAGCTCCATAATTAAATCCTATAGATATAACTAAAATGGCATTTATAAGTATAATCGTTCCAGCAATAATCCATAAAACATTGTTCCATTTTATCTTCATTTATCAAATATATTAATATCTAAAATTACTTTTCTCTTAAATAATATCTCCTCTTTGGAATGAGGTATGATAAGAATTTAGTAAAGTTTGGAAAAACAAAAAAGGATAGTAAAAGCAACCATACTTTTATACCCTTTTAAGTTAAATCGTTGCGTGAACAACGAATACAAAATTACTTAAAATTTTCATTAATGCGATATAATTTTTAAAATATCATATCTTTTGAATGAATGATTTTTTTATTTTTTTTTCTTATATACCCATCCTGCGCCTGAACAAAGAAGGGCAATCCAAGTTGCAAGCATCAAATCATCAAAACCGTTTTCAGCATAAGCAACAATAGAATATCCCATAAAAAACACAACTGATCCTATCCATAACCACTTTAAATAATTGATCAAACCTAGAATTATTTATACCTAATTTTGCTTTCCATTTTGAATTGGGGTACTATCTGGCATTATTTTATTTAGAATTGTGTAGACCGGACAGAATTTTGTAATTGGTGATAAAATTTGAAGAATTGCAGTCGCCACAGCAATCCATATAAAGCTAAAGCCAAACTGGTCTGCACCTGCTACTGATCCTAAATAAATTAATCCAACAATTCCGTCGTGAACCCTTACCTTGATAATGTCTTTTTGTTCCATTATAGATGATTTATGATTAATATTTGTTAATATACAAATAAGTATTTCAACTTTAGTTTATTTAGGCAATGTTGAAGGATTAAAGTAATATGTTTCAGAGGTCATCTTATTGTTATTATTAAAAAAATGTCCTATCATTAGATGAATAGGAGCCTCATTTCCAGAGGATTTATTTTTCCAAGTAAATTGCCACCAAGATATAACCAAATCGTCTGCTTCATTGTAATCTAAATGGTCTGGGTAACCGAGCTCTTTAATATTTATTATTTGGTGAGTATTAAATATATTACTCATATTATCCATTTCTTTATCTAAATTCATTTTTTTCCCCAAAGGGTTTTTCCCATCCATATTGTTTAAGGCATCCCTAAAGAAGAGATTATCTTCAGAAACTTTTTGATATGCTTTTTTGATTTTTTCTATGTTATTAGTCGAATATGTATTCATAAGATTCCTCACTGTTTCAACATAAGGACCATTTTTAAATATAGTTCCATTAGACTCTTTGGTTTGAGAGAAAGAATTAACAGAGATTAGAAAACATAGGATAAAGTAATTTTTTTTCATTTTAAATTAATTTTTTTTCTTATTTCACAATATAAAAAATATCTGTCACTTGGAGCACAACTCCTCTGTGGAATGGAGGTTGTTTTCAATATAGTAGTGGATTTGGGAAAAGTGATTTTAATTGGACATATATGTTTATCTAATTCAAATCAGAGGCTTCTTTTCCATAAAAATTATAAATGTTTTGATGTCTTTTAAAACCGATAATGCTATTTTTCTCATCTCTTAAAATGTACAAATATTCACCCAAGTCGTTATTTTTTAATATTCTCCTAAACACGTCCTTTTCTATAGGTTTAAACCTAGTTATGTTTGCAGAATTAGTTGGGAGTGAAATAAGCGCTATATTTTCACCCCAGGAAGAGAGATAAGTTTCTGTATTCCAAGGTAAAGACTTGTAGTAACCGCTTATTTCGTCAAATAAATTTGATTTTTTGTTATTCTTTTGTTTTAGCTGATCCATCAGGTTTTTAATTCCCCTCGTATATTTTGAGGGAGTTACTCCTCTTGCATTGATTAGAACTATAAATGCTTTTTTCCCTTCAGGGTCAATTGTTAATTGTGTTTTATATCCTGGACATGAGCCTCCGTGACCGACTAAGACTTCACTTCTGTCAAGTATATCATTTTTAGTTTCATAAATATTAAAACCTAGACCTCTTTTAACATCAATTAAATTATCTGAAAATTGTATTTGGTGCATTTGAGTTAGAAGATTTTCAGGCAAAATATTTAAATCATTTTTGCCTGATAATAAATTTAATTGCCAAATAGCAAATTTTGCTAAATCACTTGTATTTGAGGAAAATCCGGCTGCTGGATCTATTCCGAATGCATTAAAATAAGGAACTATTTCCCTTTTATTTTTTCTATTTTCAGCTCCAAATCCAATTATTAGTTCATCGCCGTACTGTTCACTATCCATAAATGTTTTTGTGCTGTTCATACCGAGAGGATTTAAAATTTTATCTGAAATGTATTGATTGTATGGAATTCCAGATACTTCCTCAATTAAATATCCTAAAAGCGTTAGACCCAAATTACTATACTGAAAATATCTGTTCGCTGGATATAAAGTTTTTTGTTTAGAAAGACCTTCTATAACCTCTTCTTTCGTTGGGAAAATTAAGTCAGTATTTGACCAATATGGTTGATTGGACTCTCTTGGTAATCCTGAGGAGTGAGTTAAAACATTCTTAATTGTTATTGGAGAACTTTCTGGATAAATTTGAACCAAATCAAAAAAAGGGAGATGCATTTCCAAAGGGTCATCTAAATTTATCTTTCCTTCATTTACTAATTGCATAATTCCAATTGAAGTAAATAATTTTGATATTGAGCAGATACTAAACAAAGAGTTAATGGAAATTTTATCCTTATTTTTTTCATTTCCAATTGCCTTACTCCAATCAATTTTATCTTTATTTATAATAGCAACTGAAAAGCCTGGAATATTATCATAATCTATCTCTGATTGTAACCAAATTTCAACCATTTTATAGACATCTGAATAATTTTTAGAATCTAAATTTTCTAATTTACTTTTCTCGGAATCAATGCTAGGATTATTACAATTTAAGAAAAGGATAGAAACAATTATAAAAAAATATTTTTTCATACATTTTAGATAAATAAACTAATCAACAATCACAAGAACAACCACATGGTTTGCAAACACAAGCTGAACAATCTATTTCTTTACAAGGGGTACAGTTACACTCACACATAGAATTTTATTTTAATCAAAGATAAAAAATAATTAAACTTGTTACTTGGAGAATATCTCCTCTAAGGAATGTTATTATTTAATTTACTAAATTTTCAATTATATCCTTGTTTGGTAGGTATACAATTCAAAATAGCGACCTTTAGCATTTATTAGTTTTTCGTGTTTTCCTCGCTCTACTATAATACCATCTTCAACAACAAGAATTTGATCTGCCTTTTTAATTGTGCTCAGGCGATGTGCAATAACAAAACTCGTTCGATCTTTCATTAGAAAAGCGAGGCTTTTTTGAATAAAAGCTTCACTTTGGGTATCTAAATTAGACGTAGCCTCATCTAAAATCACTATTTTCGGGTTAGCCAATAAAGCGCGAGCAATTGAAATTCGCTGACGTTGACCTCCAGAAAGCTTAACCCCTCTTTCTCCAATTAATGTGTTTAAACCGTTTTCAAAGCGATCTGTAAATTCATTTACAAAAGCGCCCTCTACAGCCTCTAATAATTCATTTTCGCTAGCTTCTGGACGAGGGAAAAGAATATTTTCTCTTATTGTACCCTCATATAAAAAATCATCTTGTAATACAACTCCAAGTTGACTTCTAAAACTTTTTAAAT
>JBJKWZ010000011.1:0-55631 GCA_045561795.1 Flavobacteriaceae bacterium
ATCCTGGGGCTGGAGAAGGTCCCAAGGGTTGGGCTGTTCGCCCATTAAAGTGGCACGCGAGCTGGGTTCAGAACGTCGTGAGACAGTTCGGTCTCTATCTGTAGTGGGCGTTAGAAATTTGAGTGGATCTATCTTTAGTACGAGAGGACCGAGATGGACTGACCGCTGGTGTATCGGTTGTTCCGCCAGGAGCACTGCCGAGTAGCTACGTCGGGAAAGGATAAGCGCTGAAAGCATATAAGCACGAAACCTACCACAAGATGAGATTTCTTTTAAGGGTCGTAGAAGACTACTACGTTGATAGGTCACAGGTGTAAAGGCAGTAATGTCATAGCCGAGTGATACTAATTACCCGTAGGCCTAAAGTGACGTTTTCTTTAGTTTTATTTTTTTTATTTCTTGTCATGCATATATTAATTAGACAAATACTAATTTATATACAACTTTTAGGTGGCTATTGCGGTGGGGTTCACCTCTTCCCATTTCGAACAGAGAAGTTAAGTCCACCAGCGCCGATGGTACTGCCTTTTTGGTGGGAGAGTAGGTCGCTGCCTTCCTCTAACCCTTTAATTTATTTTAAAGGGTTTTTTTTATATTTTTATTGTATATGGAAAGTTTAGATTTTATTTTAAGGGGTATAATGAATCCGTATTTGGAAAGAGTTGCAGATGTAAAAAAAATTATATCCAATATGAAAAACTATAATTTAATTGATCACGAAAATGAAATTCAAAATGATCACATTGCATTTAGAACTCTTGGATATAGAAATCTAGGTATAAAATCTTTAGAAAAAATATTTCTTTATTTTGGTTACTCCAAAAGAGATTTCTTTGACTTTGAGAATAAAAAGTTAAATGCATTTTGGTATTCACCACCAAATGAAAAATATCCTAGAGTATTTATTAGTGAGTTGAGAATTAAAGAGCTATCAAGTCCAAATTATCAAATAATTCAAAAATATCTTTCTAAAGTTAAAAAAGACCCTGTTGAAGATTTAGACTTTAACAAATTAAGCGATGTAGTTGATTTTTTTCAAAAACCCTTATGGGAATTGCCTAAATATAAAGACTATAAAAAATTACTAAATGAAAGTGAATACGCGGCATGGGTAATTTATAATCGCTATTATTTAAATCATTATACAATGAGTATTCACATGTTAAATAAAAAAAATAATTTAGAAGAGTTTAATTTATTTCTTGAAAGAATTGGTATAAATTTAAACACATCAGGTGGTAAAATTAAAGAGAGCAAAGATGGACTGTTAAGACAATCAAGCACTGTCTCGAAACTTATTCCTGCTACCTTTGCTTGTGGAAGTATTAAAAATATACCTGGTAGTTATGTAGAATTTGCCGAACGCCTTCCTCTTCATCAATTTAAAAATATTCCAAAAAGTAAAATAACTTCCATGCACAGAAGAGATGGATTTGAAGCAGGAAATGCAGATAAAATTTTTGAAAGCACCTATAAATCACAGATAAGAAAGGATACCTAGCGGATATTTAAAGTTATTTTTGTTTTTTCGTTTAAAAAGTTAGAAATAAAGAACGCCGATGATACAATTATTTCATTCAAATTTTCCATGTTTAAATTATTCACCTCATCATCAAAATGGTGATAATATTTATAGTTTTCAAAATCAAATGATGATATGGTTTGTGAAGGAATACCAAACGCTTTGTAAAAGGGATAATTGTCCGACCTTTGAAATAAATTAAATTCTTCCGATTTAGAGAAAAAAGTAACAAAATCTGGAATAACTTTATTAATTTCCTGAGCTAGATTCGATGTTTTGTAACCAGTCAAATAAACCTTATTCTCTCCTTTGTTCATCTCCTTACCAATCATCTCAAAATTAATCACATATTCTAAGTTTATATTTTCTTTTTTCATTCTATTTGCCAAATTATAAGATCCTCTTAATCCCTTTTCTTCTTCGGCAAATAGAGCAAGTATTATATTGTAATCCCATTTAAATTTAGACAAAAAGGATCCTATTTGCAAGACGCTTACGCACCCACTAGCATTATCGTTGGCTCCATTGTATACTCTATCAGGTCCAAAACCATTTACTCCTATGTGATCAAGGTGAGCTCCGATTAAAATAGTTTTTCTTTTATTTAAAAACTTTCCAACTGTTCCTACTACATTGTATGATTCAATGCTGTCTGAATAAAATAAATCTTTGTAGCCGTAATATAAAGGATTGATATTATTTTTCTTATAATATTTTATGACATAATCAGCAGCCTTAAAATATCCCTTGTTTTTATTGTCTCTTCCCTTTAGAGAGTCAGAGGATAAAATTGAAATAATATTTTCAGTTTCGTTTATTTTTATTTGACTTTTAATTTCTGCTAGGGATTTTTTTTCCTCAAAACACGATGAAAGTATTAATGTTAAAATCAGTATATATATATTCATTTTACATTTGAAATAGAATCTAAATTTATTACATTAAATCCATTTTGATAATAGTACCCTCCAAAGATTTTTACAATTGTTTCAAAGTTATTTTTTAAATAATTATCTATTAATTTATAATCCTCTATTTTCAACAAATAATCTATATTTTCTTTGTTCCTTAATATCCTTAGCGCGGGTATAACACCCTTATAAAGATTTTCCTGAAAGCATTCCATTGAAAAATCATTTTTTGTTACACACTTTAAATCAATTATTTTACCGTCTAAATTTATTTTTTTCGTCTTAGTTTGTTCGCTAGGATAAATATTTTGGTTTTCTAAAACACCTACTGCTTCATGTTCATTTGAAATCTTTATAAATCTTGCCCCATTCCCTGTCAACAATTCACCGGATACTTTCACCATCTTACCTTCTATAGAACCAAATCTTGATTCGAGTTTTGAAAAAAACGAGTTTGTACTAGTTTCATTTTCAACAATAATCAAAAAGCTGGTGGGATCAATTAAATTATTTTTAGGATTTAATTTTATTAATGGAAATGGTTTTTTAAAAAATACTCCTGTATGTTCATTTTTTTCTAGTTTGACAGCTTTATTTTTAAAAATAAAAAATAGAACTAAAAGAAAAATAAAAATTAAAAACAAAAATAATTTTTTATTGGCAAGTTTTTCCATCAACATAAATTGTTAATTTGTTTTAAATTTAATTTTTTTTCTATGTTTAAAAAAGTAATGCGAACACCTCTTTTTTTTCTTTGTGGGTTAATTGCATTCTCTCAGAACAAAAAGAAAAACATATCAAGTATCTACATTCCAGCAAAACAAGAGTTGGTTCTTGACTATCCTTCTTATAAAGGTTTCATAATTGATATTTGGAATAATGGAAAGTTTAATTTGATTTTTTCACAAGTATTAAAAGAAAATGATTCTATTACTGAAACTAAAATTCTAAAAGAAGGTTCATTTAATTCATTTTTAATTGATAAAGTTAAATTCATTAAGATTAAAAATAAACTTTTAGCTCCTGCAGAAATCAGTTATAAAATTAGAAAAGGTGCAAAACCCAAAGCCAATAATTTGAACAAAAATTCAAAGAGTTTTTTTTTGGTGAATACAACAATTCAAAAAATTAAAGTTTATATTCCAGGGGTTAAAAACCCAATAGTTGACTCCAACACCAGATTATTTTTAAATTTAAAAATAGGGCAAAGTATCTTTTTAAGATTTGGTGGCGAAATGAGGGAGTTGATCAAGATAAACGATTCGATTCAAAATAATTCACAAATAAACCTTGCTGATTTAATTGATAACGCAATAAATAAGTGAGGAAATAATTAGACTGAAATTAAATCTCCTTTGCTATTTTTCTTATTTAATGTAGACTTGCCCATTAAAAACTTGTCTACTTCAAAGGCTGCATCCCTTCCTTCTGAAATGGCCCAAACTATTAAAGATTGACCTCTTCTAGCGTCCCCAGCAACAAATATTTTATTTTGTGAACTTTTGAATAAATTATCAGTTTTTATATTTCCTTTTTCGTCAAGTTTTAAATTAAATTTATCCGCAATATTTTTTTCAGGCCCAAGAAAACCTAGAGCTAAAAGTACCATCTGAGAAGGCCATATTTTTTCACTTCCCTTGATTTCTTCAATTTCATTGTTATTATTCCATTTTATTTCTACAGTTTTTAATCCAGATAGATTTCCCTTAGCGTCTCCTATAAATTCTTTTGTCATAATTGACCATTCTCTGTGGCTACCTTCTTCATGAGAAGATGATGTTTTAAGTTTAAATGGCCAATAGGGCCAAGGATTTTTATAGGTTCTTTCTTCAGAGGGTTTTGACGTAATTTCAAAATTTGTAACGCTTTTAGCACCTTGCCTGTTACTTGTTCCAATACAGTCTGATCCAGTATCACCCCCGCCTATAACAATTACATCTTTATTTTTAGCATTAAATTCTTGCTTTAAAGTTAACTGATTGTCTACATATTTATTGCTATTAGGAAGGAAATCCATTGCTTGAATTACCCCTTTTAGGTCACTACCTGGTATGGGTAGATTTCTTTTTATTGATGCTCCAACGCATATAATTATTGCATCGAATTGTTTTTTCAAATCATCTGTTGAAATATCGTTACCCACCTCAATTGAAGTCCTGAATTTTATACCTTCAGCAATTAAAATTTCTAAGCGTCTATCGATTATGTTTTTTTCCATTTTAAAGTCAGGTATACCATATCTTAAAAGACCTCCAATTTTATTATCTTTTTCGAAAACAGTCACTCCGTGCCCCGCCCTATTTAGCTGCTGGGCAGCTGCTAGACCAGCAGGACCAGATCCGATCACAGCCACCTTCTTGCCCGTATTATGTGTTGGTTTTATTGGTTTAACCCAACCTTCTTTAAAACCTTTTTCAACTATATATTTTTCAATCATTTCAATAGAAACGGGTGGACTTACAATACCTAAAACACAAGCCTGCTCGCAAGGTGCGGGACAAAGTCTTCCAGTGAACTCAGGAAAATTATTAGTACTATGAAGAATGTTTAAAGCTTTTTTCCAATCATTTTTATAAACGGCGTCATTGAAATCAGGAATTAGATTACCAAGTGGACAACCGCTATGACAGAAAGGAACACCACAATCCATACACCTGCCACCCTGTTTTTTCAATTCTCCAGCACTAGGTGGTATTGTAAATTCATTATAATTTTTAACCCTTTTTTTTGGACTAACTTGAGATTCATCAACTCTGTCAAACTCCAAAAAACCTCTTAACTTACCCATTCTTATTTTTATTTAATCTTCTCTTTAACTTTTTCATTCTCAAGCATCATAAGAGCCTTTTTATAGTCAGTTGGCATAACTTTTACAAATTTGTGTTTTTGATTTGTAAAGTCTTTTAATAAAAATGCACCTTTTTCGCTAGATGTAAATTTAACATGATTTTTTAGAAGTTTTTTTAGGGATTCAAAGTCCTTCTCTAATAAGGGCTCTAACTCTATCATTTCTAAATTAAATTTTTTCTTGTTTAAATCTCCATCTTCATTATAAATGTAAGCTATTCCACCACTCATTCCAGCAGCAAAATTTCTCCCGTGTTTTCCCAATATAACAGCAATACCACCAGTCATGTACTCACATCCGTGATCTCCTATTCCTTCTACAACAGCGGTTGCACCTGAATTCCTAACACAAAACCTTTCACCTGCTATTCCATTAATATAAACTTCCCCATTGATCGCTCCGTACAGTGCAACATTTCCAATTATAATATTTTGATCGGCCTTTATAGTTGTTTTTTCTGGTACTTTAACAACTAATCTACCTCCAGAAAGACCTTTACCAAAGTAATCGTTACAGGTTCCTGAAACTATTAAATTAACTCCTTTTGTTGTGAAAGCACCAAAACTTTGGCCTGCTGTTCCAGAAAAATTAACGGTAAGGGTATCTTTTGGCAGACCTTCAGAACCATGAATTTTTGATATTTCATTTGAGATTATAGCTCCTACGGTTCTATTTGTGCTTTTTATCGGAAAATTTAAAACTTGTTTTACTTTATTATTTACTGCTGGTTTGGCAGATTTTAATATTTTAAAATCCAAAGATTTTTTTAAGTCGTGGTCCTGTTTTTCAGTATTAAATAGTTTCACTTTTTTACTGACCTTTGGTTTGTATAAAATTTTTGACAAGTCGATACCTTTAACTTTAAAATGTTTAATGGCCCCAGACATATTTATCTTCTGGGATTGCCCAACCATTTCATTGACACTCCTGAATCCAAGCTCAGACATTATTTGTCTTAGTTCTTCTGCAACAAAGTACATGAAGTTGATAACATGTTCAGGTTTACCTTTAAAATTTTTTCTTAAAATAGGATTTTGAGTAGCAATGCCCACAGGACAAGTATTTAAATGACAGGCTCTCATCATGATACATCCAGATGCCACCAGAGGAGCTGTAGAGAATCCAAATTCTTCAGCCCCCAAAAGACAAGCAATAGCAACATCTCTGCCTGTCTTCATTTGTCCGTCGCACTCGAGAACGACTCGATTTCTAAGATCATTTAAAACTAGAGTTTGTTGAGCTTCGGCAATCCCTAATTCCCAGGGTAGACCGGCGTGTTTTAATGATGTCAATGGAGAAGCACCGGTTCCACCATCGTATCCAGAAATAAGAATTACGTCTGCTTTGGCTTTCACAACTCCAGCAGCTATTGTACCAACACCTACTTCAGAAACAAGTTTAACATTTACTCTAGCCTTTCTATTAGCATTTTTTAGATCATATATTAGCTGTGCTAAGTCTTCAATAGAATATATATCGTGATGTGGAGGAGGTGAAATTAGTCCAACATAGGGTGTAGAGTTTCTTACAGAAGCTATATAAGGATTAACTTTTGGACCGGGTAGCTGTCCACCTTCTCCTGGTTTAGCTCCTTGGGCCATCTTTATTTGGATTTCCTCAGCAGATGATAAATAGTAGCTTGAAACCCCAAATCTTCCTGAGGCCACCTGTTTGATAGCTGACTTTTTCAAGTCACCGTTCTCGTCTGGGAAATATCTTTTTGGATCTTCACCTCCCTCACCAGAGTTGCTTTTACCACCAATTCTATTCATGGCTATAGCTAAATTTTCGTGAGCTTCCGCTGATATTGAACCCAAGGACATCGCACCTGTTTTGAATCTCTTTACAATTTCAGTCCAAGGTTCTACTTCTTCAATGGGAATAGGATCTAAGTCAGAAAATTCAAAAAGACCTCTTATTGTCATAAGTTTTTCAGATTGGTCATTAATCATTTTTGAATAAATGTTGTAGCTTTCCCAATTTTTTTGACGCACTGATTGTTGTAATTTTGCTATAGAACTTGGATTTAGCATATGGGCTTCCCCATCTCTTCTCCATCTGTATTCTCCACCTATTTCAAGTTCTACTCCAAAGCCCGGATCGTCGGAAAAAGCTTTTTTAAATCTTTTTTCAATCTCATTTTCAAGCTCATATAATCCAACTCCTTCAATTCTTGATGGCGTATTAAAAAAGAATCTTTCAATGAATTGATTACTCAAGCCTAAAGCTTCGAATATTTGGGCACCACGATAAGAATGAAGAGTGGAAATCCCAATTTTGTTCATTACTTTTATTATTCCTTTGGCTACTGCTTTGTTATAATTTTTTACAGCGTTATCATAGGTTAATCCTTTTATAATTTCAGTATTTACTTGGTCTTCAATAATTTCGTTGACCATATAAGGGTTTATAGCACTAGCTCCGTAACCAAAAAGACAAGAAAAATGATGGGGTTCTCTAGGCTCAGCGGATTCTATAACGATATCAAATTTTGACCTTTTGGACTTAATTTTAAAAGTATTGTGCACGTGTGCACACGCTAAAAGCATTGGTATAGGAGCAAAATAATTTGATACACCTCTATCAGATAAAATAATAATATTTGTACCTGAATCAATTTGTCTTTCAATATCCTCAATTATTTTTACTAAAGACTTTTCTAGGCCATTTACACCTTTATGAATTTCATATAGAACAGGTATAGAAATAGCTCTAAAATCTCTATGTTCTAAATGTTTAATCTTGTCAAGGTCCTCATTAGAAATTACTGGATTTTGAATCAATAGTTTTTTTGCGTGTATTTCAGATAATTCAAAAATATTAAAATCGTTGCCCAACCTTAAAGATATATCCGTAACAATTTCTTCTCTAATCCCGTCTAAAGGAGGGTTTGTCACTTGAGCAAACAACTGTTTAAAATAATTGTAAAGAAGTTGGGGTTTGTCTGAAAATACCGCCAAAGGAGTATCAGTTCCCATTGAACCTATTGACTCTTTTGCATTTGAACTCATAGGATTAATTATTGTACTTAAGTCTTCTTGAGTGTATCCAAATATTTTTAGTCTTTTTTCAAAACTTTCCGACTCGACTTCAAGATGATTTCCAGTATATGGAATCATAGAAAGAGGAAGTAGATTCTTATCAATCCACTTTTCGTAAGGTTTTTGATTTACAATTATTGATTTAATTTCTTTATCCTCAACAATGCGTCCTTCGTTCATGTCAACTAAGAACATCCTTCCTGGTTCTAATCTACCATGTTTTTGAACGTTTGTTGGTTCTATGTCTAATACCCCAACCTCTGAAGACATAACAACATTTCCGTCTTTAGTTACAGTATACCTTGACGGGCGTAGTCCGTTCCTGTCAAGAAGAGCACCTATATATTTCCCATCAGTAAATGGGATTGAAGCTGGGCCATCCCAAGGTTCCATTATACATGAATTAAATTTATAGAAGGACTTTTTATTTATGTCCATTTCACCGTGTTTTTCCCATGCCTCAGGGACTAGCATCATCATTACTTCAGGAAGAGATCTTCCGGTTAGTAAAAGAAGTTCTACTACCATATCCATTGAAGCCGAGTCAGATTTTCCCCTTAAAATCACTGGTAAAACATCTTTTATGTCGTCGCCAAACAAATCTGAATTTATTAGTTCCTCTCTTGAGTCCATTCTACTTATGTTACCCTTAATAGTATTTATTTCACCATTATGACACATATATCTAAATGGTTGAGCAAGATCCCATGTAGGAAACGTGTTAGTGGAAAATCTTTGATGGACTAAGGCGAGTCTTGTAACAAGTTTAGGATCTCTCAGGTCATTATAATATGACTCAATGTCCTCGGGAACCAAAAGTCCCTTATAAATTATTGTTTTAGTAGAAAGGGAGGAAAAATAAAAAAAATTGGATTCTGAAAATTTTGAATTATATATTTCGTGTTCACATTTTTTTCTTGCGCAATATAATTTAATATTGAAATCAAGATCACTGATTTTTTGTTCCCCTTTACTAATAAATACTTGACTTATAAAAGGCTCTGTTTTTGAAGCAATTTTTCCAACAACTTTTTTATTTACTGGTACTTTTCTCCATCCTAAAATTTTTAGTTTTTTTTCTTCTATATATTTTTCAAAACTATTTACACAAATTTCTCTCTGATTTTTTTTTTGGGGTAGGAAAACCATTCCAACTGCATAATTGTTTGGGTTTGGTAATTTAAATGATACAGAGTTAGAGAAGAATTCGTGTGGGATTTCAATTAAAATTCCAGCACCATCTCCAGTTTTACCATCAGCACTTACAGCCCCTCTGTGTTCAAGTTTAACTAATATGTTCAGGGCTTTGCTAATTATTGAATTTGTTTTTTCACCTTTTAAGCTGCAAATGAAACCAGCTCCACAGTTTTCGTGTTCAAATTCAGGGGAATACAATCCTTGTTTTTTTGGATACATTATTTAGTGGTTTTTTTAAAAGGATTCTAAAAATAATAATATAAAGGGTTCTACAAAAACTAGAGAAGAATTAATATTAATCTTTTTATAAACAGCAAATAAAATGCAAATTCTTTAAATATTATTTCAATAATTTATTCAATCATTGAAAATTTAATAATATTGATTAAAGTTAACTTTTAATGAAACATAAAAATAAGATTGTAGGAGTCATGTCCGGTACTTCCTTGGATGGTTTAGATTTTGTTTTAGTTGAGTTTTTTAAGGATGTAAAATGGTATTTTAAGTTAATTTCTTCTTCAACATATCCCTATCCAAATAAAATTTATAAAAAACTCAAAAATTCAAGTTCTCTTCATATAAACGATATTAAAAGTTTAGATCAATTTTACACAATCTATCTTTCAAAACAAATAATTAAATTCCTAAAAAAAAATAATGAACATAAAATTGATTTCATTAGTTCCCATGGACATACTGTTTTACATCAACCACGCTTAGGAATAACATATCAAATTGGAAATTTACCCATTCTTGCAAAACTAATTAACAAAAAAGTTATTTGTGATTTTAGATCTAAAGACGTTAAAATGGGTGGAGAGGGAGCCCCTCTTGTTCCAGTTGGAGAGTTAAATCTATTTCATCAATCAAACACCTTTATAAACTTAGGTGGTTTTGCAAATATTACTCTTAAAACTCAAAAAAAAATTATTGCATATGATATTTGTCCAGTTAATTTAATTTTGAACCAACTTGCCAATAGAATTAATAAACCCTATGACAAAGGTGGAGATCTTGCTAGTAAAGGCAAATTGATTCCAGAACTAGAAAAAAAACTGCATGATATAAAGTTTTTTAAGTTAACCCCCCCTAAATCATTGGGGGTTGAATGGGTCAAAGAACACATCCTTCCAATTCTTGAAAGCTACCAAAAACATACGATAAATGATATTTTAAATACATATACAATTTTTATAGCCAAACAAATTTCCATTGCTTTAAGAGGAAGAAAAGAGGCTCTTTTTACTGGAGGGGGTGCTTTCAACTCATTTCTAATAGAGCAAATTAAAAATAGAACATCCTGCGATATACGGATACCAGAGGAAAATATTATTAACTATAAAGAGGCCATTATATTCGCCTTCTTAGGTCTACTAAGAGATCAAAAAAAAGTCAATTGCTATGCTAGTGTGACCGGAGCAAAACAAAATCACTCTTCCGGTAAAATATTTTTTCCATAATTATAATTTATTTAGATTTTAAATTAATACATTAGACAATGCTCATTTGTTTTGGGTTAATATTTTTGAATGGAAACACTTGTAGTAGCAGTATTTATAATTGGCTATTTAGCAATTACCCTTGAACATACCCTCAAAGTAGATAAATTAATTCCAGCTCTCGCTATGATGGCCTTTTTGTGGTCAATTATAGCTTTATACCAAATGCCTGTCTTTGAGGTCGATACTAATTTAAAAAAACTTGTACCAACACATTTAGAAGAAATTTTACTTCACCATTTAGGAAAGACTGCTGAAATTGTGGTTTTTCTTTTAGGCGCAATGACAATTGTTGAAATAATAGATTATTTCAATGGATTTTTAACAATCAAAAACTTCATTAAAACTAAATCTAAAAGAAAATTACTATGGATTTTTGCAATCTTAGCTTTTGTCCTTTCAGCCATTATTGATAATTTGACAGCAACTATAGTTTTAATTACAATTTTACAAAAAGTAGTTCCTAACAGAGATACAAGAATTTGGTTTGCAGGGTTAATTATAATAGCTGCAAATGCCGGTGGGGCCTGGTCTCCTATTGGGGATGTTACCACCACTATGTTATGGATTGGGAAAAAAGTAACAACCATCAAATTAATTTCAAATCTACTAATTCCTTCAATTGTTTGTTTAATTGTTCCAATCAGCGTTGCCTCATTTTTACCGGCTTTTAAGGGTAATATAACTTACAATCCTGAAGAAATTCAGGAAAAGGTGAATAAAAATGGATCAATTATACTTTATCTTGGTTTGGCATCAATAATTTTAGTACCTTTTTTTAAAACTATTACTCACCTCCCTCCTTATGTGGGTATGATGTTTTCACTAGCTTTAGTCTCTACTTTTGCTGAAATTTTAAGCTCAACAAAAATAAATATTACTTCATTTGATGATGAAAGTGATGATGCCGCAAGTCATAGCCCTGTTCATAAATCATTATCTAAAATTGAATTACCTAGCATTTTGTTTTTTTTAGGAATTCTTTTATCAGTTGGGGCTTTAGAATCAATAGGTGTATTATTTTCATTTGCTGACAAATTAAATTTTATTTTTCCTAATACTGACATTGTGGTGGTACTTTTAGGTATTGCTTCAGCTATTATAGATAACGTACCTCTTGTTGCGGCATCTATGGGAATGTTTTCTCAAGAAATTAACAATCCTTTATGGCATTTTATAGCTTTTTCTGCGGGAACTGGGGGTAGTATGCTAATTATTGGTTCAGCAGCTGGAGTAGTAGCTATGGGGATGGAGAAAATTGACTTTTTTTGGTATTTAAAAAAAATATCTTGGTTAGCATTAATTGGATTTTTGTCAGGAGCAGTTACATTCATAATAATTAGAGATTTTATTTAATAATAAAATACTTTAATAATTTTTTTTTCGTTCATATAAAAACTATTAATATGATATTAATTTTTAATAAAAATTTGTTGACACAAAGTAATGTTTTACAGACTGAAAAAACAATTTCTTTAATTGAGCTCATTCAAAGTAGTGGTTTGGCTGGACAAGTTATTATAGGGTTATTATTTATTTTATTATTAGTTGGATTGTATATTTATTTTGAAAGGTTACTTACAATTAAAGCTGCTGTGAAAATTGACAAAACTTTTATGAATGAAATAAAAACATTTGTGACGAGTGGGAAAATAGAAATGGCTCAATCAAGATGTTCAAAAGAAGAAATTCCAGTTGCAAGGTTAATTTCTAAGGGTATTTCTAGAATAGGTAGACCTTTAGAAGATATTAATACGGCTATTGAAAACGCCGGAAGGCTTGAAATATACAAGCTAGAAAAAAATATTAGTATTTTGGCAACTATTTCTGGAGCTTCACCAATGATAGGTTTTTTAGGTACTGTAATTGGAATGATCATTTCCATATTTGAGATTTCAAATGCTGGAGGTAGTATTGATATGAAACTTCTGTCAGATGGACTTTACACCGCCATGACAACTACTGTTGCCGGACTTGTTGTTGGAATTGTTGGGTATATATGTTATAATCATTTGGTAGTAAAAATTAGCAAGGTAGTATATCAAATGCAAGCATTATCATTAGAGTTTTTTGATTTACTTAACGAACCAGTGAGTTAATGAATTTTAAGACTAGCAACAAAATAACACCAAACTTTAGTATGTCTTCAATGACTGATGTTGTTTTTTTGCTGTTAATCTTTTTCATGATAGCATCTACTCTGGCTAAAAATTTAAATACAATTGATGTAAAATTACCTCAAGCTAAAGGGAAAAGTGAAAATAGAGAAAATGTAAGTGTTTCCATTGACAGCAAAAACAGATTTTATATTGATGGAGAGTTTGTTAGGAAAAACGATATCAATAACAAATTGATAACAAAATTATCAAAGTCAAATAAAAGAGTTATAATTTTAAGATCTGATAATAAAGTTCCAATCAAAGAAATAGTTTATGTTATGGATATAGCTAATAAAAATTCAGTTAAAGTCGTTTTAGCAGTTAAAGACAAATAATTAAAATGAAGTTTTTTTCTACTCCTAATGAAAAAAAATCAGCCATAATAACTTTCTTGATTGGAGTGCTGCTAATTCTTATATTTTTTATTTTTGGATTGACTTTTTTTGATCCACCTATTTCCTATGCTGTGGAAGTAAATTTTGGCACGTTGTCTGATGAAAAATTAATTAAAAAAATAAATCTTGAGAGTATTAAAAAACCATTAAAAAAAATAGCACCTAGCAATAATCTTAATAATTCAAAACTAAAATCCAAAACAGTAGTTCAAAAAAAATCAATTGTTTCAATTGACGATAAGTCAAGCGACCCAAAATCAAAAAAAAAGAGTTTAGATAAAAAAACATTAGAGCAAAAAGATTCCATAGTCAATGAGGAACTTGAAAACAGAAAGCCTCAAATTTCTGAACTAACAAAAAAAATTTTAAAAAATATCATATCTGCCGAGGAAATTGTTGAATCAAATAATAAAGATTCTCTGGAACAGAATGAAAGTAAAATAGTTTTTGGAAATCCATATTCGAGCACTTATTATAATCAAACAGGATTAATAGGTGAGAAAGTTGGATTCGGTTTGAATGGTAGAAATCTTGAATCAAATGGTTCAGTAAAACCCGAATGCGATGAGGAAGGTAAAGTAGTTGTGAGAATTACAGTAAATAAAATCGGTAATGTTATAAACGCAGAAGCTGGTGTCAAAGGAAGTACTAATTTACATCCTTGTTTGTTGGAGCCAGCAAAACAAACAGCCTTCTTACACAAGTGGTTTTCTGATGATAATGCTCCTGATTCTCAGATAGGGTTTGTTGTAGTCAATTTTAAGTTGGTAGATTAGTGACGCAATATAATTCTACAATACAATGGCTTTACGATCAGATCCCACCTTATCAATTTAAAGGTGGCGATTCCTATAAACCTGGATTATCAAGAATTAAAAACTTTTTAAAGTTCCTTGGGAATCCTGAGTCAAATTTAAGATTTATACATATAGGAGGGACTAATGGAAAAGGTTCAACGTCTCATATGATATCCTCTGTACTTCAGGAGTTTAATAAAAATATAGGATTATTTACCTCTCCTCATATGTTTGACTTTAGAGAAAGAATAAAAATAAATTCAAATGAAATAGATAAGCAATTTGTAATTGATTTTGTTAAAAAAAACAAAAACTATTTTCTTTCAAAAAAAAATTCATTTTTTGAAATTTCATTCGCAATGGCAATTTTTTATTTTAAGCTTCAAAAAGTTGATTATGCTGTTATAGAGGTTGGATTAGGGGGTAGACTTGATGCAACAAATATCATAAACCCTTTGCTTTCGGTCATAACTAATATAGGCTATGATCATTCAAAATTTCTTGGAAAGAAAATAACCTCTATTGCCAATGAAAAAGCCGGAATAATTAAAAAAAATATACCTGTTTTAATAGGTGAGAAAAATTTAGAAACTGATAAAGTTTTTATAGAAAAGGCAAAAAGAGAATCATCAAAGATATTTTTTGCTGAAGACTTTTTATCAATTGACTCAGAACTAGGTCTCGATGTAAATTATCAAATAAAAAATAAAAATACTGCTTATGCAGCATTGCAAATTTTATTTGAAAATAAAATCAGTATGGAAGTTTTTAGAAAAGGTATTTTAAATGTTAGGGAAAACACCTCACTGAAGGGAAGGTGGGAAAAAGTTTCAAATAAACCTCTCATTATTGCAGACGTGGGGCATAACGAAGAGGGCTTTAAAGAGATTGTTTCTGAAATTAAAAAAATTAAATCTCAAAGAAAGATCTTTGTTCTAGGATTTGTAAAAGACAAGCCAATTAAGAAAATTATAAAACTTTTCCCTAAAGAAGGAATTTATTTATTTTCATCTCCCAAAATATCAAGAGCGCTTAGCTTGAAAGATTTAAATTTAATTTTAAAAAATACAGATATTAGTTATCAGATTTGTGAATCTCTTGAAGAAGCTTATAATAGAGCAATAAATATTGCTTCAAAAGAAGACTTTATTTTTATTGGTGGAAGTAATTTTACAGTATCTGAAATATTAAAACCTTAAATTAATTTAAAAAAAGAAGACTATATTTGCATTCCAGGGCGCGTAGCTCAGTTGGTTCAGAGCACTTGGTTTACACCCAAGGGGTCAGGGGTTCGAATCCCTTCGCGCCCACCATACATTTCTGAAAAGTATAATAAAATTATTTTCTACTTTTTTTAGTTAAATGAAAGCTTTAATTTTAATTTTAAGCTTTTTAAGTTCTTTTATATATTCCGAAAGTTCATTTTTCAAGATTTCAAAAACTTCAATTGAACCCAAGGTCGGGAGTCCATCTCCACTTTCAACACTTTTTCTCAAATAGGCCAATCTATTATTTACCTTGATTGGAAAATTTAAAGGGTCTTGACCACTTTGATTATTAACTTGGTATATATTGGACTCAATTTTTTCAAGATCATAAATTAATGACTTAATTTTTTTTGATTTTGCTGCAGATGATGAAGAAAGTAAATCATTTAATTTTTCTTTAATTTCTCTAATTTCAATTACACTTTTATTAGCAAGGTCAGTCTGCATCATTATATTCATTGCAAAATTGAACTGTTCGTTAATAATTGAATCTGAAACTGCTATTCTTGGATCTTTCCTCACTTCAAAAAGAGATTCAAATATTTTATTATCAACAGTTAATTGCACCTTATATTCTCCAGGAGGAGCAATTGGTCCTAGTGTTGGTTTCGCAGACCAGATTATCATACCTTCAAAATCACTAGCTCCTTGATATCGTAGATTCCATTTATAACTATTTAATCCGCTATTCATAGAAGGGTTTTTATTGTCAGCACCAAACCAGGTAGGAGAATCATCATCTAATTCAGGATTTAAAACACCTTCTTTTTTTAATACTGTTCTTTTTTTGCTATCAATTATTTTAATAGATAGTTTTTTTGGAGTAGATGGCAGATAATATTTGATTTCAGCGTTTTGTACTCTTCTAGTTGCAAAATATACATCATATAGATGTGGGTCTCCATTTTGTACTTTAGACATCTCCCTTATAGGTGAAATATCATCAAGAATATATATCGATCTTCCATGAGTACCAACCACTAGGTCCTTTTCTGTAACTATTAAGTCTGAAATCTGGGTATCAGGAAGGTTTAAACTTATCGACTCCCAATTGTCTCCATCATTATAAGAAACCCAAACTTGATGCTCACCACCAGCATAAAGTAATCCTGGTATTTTTAAATCTTCACGAATTACGTGAAGGAAATCGTCATTTCTTATACCATTTGTAATCTTACTCCAAGTTTTACCGTAATCATAAGATTTCCACAAATAGGGTTTTCTGTCATCCATTTGATAGCGCTTAGCAGCTATATATACGGTTCCAGCTTTATGTTTTGATTCCTCAATAATACTAATCCTTGTATCTTTTGGCATATCTGGTGGAGTAATATTTCTCCAGGATTTACCATGATCTTGAGTAATGTGAACCAGTCCGTCATCAGATCCAGCCCACAATGTATTTTCATCATAACTAGAAGGAACTAAAGAAAATATTGTAGCATAAATTTCTGGTCCATTCATGTCATTTGTTATAACTCCTCCAGTTTTTCCAAGTGTTTTGGGGTCAGCATAAGTGAGGTCAGGACTTATTTTTGACCAACTTTGTCCATCATCTTCTGATACCCAAACATGTTGAGAACTAGTATAAAGTCTACTTGAATTTAAAGGTGAAAAAATTATAGGAAAAGTCCATTGCCATCTCTCAGGGAGAACACTTGCAGGTTCTCCAGAAAAAAATCTCGGGTATACTTGTATGTCTCTTTTGAATCCTGTTGACCTGTCAAACTTTGTAAGTAATGCACCTTGGCTACCAGCATAAAACCAATCCAAATTTGATGGATGTTGGGTAATATACCCAGACTCTCCACCGCCAACAGGATAATAATACTGTTTGTGAGGACCTCTTGCTTGTTTGAAATCCCAACCTTCAGAAGGAATACACATGGTTGAATTATCTTGTTGGGCTCCACAAACATAATACGGGAAATCTTTTGTCACCATTATATGGTATAACTGAGATGTTGGGAAATCTAGATCGGTCCATGTTTTACCACCATTCACAGATACGCATCCTCCTCCATCATTTGCATTAACCATTCTAGAAGGGTTTTTTGGATCTATCCATAAATCATGATTATCTCCATGAGGAACAATAATTCTTGTATCAAAGGTCCTACCTCCATCAGTTGATTTATAAAATCCAGTGTTTAATGCATATACAGTGTTTTCGTCTTTTGGATCAGCATATATTCTACTGTAGTAAAATGCCCGTTGTCTCAATTTACGTTCATCATTAACCATGGACCAAGATTCGCCTGCATCTTCAGAAAAATACACACCGCCTTGATCAGACTCTACGAGAGCCCATAATTTTTTTGAATTTGCTGGTGATACAGTAATTCCAATTTTTCCTAATGGACGAGACGCAAAACCTTTATTTTCTGAAATATCATTCCATGATATTCCTCCATCTGTAGATTTATACAAACTACACTCAGGACCTCCTCCTAACATTTTATAGGGAGTTCTGTATACTTGCCATAATGAAGCATATATAGTCTCAGGGTCGTTAGGATCAAGAATCATGTCAATAGCTCCTGATTTTGAACTCTTATATAATATTTTTTTCCAAGTTTTACCGCCATTAACAGATTTGAAAACCCCTCTCTCATTATTTTCTCCGTATGGATGACCCAGTGCAGCCACATATACAATGTCAGGATTTGACGGATGAATTCTAATTTTTGAAATTGCTTGAGTGTCATCAAGTCCAATATGGTTCCAGGTTAAACCTGCATCAATTGATTTATAAACACCATCACCCTGCATTATATTACCTCTTAACTCAGTTTCACCCATCCCAATATATACAACATCAGGATTAGAATATGATACTGCTACAGCACCAACAGAAGAACTTTTTATTTGTCCATCAGTAACAGAGTTCCAAGTTTGTCCTCCATCAGTAGTTTTCCACAAGCCTCCTCCAACCGCTCCAAAATAATATTCATTTACTCGAGGAGAACCGGTTACGGCTAGTGATCGTCCACCCCTATCTGGACCAATATTTCTCCATTCCATGGAATTGATAATACTCTTTTTTGATGATTGAGCTTTAGATTGAAAGCATAGTGTAATAAATAACAATAATGTAAAATTGATTTTCATGATAAAATTTTATCAAATTAATTTATAAAAAATTAAAGAAATCAATAATTAATTTTTAAGTTTCTTGAAATTATTAATAATATTCCTTGGAATTGGTTTATAACCATTATTAAACTTAAGATTACTGTCTTTCAATGTTCTTTCTAAATTTATGTAATATCCAGAAACCTTTTTTATTTCAATACAGTCATCGACATCATAAAGGTCATCTAGATGGACTTGTTCTTTTCCAACAAGGAGTAGTTCCTTCGCCCTCTTTTTAACCTTTATTTTACTTTCATCGACCATGAACTTGCTCTCATGTAGCTCTTCGAATCTATTTTTTTCATAAGCACCAAGATTAACGAAATACAACTTTTTGGATGACTTATTTTTCTTTTTTGAAAGAGAAATCTTATATCCTTCAACTATGTTCAGATCTACCCATGAATCTATGTGTAATCTATCGGGTAAACCAAACCATTTTGCTAACAATTCAGTGTAAGTATCCTCAATTTTTTCTCCTAAGGTAAAGACTACGTCATGTAATTCAGTATTGCATTTATATGCTCTTCCACCTAGAAAAACTGAAAAAAGCTTCATGTCTAAAAAGATCTAGAGTTTTGTTTCAAGAATTGATTTGCTTTTTTTTCTTTAAACAGGCCTTTATCCTTATCCCAATTTAGCTTTTCACCCGGGAATCTACCTGCAATAACACCTAAGAGAATTGTTTCAGTTAGTTTTGAAGAATATGAAAATGGAGCAGAACATTTTTTGTTGTTTAAACAAGCATCAATAAATTCATGATAATGTAATAATGATTCTTTTTCGTAATTCCTAGCAGGATTTTTCTCCAGAAGGCCATTTTCTACAAAGTTAGAAGCATCAACAACTTCATACTTATTATCAATTATAATTTTAGGAAGTTCCATAAAATGTGGTAAAAGGAGTCTTCCTTTTTCCCCTATAAACATAGCTCCCTGCTGTGGTAATTTATCCCCATTTGGTAGTTTTAGATCTTTATTATAAGATGGAGCACCTTTTCCGTCTTCCCATATCCACTTTAATTTTTCCGTTGTAAATTTCGTTCCAGGAAATACATATGAGACTTTGTTTTGTTCTGGAAACCCTACTTCATTTGGTTTTCTACATTTATTTATAACACTTTCTGGAACATCAAGCTCCAATGCATTATAAGGGGTATCAAAAATATGGACACCCATGTCACCTAGAGTGCCACAACCAAAGCCTATCATTTTCCTCCAATTGTATTGATGATATTGATTTTCTTTGTAATTTTTATAAGGTGAAGTTCCTAACCATAAATTCCAATCTAATTTATCTGGTATTTCGTCTTCTTTTTTGGATAGTTTTCCGTCAAATCCCCAATTTTTTGGGGACCACGCTCTAACAGTATGAATTTTTCCAACCGCATCCTCTTGTATTAAAAGTTTAGCAAGTTTATAGTCATAAAAAGAATGAACTTGAATTCCCATTTGGGTAACTAATTTCTTTTGAGAAGAAATTTTACTCATTTCCCTTGCTTCAATTACATTATTTGTTAATGGTTTTTGGCAATAAATAGCTTTCCCTTTTTCCATAGCCATTATTGAGGCTGGACCGTGTGTGTGATCGGGTGTTGAGATAACAACTGCATCTATATCGTTCTCTAAACTATTTAAAAGAGCTCTATAGTCCCTAAATATTTTTGCTTTTGGAAATAATTTTAGTGCTTCGTTTAAAAGATCCGAGTCCACATCGCAAAGGGCAGCAACTTCAACATTTTTATGAGAAGAAATAGCCTTTAAATCATTTAAACCCATTCCACCAACTCCAATGTGAGCGGTTCTTATCTTCCTATTCATCTCGAAAATATTTTTATTAAATGGCAAAAAACTTGAAACCCCAAGTGCCGAGGACTTTTTTATAAAATCTCTTCTGGATTGATTCATAATTATCTATAATTTTCGAATTTTCATATTTCTAAAAGAAATTGAACTATTGTGGTCCTGCAAGCCTATATAGCCTTCTTTAAATTTTCCATAGAACTTTGAATCTTTCCATTTACCATTGTTTTTTCTTTCATGCCAATCTTGTGACCATGGAATAAAAGATAAAATTTTTTGTTCATTTAACCAATATTCGACTTTTTTTTCTGTGAAAATTATTTTTGTAGAGTTCCATTCGCCACTAGGATAAAGCCTTTTAACTTCTATATCTGGAGAGTACATTGCGTAATCTGCTCCAGCCTTTTGCCAAGGACTTAATTTAGCTTTGTTCAATTCTTCCCAGCCGTCGTCATCCAAAAGTTGATACTCGGGAGCAACTTCAGACGTTTCATCAAAACCTTCTTTAAGATGGTAGAAAATCCCACTATTTCCTCCTTTAGGAAGTTTCCATTCTAGATACAACTCAAAGTTTCTAAATTCTTCTTTAGAAAAAATAATGTCTGATCCTTTTATATATTCATTTTCAAGTTTAAAATCTGTATCAAATGTTAATATATTGTTGGTTATTTTCCATTTTTTAGGTAAGGTTTCACCATTATATGCTTTCCAGTATGAAGAATACTTATCGCTAAAAAGATAAATCCATTCTTTATCCTCAGATTTTCTCTCACAGTTAAAAAGTATTGCTAAAAAAAAGATCAATAATATTTTTTTCATAAATTCAATTTTCTCAAATCTAAACTTTTTTATTATTAAGATGACAAAAAAAATATATTTAAATTTAATCACGGCATTGATTTTTCTCATATCTGTTAATGCTCAAAAATCTAATTTAGAACCTATAGACGTATTTAAACTACAACATATTTCAAATCCACAAATTTCTCCTGACGGAAATACTATCTTGTACGAAAGAAATTTTAAAGATATTATGACTGATTCAAATTATTCAAATATTTGGATCGTCAATTACAACGGTAGTAACAGTAGACCAATAACCACTGGAAATAAAAAAAACAGTAAACCAAGATGGTCAAATGATGGAAAAAAGTTTCTCTTTAAGTCTAGAAATGATAATGCAACAGAGTTGTATTTGTATGATCTGGAAAATAAATCACTTCAAATGTTGACATCTGTGGAGTCTGATATTTCAAATCTGAGATGGTCTATTGATGATAAGAAAATTGTTTTTCTATCTTTTGTTGAGAAGAGAAAAAAAAAATTAATTGAATTACCAGAAAAACCAGAAGGTGCCAAGTGGAATGATCCACCAATAGAAATAACAGATTTAGAATTTAGATCTGATGGAGGGGGATATTTAAAAAAAGGTAATAAGCAGATTTTTTTAATTTCAGTCGATGGAGGGTCACCTATAAAAATTAGCAATTTCAACGGTAAAATTTATTCCTGTGAGTGGTTTGACGAAAAAGAATTAATAATTTCTGCAAATTTTAAAAAAAATATAGATTTTGAACCAAGAGACTCGGATATTCATATATATAATTTTAATTCTAAAACTTTAAGAAAGTTAACATCTAGATTTGGACCAGACTTTTCACCCAAAGTTTCGTATGACCGAAAAAAAATAGCTTTTTTAGGCTATAATGACAAATTTCTAGGCTATCAACAAAACGAACTATATTTGATGGACACAGATGGTCAGAATGTCAAAAATATTTCTAAAGATTTTGACAGAAATATAACAAGTATTTTTTGGTCTGGTAATTCGAATAAGATTTTTTTTAAGTATGACGATTACGGAATGACAAAGTTGGGGTATTTTAATTTGTCGGGAGAATTTAAGTTTTTAGTCAGTGAAGTAGGAGGATTATCTCAGGGGAGACCCTATAGCGGTGGAAGTTTTTCGATATCAAGAAATGATAGATATGCTTTTACTTTTGGAAATGTTTATAATCTCTCAGACCTAGCAGTTGGTAAAAGTGGTTCTAAGGTAAGATTGACAAATTTAAATGAAAATTTATTTGAATTAAAAAATTTAGGAGAGGTAAAGGAAATAAAATATAACTCCTCTTTTGATGATCTTGAAATCCAAGGATGGATAGTAACTCCACCAAATTTTGATCCTAAAAATAAATATCCTTTGATATTAGAAATACATGGGGGACCATTTTCTAACTATGGTTTTCGTTTTTCAACAGAGGTGCAACTTTATGCTAGCAAAGGTTACGTGGTTCTTTACATAAATCCAAGGGGTAGCACTAGTTATGGTATGAAATTTGCTAATGAAATCCATCATAATTATCCAAACCATGACTATGACGATCTTATTTCAGGAGTAAATTATATTTTAGACAAAGGCTTTATTGATAAGAAAAATCTTTTTGTAACTGGAGGAAGTGGAGGAGGGGTGCTGTCTTCCTGGATTATTGGAAAAACAGATATTTTTAGTGCTGCGGTAGTTGCAAAACCTGTAATTAATTGGTATAGTTTTGTCTTGTATGCAGACAATACTTCGATATATTACAAGTACTGGTTTAAAAATTTACCTTGGAAAGATCAAGACAACTACATGAAAAGGTCTCCAATTTCTTACGTTGGTAATGTTAAAACTCCAACAATGCTACTTACCGGAGAGAAAGACTATAGGACTCCAATTTCTGAGAGTGAGCAATTTTATACAGCTTTAAAGTTGAATAAGGTAGAAACAATGTTAGTTAGAATTCCCAATTCAAGTCATAGTATTGCATCTAAACCCAGTAATCTGATATCAAAAGTAAGTTCTATTTTGCACTGGTTTGATAAATTTAGAAAATAAGTTGTAAAAACTAGAGGGAATTTATTAGCTTATTAATTTTATCTATCTCTTCATCAGCAAGCTCCGCATCAACTAGTATTCTACCACTGTATTCATCTGTTATTATCCTTTGTCTTGATGCAATTTCCATTTGTATTTGAGGGGGTATAGTAAAGTATGATCCTGCTGAAGCTCCTCGTTCAAGTGCAACAACTGCCATTCCGTTTTTTACATTTCCTCGAATTCTTTTGTAAGCTTTTACTAGACGCTCTTCTATTTTTTCTTCAAACTTTTTTGATTGTTCAATTAAAATATTTTCTTCTTTTTCAGTTTCTTTCATTATTTCTTTTAATTCACCTTTTTTAGCGTCTAAATGTTTTTGTTTTTCTTGAATATGTTCTTGCAAAGTTTTGATTGTTTCGTTCTTAAGTTCAGACTTTGCTTGAAAATCCTTTATTTTCTTTTCACATAATTCAATTTCCAATTTTTGAAATTCTTCCTCTTTTTTGATAGAATTATATTCTCTGTTGTTTCTTACGTTGTTCAATTTTTCTGAATATTTGTCTATTAAAACTTTAGCCTCCTCAATATTATTTTTGTAGTCTTTTATGTTATTTTGGAATTCATCAATTTCACTTGTAATTTTATCGAATTTCACATTCGATCCCTCGATTTCATTTTCTAAATCTTCAACCTCTAGTGGGAGTTCACCTCTTATATTTCTAATTTCGTCAATTCTAGAGTCAATCAATTGTAAGTCAAAAAGAGCCCTTAGTTTTTCCTCTATTGTTATCTCAACTTTTTTTGCCATAATTCAAAAATATTTTACAGGATTAGTATTAATCTTAGAAAGAACGAATGCAAAATTAGGAATTTTTTCCTTAAGTATCTCTTGTAATTTATTTTTTATAAAAAATTCTGTTTCAAAATGTCCGGCATCTACTAAAAGAACTTTATTATCGTCTTTAAAGAAATCATGATATTTTAAATCACCCGTAACAAAAGCATCTGCTCCGTTATTGATTGCATTGTCTATCGCGAAAGCACCAGAACCAGCTAAAACTGCAACAATTTTAATTTTATTTTTCATAAACTTAGAATGTCTTACAACGTTGATCGGTAATTTACTTTTAAGATACTCAAGAAATTCTTTTTCGTTCATGCTCCGAGGTAAAACACCTAAACTGCCCAATCCTAAGTCAGGATTATAATTTTCAATGTTTGTGATTTCATATGCTACACTCTCATATGGGTGAGATTTAATTAAATTTTCTATTACCTTTTTCTTTTTATAGCTTGGAAAAATTAGACTGATGAAAATTTCTGGAGTTTTTGTTAACTTCTCTTTATTACCAAATTTTGGATTACTTTTTTTACCTCCCAAATATCTTCCTTCTCCCTTAGTGGAAAAACTGCACTTTGAATAGTTTTCTATCTTTCCTGCACCAGCTTCGTATAATGAATCTAAAACTTCATCTAGATAATCACTAGGTACATAGCTCGTTATTTTCATTAAAGTATTTTTTTTTGGAATTAATTTTTTTTGATTTTTCAGATTTAAAATCCTCCCAAGTTCAAAATTTAAACCATTTTTTAAATTATCAAATGAGGTATGAATTGAATATAGGGAAAGTTTATTTTCAATCAGTTTTGTAATTATTCTCCCTATTCTGTCTTTATAATTTATTTTTTTTAGACTATTAAATATCAAAGGATGATAGGATATTATCAATTCACACTTGTTATGTATTGCTTCATCAATTATTTCATCTGTAACATCATGACAAATAAGAGACTTATTACAATCGACATGTTTTTTTCCTAACAACAAACCAACGTTATCAAAATCCTCTGCTGTTTTTAAAGGGAATATTTTTTCAATTTCATTAATAATTTTTTCTAGTTTCATTATGATAATTATTATTTAAAAGTATCCAATTTTTTTTAAGTGTATATTTATGATGTTTAAAATAATATGTCTTTAATAAGAAAAATAGTTCTTTACCCATTCTCTATAATCCTCAATCTTCTAACATCTATTAGAAACTTTTTTTTCGATGCTGGAATATTTAAAGAGCACAGATTTGATTACTTTACTATTGGAGTTGGAAATATTTCGCTGGGTGGTACCGGTAAATCGGTTTTGGTTAGTTACCTGGCAGAAATTTTAAATGAGAAGTATATGATAAATATTTTGAGTAGGGGATATGGAAGAAAATCAATTGGTTTTCAAATAGCAAATAAAAGTTCTACTGCTATTCATTTTGGAGATGAGCCCTTTATGTTCTATAAGCAAAATCAAAATATTAGAGTAGCAGTATGTAATAGCAGAAGGGAAGGTATGACAAGGTTGATAGAATCAATAAACAAAAATTTAAAAAATATTTTTATTCTGGATGATTTGTATCAGCATAGATGGGTTAAACCAAACATTATGATTCTTTTAACAGAGTACACAAAACCATTTTTTAAAGATCATTTGTTTCCCTCTGGTAACTTAAGAGAATCAAGAAAGTCTTCATGTAGAGCGGATATAATAATTGTTACAAAATGCCCGACGGAGTTATCTGTTGATCAAAAGGAAAAATTTATTTCTGAACTAAATGTCAATTTAAAACAAAAAGTTTTCTTCAGTAAGATAAAATATAATGAATACATTTTCGGAAGAAAAAAAAAGCTGCCTATAAACATTCTCAAAAGAGTTCCTTTCATTTTAGTAACTGGTATTGCAGATAACACATTGTTGGTTAGAGAACTCAAGATGAAAGGGTTAAATTTTAAAACGATAGATTATAAAGACCATTTCACATACACAAAAAAAGATACAAATAAAATTTTTTCTCTCAGCGACGGAAATCTCATTCTCACAACTGAGAAAGATTATTATAAATTACAAGAAAATATGAATTCAGATTTACTTTTCTATGTTAAGATAAATATTCAGTTTAATGAAGAAGACTCTAGATTATTGAAAACTCTGATTTTAAAAAAGGAAAATCAATTTAGTTGATATGTTTGTGAGCTTTGTATGAAGACCTAACCAGTGGTCCACTTTCAACATGAATAAATCCTATGTCCCTGGCGATTTGAGCATATTTTTCAAATTGTTCTGGTATTATAAATTCTTTAACCTGAAGTAATTTTTTTGATGGTTGAAGATATTGCCCAATTGTAACTACATCAACATTAGCATTTCTAAGGTCACGGAGAGTTTCAAGAACTTCACCTTCGGTTTCACCTAAACCTAGCATAATTCCAGATTTTGTTCTATTTACACCTTGTTCTTTAAGATATTTTAATACGAACAAACTTCTATCATATTTAGCTTGAACCCTTACTTCACGAGTAAGCCTTCTTACTGTCTCGAGATTATGAGAAATGACTTCAGGCATAACTTCAATAATCTTATCAAGATCTTTACTTTTTCCTTTGAAATCTGGAATCAATGTTTCCAGTGTTGTAGCCGGGTTTAGTTTTCTTATAGATCTAATTGTCTCTACCCACAACGATGCCCCACCGTCTTTGAGGTCGTCTCTGTCAACAGATGTAATGACAGCATGCTTAACCTTCATTATTTCAATGGACCTTGCAACTTTCAATGGCTCATTCCAATCTACTATACCGGGTCTACCTGTCTTAACACCACAAAATTGGCATGACCGAGTACAGATATTCCCTAAAATCATAAATGTTGCGGTGCCTTCACCCCAACACTCTCCCATATTTGGGCAGCTTCCAGATGTACAAATTGTATTTAATTTGTTTTTTTCTACTAAATTTCTTAATTCAGTATACTTCTTTCCAATTGGAAGTTTTACTTTAATCCACTTTGGCTTTTTTGCAATTATATCCGTTTTGACGTCCATCTTCATAATCCAGTACAAATATAAATAACTTTAGATTATTATATTCATAAAAATTATAGCAAAAAGAGTTAGAAAAACCAATCCAACATAGCTGAAATTTATTAAAAGCCTGGTTGGCTTATATTTTGACGGCATTAAATCACTAGTAACCAATTTTAAATTTAAATATGCATAAAAAGGTGCTGTAACGAATGAAAGTACTGTCGCAATTTGAACTAATGTTCCCATTTCATCTAATAGTAGCGAAAAAATACAAATAGTACCTATACTTAAAATCATTAGCCAAAATTTGTAGTCTAATAAATTAGTCTCAGGAAATAACAATTGACTAGATTTTTGCATAGATCTTGGAGACGCATCTAAAGTAGTTAGTGTAGTACTGAACATTGTTGTAAAGGCAGCAATTACAATTATAGGATAAACCGATTCTCCAAGTGTAGAGGTGTATAGTTTTATGAATTGTCCAGCAAAAACACTTCCAACGTCAGAAAACCCAGTTCCACTTCCAAACATTACTAGTGCACCTAGACTTAAAAAGCAAATTCCAAGAATAAAAGTTCCAAAATAACCAATATTAAAATCAAAAATACCTTCATCAAAGGAAATTGAATTTGTTTTTCTTTTCTCAAGAATCCACAGAGATTGCCAGACTGAAATATCTAGAGGTGCTGGCATCCAACCGATTAATGCAGCAAGAAAAATAATTGATGTTTCGTAAGGAAAAACTTGAGAAAAATTAAATGAATCGCTATTTTTTGTTATTGCAACTAACAGTGCAATAACTGTACTTACAGTAAGAGCTAATATTATAATTTTGATTAATGTGTCAAGAAATTTATAGTTTCCAACCAAAAGTATTGCAAAACATAATAAAATAATCAATGTACTAAGCATCACTGGGTTTAGAGAATAGCCTAGTATTGTGGTTGCTAGTGAAGCGGTTACAATAGTGACTGCAGTTTGGATGGTAAAAATTGTTCCAATACTAATTAAAAAAAACATTAAAAGGTAAATTTTTCCAAGTTTATAATATCCATCCAATAAGCTCAATTTGGTAGCTAAAGCAAACCTAGAACCAAATTGAAAAAAAGGGTATTTTAAAACCACAGAAATTATTAATGCCCAAAGTAATCCAAAGCCAAAATCAGCACCTGCTCTTGTAGATTGTACTAGGTGAGAAACTCCAATAGCGGCACCTGCAAATAATAGCCCAGGGCCTAGCTTTCTAAGATTTAGAATTTTCATTAGATATTAATTCTGCTAAAATTTTTTTTGCTCTCAGTATCATTACTTTTATGGTATTCAGCGGGATTTGTGTTTTATGAGAAATATCCTTGTAAGTCATTTCTTGAAAATATTTCATTTTAATCACCTTTTCATAAGTTGGCTTTAATTTTTTAATCTTTTCTAATAGGTTATTAATATTTTGATTTTTTATTAATTCATCTTCCGGGGAGAGGATTTCGTCAGTAATCTTATAGTTAAATTTTTTTCTTTCTGTAATATATAATTCAATTTTATTACTAGCATTTTGCTTTCTGATATAGTCAATATGGAGATTTTTACAAATTGTTATAACCCAACTCTTGAACTTAAATTCTGAATTAAATTTATCAATCTTATCGAAAGCTTTAGATAAGGTTTTTAAAGACAATTCTTCAGCAATTCTTTCATCCTTTGATATTTTAAAAACATAGCCATATATATAGTCCCAACATTCATCATATAAAAAACCAAAAGCACGTTGATCGTTTTTTTTTGCTGCTTCAACTGCATCCTCTATAGATTTATAAACCATGTGGTTCAAAATTTTTATTCAATTATATCTAGGTAGCCTGTTTCGATTTACAATTGTCCTCAGATGGAATTTTACCACACAATGAACACGGTTCATTTTGATTATTTAAAAAAGGACTTTGACTAGCGCATGTTCCACTAAATTCTCCATTTTTTTTAAAAATGATTTTTATTGCAATACCCGCAAATGAAAGTGCAATGAGTATAAAGGATATTAAGAATAATTTCACTTGACAAAATTAAGAGAATTTGTCAAAAAACATTGGTCTATATTAATTTTTCCTTAAAAATAAATTTTAAAAATTTTTTCTAAATAAATGTATAGAAAAACTAGACTAACCATAAATTTTAAAATAATTCCAGACAAAATTCCAACAATTGAACCAATTACACCATTTAAAATCTTATCACCCCTTTTGTTATTTATTAATTCACCTATGAATGCTCCTATGCAAGCTCCCAATATCACTCCTATTGGTCCAAGAATAAAAAATCCCAAAAACAGTCCAATTCCAGTACCTAAAACTCCTTTTTTAGAACTTCCGAACTTTTTAGCTGCCAACAATGGTAAATAAAAGTCTCCTAAAAAAAATATAATTGAAATTATTAAAGTAAAAGTTAAAAATTTAAAATCAATTGAAACATTAGAGCTGAAATAAAGAATTAAAAAGCCAAACCAACTTGTTATTGGAGAAGGAATGATAGGTATAAAACAGCCAATCAAACCTAAAATCATTAAAATTAATCCCATTAATTCTAACAGTTGGTCCAAAATATTAGTTCATTTTATTAATAAAAATCAAAGTAAAAAAAATTGTACATTTAATGACAAACTAAAACACATTTATCACATGAATAAAATTAAATTACTTTTAAATTTTTTCGTTTTTTGCTTTTTAATCACTGGTTGTGAAAACTTTTCTACAAAGACTTATACACCTCAACAAATTAAAAAAGCTTCTCAATGGAGTGATAAAGACCAAATGCCAACTTTCGAAATTTGCAGTGGTATAGAAATAAAGGAACAATTTGATTGTTTCAAGGATGAAATTGCTAATTCTATATATAATTCACTGTCTTACGAAGAACTAATTTCAAACCAAAAAATTGATGAAGAAATTATTTTAAGTATAATTGTTGATGAGGATGGAAATATAGCTTTAGATAACGTTGAAAACGGTTCAATAGTTTACGATGCTATTCCTACTCTTTCTGAAATGATTAATTCAACGATTTCATCCCTTCCAAAAGCATTACCTGCAACAAAAACCAATGTTGGTATTTATGTAAAATCTAAAATTAAACTTCCCATAAGAATTACTGCATCTCCATAAAATTATGAGAGAAAAAATTATTTTGGGAATTGATCCAGGGACAACAATAATGGGATATGGATTAATTAAAGTTTTAAATAACAAAATGTCATTTATGTTATTAAACGAACTCAATCTTAAAAAACTAAATAATCATTATTTAAAATTAAACCATATTTTCAATCGTACAGTTGAAATAATTGACAATTATAATCCTGACGAAATTGCTATTGAAGCACCCTTTTTTGGAAAAAATGTACAATCCATGTTAAAGCTAGGAAGGGCACAGGGAGTAGCAATGGCTGCAGGTTTATCAAGGCAAATTCCAATAACAGAGTATTCTCCAAAAAAAATCAAAATGTCTATTACTGGAAATGGTAATTCTAGTAAAGAGCAGGTTGCTAAAATGTTGAAAAATTTACTAGCCTTCGATGAATTACCCAAAAATTTGGATTCTACAGATGGTTTGGCAGCAGCTGTTTGTCATCATTTTAATAACAACCAAGTCAACAAAGAAACAAAATTTTCTAGTTGGAAGTCATATGTTCAACAAAACCCAAAAAAAACCAACTTTTAACCTTTAGTGTCTTCGATATATATCAACATTCCAGATTCAATAGATTTGAATTTTAAAAGAAAAATTGAATTTGCAATTTTAAAGGAGATAGATCTAAGACATGGTGAATTACAAGAAGATTTATTACAATCGATTTATATTAAATCATCTAATAATCACCACCTGTCACCAATTTTTTTAGAGGATTTAATTTTTAAATTAAATAGTTATTATTCCTTCGATAATAAAGTAGAAATCACCTTGGAACTAGATTTTGAAAAACTTAAAAGTCAAAATTTACTAGAAATAAGCAAAACAAAAGTGAACAGATTAAGTGTTAGAACTTACTCTTCACTGTATAAAAATCATATAAATGAAAAATCAAATAATTTTTTTTTCGAAAAGCTAAGCCTGGCATCGAAATTTTTTCGAAATTTCTCAATAGACTTAATATTTGGAACCCCAAAATTGTCAAACGAAACCTTGGACAAATTGTTAGATAAAATAAATGAAAATGACCTAGCTCACTTAACATTAGAAGAATATAATATTGGATTAAGTAATGTGGCCTATAAAGGGAAATCTTTTAATAAAAAATTAGTTATGGATCAATATAATCTCTATTGTGAAAAACTTATTGAATATGGTTTTGAACAATATGAATATCTAAACTTTTCAAAAAACGGAAATTATTCAAAACAAAATTTAAACTACTGGAATAGAAGACCATATTTGGGTTTTGGTCCTTCAGCGTGTAGCTATTTTAATGAATCAAGGAGTGCTAACTGTAGTGATTCAAGTGAGTATATGATACAAATTAATAAATCAAAAAAACCACTAAAGAGTGAATGGTTATCTCAGAAGGATGTTTATAATGAAACCATTATGACAGGCTTCTCGATTTCTAAAGGATTATCCTCATCAGAAATCAGAAAAAAATTCAAATCATTCGATTCCTTTTTTCAGGGAAAATTAAAAAAACACCTTGGCCTTGGGAATTTATATTTGGAAAAAAAATTTATCAAAGTAAATCAACAAAATAAATACTATACTGATCAAATTGCTTCTGATTTTTTTATAATTTAACCTTAAATTTTTTTGTATAGAATTCGTAAAAATATATTATTGTTTCGATACCTTTAAAAAAATTCAATAGTCCAAAATGTTCATTAGGTGAGTGGATTGCGTCAGAATCTAATCCAAATCCCATTAGAATACTTTTAACACCTAACTCTTTTTCAAAAATTGGAACAATTGGAATGCTTCCACCCCCTCTTTGTTGAAATGGTTTTACACCAAAACTCTTTTTATAAGCCATCATAGCAGATTCGTAGGCTAAACTCTTTGTTGCTGTGACGTAAGGTTCTGCTCCGTGGTGTGTCTTAATGGTGGCTGTAACATTCTTAGGAATAATGTTTTGAACATAATCTTTAAATAATTCACTAATTTCTTTCCAGTCTTGGTTTGGAACTAGTCTCATCGAAATTTTAGCACGAGCCTCACTTGGAAGGACCGTTTTTGAACCCTCACCCGTATATCCACCATAAATCCCATTTACATCTAATGTTGGACGTGTAGAAAGCCTCTCAGTAAGACTAAAATCAGTATCTCCATATGTTTCTTTTATCTCTATAGACTTTTTAAAATCAATTTCGTTTACAGCAGCTTTTAAAATTTCTTTTTTGTCTTTAAAATTTAAATCCACTACTTTATCATAAAATCCAGGAATGGTAATTTTCATTTTTTCATCGTGCATGCTAGCAATTAATTTAGATAGAATGTTGATTGGATTTGCTACACCTCCTCCATATGTCCCGGAATGAAGGTCCCTATTTGGACCTTTAAGCTTAATTTCCATGTATGAAATTCCTCTAAGTCCTGTGGTGATTGAAGGAATGGTGTTACTTTTCATACTAGTGTCAGAAATTAAAATAATATCAGACTTTAGTAAATCTTTATTTTTGGAAATAAAAATTTCTAGATTATCACTACCAACTTCTTCTTCACCTTCAATTAAGAACTTTATATTAAAATTTAATTTATTTTTTTTTGTTATCCATTCTAATGCTTTGATGTGCATAAACATTTGTCCCTTGTCATCACAAGCCCCTCTAGCAAATATAGCACCTTCAGGATGTATTTTTGTCTTTTTTACTAATGGCTCAAATGGAGGAGAATCCCATAATAAGATTGGATCAGGTGGCTGGACATCGTAATGGCCATAAACTAAAATAGTGGGAAGATTTTTGTCTATTAATTTATCGGCATAAACTATTGGGTGTCCTTTTGTTTTAATAATTTCAACATTGTCACAACCTGAATTTTTAAAGCATCCTTCCAACCATTTTGAACATTTTTCCATTTCTTTTTGATGACTTGGATCAGCACTTATAGAGGGAATTTTCAAGAACTCAAATAGTTCACTTAAAAATTTATTTTTTTCTTTTTCTGAAAAATTTATCATTGATAAATGGGTTTAAAAAAAATTTTTAGAATTGTTAATGTAAAAAATATTTGATAAAACTTATCTATATTTGCAATCTTTAAGCGGGTGTGGTGAAATTGGTAGACACGCTAGATTTAGGATCTAGTGCTTCACGGCGTGGGGGTTCGAGTCCCTTCACCCGCACAAAAAATACTATTTATTTTCTATCAAAAACTCTTCAAGTTTGATATCGTCTAGTCCTTGCTTGTCAAAGGGATATTCCATATCATCTTGAATATTATATAATGAAATTAATATAAATTCACTTAGAATTATTACAAAGAAAGTTAACCATTGTGGATTCTCTACTCCAATTTTATTTATAATTGATGGAGTATAAATGATAGGAAAAATATATATAAATATTTTACAATAAGCTTTTAAACTAATAGGTGTTCTATGTATATGAATTGCAAGGCAGTTTTCAATACCTTCCTGAACCTTTTGAAGGTAACCAACAACTTTACCCTTAACAGCTCTAGAAATACTTTCAGGATTACTGTTTGTAAAATTTATTAAACTTTGTATGGAATTATCTAGTTCAGATCTAGTTTCATTTTCGCCTTGAAGATGAGATGTTAACTCTTTTAAAATATTAATTAAAAGTATTTTTCCAGTTTCAAGCTCCTCCTTGCTTAACTTCTCATTCGTCATAAATCCAAATTTAATTGACATCAGAGAGCTTCTTATTTTACTTAAATGCTCAAGAGCCTTTTCTCTTCTTCTAAACGCCCCTCTAATAGCAAAAACCAGAGGGAAAATAATTGCAATACTTATAAGAGTTAAGTCAATATCATAAACTATATCGTATTCGTAACAGATAATAGGAATCAGTACCGAAATAATCATAGTATAAAGAGTTCTCACATTTATTATCGAAAAATATTGACTCACTTATTTTTTTTTTAAATTTATATACAATTAACTGCAATATATGAAACAATTTCTTATTCTATTATTATCTACATCGTTAATGATAGCCCAAAAAACCGAAGATAAATTCTTTTTATCTAATGAGACATTAGAGGCAAAAATATCATTTATCCCTAAAACACTTAAAAAAAGTATTGTTGATTCAATTTATTTTGATACTAATTTTGCCTATAAAATTGGCGATTCATTCCAAGAAATGGAAATAGGTATTCGAGCTAGAGGTAATTTTAGAAGGTCTACTTGCTACTACCCTCCAATAAAAGTGGATTTTAAAAAGAAACAAACTAAGGGAACTGTTTTTGAAGGTCACAAGAAAATGAAACTGGTTTTACCATGCCTAAAACAAAAAGATAAAAACGATAATATCTTGAAGGAATTTATTGTTTATAAGCTTTTTGAAATGGTATATCCCTACCATTTTAAAACAAGAAGATTATCACTAGAGTTCACTGATCTATCCAAGAAGAAAAAACCAGTAGTTGAAAAATTAAATGCATTTTTAATTGAGGACGATAAAAAGGTTGCTCAATTGCACAACGGTAAAGTTTTTGAAAGATTTATTCCTCCATTAGCTATGGATGCAGATTCTTCAGTAAGAAATGCTATGTTTCAATATATGATTGGCAACACTGATTTTTCAACTGCTTACCAGCACAACAATAAACTGCTTTACATTGACAAATTGATTATTCCTCTTCCTTATGATTTTGATATGTCTGGATTTATAAATCCAAGCTATGCTGTGGTTAATGAAACTCTAAACATTGCTAACATTAGACAAAGAAAGTACCGAGGCTTCAAAAGAGACGATGATGTTTTTTATAAAGTCAGGGACATTTTTATAGAGAAAAAAAGTGATATGCTTTCTTTAATAAAATCATTTGAGGCCGATTTTGACAATGCATCTGAATATGATGAAGCATACACATACATTGAAAGTTTCTTCGATATTATTGAAGATGATAAAAAGTTTAAAGACAATGTGGTGTTGGCTGCTAGAACTAAATAATTATTTTATCTGTAACATCATTTTGTAAAAAATTTCAGTATTATCATAAATTCCAGAAAATTCTTTTGAACCAATTCCTTTAGAAAAAACTGGCACCATTGAAGCACTATGACCTTTTGTAGAAAATCTTGCTTTAGAATTTAGTTTTTTGACTTTATCAGATGTGATTGCTAGTCCACCAGTTTCGTGATCAGCTGTAACAACAAGTAAAGTATTTGGGTTTTCGTCAACAAATTTTAAAGCAACTCCAATTGCTCTATCAAATTCAATATATTCATTTGTCACGTACTCAAGATCATTGTCGTGTCCTCCCCAGTCTACTTGTGATCCCTCAGCTAATAAAAAAAAAGGCTTCTCCATTGACTTCAACTTTTTTAGGACAGAATTAAGTCCAACATCGAGAAGTGGTTTTCTTCCCTCCTTTAAAGTTGGAGGTTCTTCATAACTTATAAAATAACCAACTTTTTTTGAAGTTGACGAATCAAACTCATCAAGGTTATTTACAAAATCCCATTCTTTCATTTCATTAATCAAATTTTTTTTATCATTTCTCTTGATAAAATGTTTCTCGCCACCTCCAATAAAAAAATCCACGTCACTTTTACTTAATTGATATGCGATTTCTTGATATTCTGCTCTTGAAAAAACATTTGCATAGAAAGATGCGGGGGTAGCATGAACAATGCTTGAAGTTACTATCATTCCAGAATTATATCCCTTTTTTTCACAAATTTTTAAAATGGATTCATATGGCTTATTTTCAGGATCTACTCCTATAGCTCCATTTACAGTCTTTATCCCGCATGCCATAGCAGTTCCAGAGGCAGCAGAGTCTGTTATAAGTGAATTAATAGCATGGGTTTTCTGAAATCCAACCACTTTAAAATTTTCTAAATTTAATTTATTATCGTTTTCATACAGTGCCGCTGTTATTTGTGATAATCCAGCTCCATCGGCAATCATTAAAATGATGTTTGTAGAAGCTTTATTTTTTTTCGACAATTCAAGTTTTATAGACTGGGAAAAACATAGGTTTAAGGAATAGAAGGTAATATAGGTTGAAAAGAAAAATAACCTCATGTCCAATTTTTTATATATTTAATTACTACTTAGGGTCTTCGTTTTGCTGATAAAACTTTTTTTCTCCGCTTTCAAAGTCTTTAATAATAACAGCCCTATCGTACTCTTTTCCAGTGGCTGTATAGGCAACATATGTGAGCTTGTTTTCATTTATTTTAATAACTTGAAAAAATTGGACAAGATGGGATATTTTATCTGACTTATATCCATCGTCAACATATCCTTCTATTAATTGTTTACGATCTAGTCTATAAAATTTTGGTCCACTAACAGAAGTTACATATACAGTTTTAATTTCATTGGATTCAATATCATCTTCATATATTTTGGGAACATGTCCTCGGGCATAAGTATGGTCATGTCCATTAAGAACAAGATCTACATTATATTTATCAAATAATGGTTTCCAATTTTTACGTCCATATCTAAAATCACGTCCCAAGGCAGGAGAAAAAATAGAGTGATGGCAAGTGATTATATTCCACTTGGCAGTAGAGGTTTTAAGTTTTTCTTCAATATATTTTGTTTGTGTATTAAGGTTAAAATTTGAATTTAAAACAATAATTCGAACATCTTGATAATCCACTGTATAAACAGTTTCACGTAAATTTTTATTTAGGCCTTCTTCTACTGGAAGTGTAAATTGAGGACGCCAATGAATTGAGGTAAATTCTTGCTCACTTTCAGCAATTAATGGCCAATACTCATGATTTCCCAGTACAGGTATAGCAGTCCATTGGCTATGAATAAAACTTCCAGCTTTGAACCACTCTGCCCATTCGTAATCTCGGTGGGCGTCATCAACTAGATCTCCCCCGTGAATTGCAAATGAAGCGTTAGGGGCAGTTTGATAGGCCATACGAATAACTCGACTCCAATGCGATAAGAGCCTATTTTGGGAATCGCCGAAAAAAACAAATTCAGTTTTTGAATAATCTTTCTTCGCGGTTTTAAAATGTATCCATTCTGACCAGAATTTATCACCGTCTCCAACTCTATATGCATAAAGAGTGTTTGGCTTAAGATCTTTAAAAACAACGCTGTGGTAGTTTACAGAAAACGAATTATTTCTTTTATACTGACCTAATTTTAATTTTTCAATAGATGCTTTATAAGTTTTTGGCTTATATTCAATATTTGCGTTTACAGTAGCTTCTGAAATTTGAGCCACACTATTTTCTATTTCGGTATTAGTTCTCCATGTTACAGCTCTGGATGAAGTTGGATCACCATAAAAGGTTAATATAATTCTGTCGGGGTTTTTACTTGGAATTTCCCAGTGTTTGAGACCCTTAAAATCCCCTTGGGCTGATATAGTTAAAAATGTAAATAAGCAAATTAAAAATATAAAACTAAAGTTTGGATCTTCAATCAATTTTCTTTCTTTCTCATATAACATAGTTCTTACATAACTCATAGTTCTGTGTTCCTTAAATTAGTTTGTAAAACTATAAATTATAAATGAACCTAAATATTTTATTCATATCAAATATTGATTGAGGTAGGAAATTATTTTGTCAGTGGAACCAACTCTTCTTCTTACAAAATTATAATTTACTTTCCCCATTTTAAGACATATTTTTTCATTTTTAGTTAGCTTTTCCCAAATGGTCCTGAATTCATTTTTTGTTGAAACAGATAAAATTCCGCCCAGTTTATACATTTCAAGTGCTTCTGGATACCTGCTAAAATTTTTACCTATTATTATCGGAATTCCAAAAACGGCAGGCTCTAATGTGTTATGTAAACCTTTATTACCCATTCCTCCACCTACATAAGCAAATTTTGAAAATTTATACAGTGAACTCAAAACTCCAATTTGATCTACAATTAAAACTTTTTTATTAAAATCAATTTTAAAATCAAAAGTTGACCATTTAGCATAGTCTATAGGAATTAATTTTTCTAAATCTGAGATAGATTTTGAGTCAATTTTATGTGGTGCTATTATCCACTTTACAGGGGTATTATTATCGCAAGAACTTAGTAAAACTTTGTTGTCTTCCATCCAACTGCTCCCTATTATAAAATTATTAGAATTTTTTAAAAACTTTCTAATTGTTTTATCAATTTTATAGTTAGTAAAATTTTCCAAAACCCTGTCAAAGCGAGTGTCTCCAGTTACTTGTACATTAGATATATTTAAACTTTTTAAGAGCAATTTGTCGTTTTCATTTACCACAAAAAAATAATTTATCTTTTTCAAAATAGATACCATACCAAAAGAAAATGAACTAAAGAAAATTTGGCTCCTCCTAAAATTAGAGGAAATTGAAAAAATTTTTATGTTTGCCTTATGGACACATCTGATAAGATTAGGCCAAAATTCATTTTTCACGAGGAGCAAAGCTTTAGGTTTAATTTTATTTAAAAAATGATTTAATTCTTTTTTTCTGTCAAAGGGTAAATATGTGATTATTTTAGCGTCACTGTACTTTATAGCAGAACTATAACCTGATTCAGAAAAAAAGGTAATCACAAAATCGGTTATGGGTTTAAATCTTTTAATCTTTTTTAAAAGTGGTTTTACTTGTTCAAACTCACCCATTGACGAGCAGTGAACCCATATAATAAAATTATTTTTAGAATTCTTAAAATGTCTAATATCTTTTGAAATTCTGTCACGACTTTTTAAAAATTTTTTAATCTTTGGAACAAAAACACTTAAAATCTTAATTATTGCAAAACAAAATTCATATAACGAAGAGTAAATCATAAGCACAAAAATAGTTTATTTGTAGTACTTTATAATTAAATGGTTTTTTACCTTTACTAAAATTTTTTCATGAAATCTATAAAGATGGTTGACCTTAATGGTCAGTATGAAGCTATTAAAGTCGAGGTTGATTCTGCATTAGATTCCGTGCTAAATACGACTAGCTTTATTAATGGGCCAGCTGTAAAAGAATTTCAAAGTAACTTGCAAAAATATTTAAATGTTAAACATGTAATCCCTTGTGCAAACGGAACAGATGCTCTTCAGTTAGCATTAATGAGTTTAAATTTGAGTCCTGGAGATGAAATTATTACTTCAAACTTCACATTTGCATCTACTGCAGAAGTAGTTCTATTAATGGGTTTAAAACTTAAATTGGTAGACATTAACGAGCAAACATTTAATATTGACCCTTTATCTATAGAAAAAGCGATTACATCAAAGACAAAAGCTATAATTCCAGTCCATTTATTTGGTCAATCTGCCGAGATGGAAAAAATAGTTGAAATAGCAGAACAATATAAACTTCAAATTATCGAAGATAACGCTCAAGCTTTAGGAGCATCATATACTTTTAAAGATGGAGAGAAGAAAAAAACTGGAACAATTGGGGATATCGGGACCACCTCTTTTTTCCCATCAAAAAACTTAGGAGCTTATGGGGATGGTGGTGCTATTTTTACAAATAAAGATTCTTTGGCAAAAAATATCAGAATACTTGCCAATCATGGTATGGATAAAAGATATTATCACGACTTAGTTGGATTGAATTCTAGATTGGATTCCATGCAAGCATCAATTTTAGATGTAAAACTCAAGTACCTGGATGATTATAATGAAAGAAGAAGGAATTCCGCTTTAAGATATTCAAACAATCTTAAAGGAATTAATAACATAATAACTCCAAATATACCCAATGATCCGCAAAGTCATGTTTTCCATCAATACACTTTGAGAATTTTAGATTCTAAAAGAGATTTGTTAGCTGAATATTTAACCAAAAATTCTATTCCTTTTGGAATTTACTATCCGGTACCTCTACATAAACAAAAAGCTTATTATAGTCCTGAGGTAGACAATAAACTTTTCCCAGTTACAAATAAGGCTGTTAAAGAAGTTATTTCGCTGCCAATGCATACTGAACTTTCAATTGAGCAGATTGATTACATCACAAATAAGATAGTAAAGTGTTTGAATTAAATATGATTAAAATTCCATATTTACACCAGGATTTATTTTTTTAATCAGACCTTGTAGTACCTTTCCAGGTCCAATTTCAACAAAATCTCTAATATTATCATCTATCATTTGATTTACAGATTGTGTCCAAAGCACAGGATTAATAAGTTGATCGACTAAATTTTTTTTAATTTCTTCAACACGCGAAACCCCTTTACCAACTGAATTTTGGTAAATAGGAAATGAAGGCTTTTTAAATTCAATTTTTTGAATATATTTTTCTAATTCTTTTTTGGCTGGAAACATTAAAGGTGAGTGAAATGCCCCTCCAACATTTATTGGAATAACTTTTCTAGCCCCATTTTCATTTAAAATTCTTGTCACATCAACAATTGCTTTTTTTTCTCCTGAAACTACAATTTGTCCAGGACAATTGTAATTTGCTGGAACTACAACTCCTTTAATTCTTTTACAACAACTTTCTACAATCTCGTTTTCAAGCCCAATTACAGCTGCCATTGTTCCGGGATTTATCTCGCAAGCCCTTTTCATTTCATTAGCTCTAACTTTCACAAGTTTTAGTCCATCTTGAAATGATATTGAATTTGAAACTACTAGAGCACTGAACTCTCCAAGTGAATGACCAGCTACACCAACTATTTCCCCTTTTCTTTTAAACAATCTTGATTTAATAATTGAGTGAATAAATATAGCAGGTTGAGCGACGTTAGTTTCTGTGAGATCATTTTGGTTTCCCTCAAACATAATTTCCGTAATTTTATGACCAAGAATTTTGTCTGCTTCAAAGAAATAGTTTTTAGCCTCTACGTATTGATCAAATAAATCCTTTCCCATTCCTATAAATTGTGATCCTTGACCTGGAAAAACTTGAGCATATCTCATGATTTTTTTTTATATGTTAAAAATGAATAATTATATTTTTCCTTTTCAGATTTTTTTATGTCAAGTCTTTTGATAACTTCCCACTTTTTTAAATCAATTTTTGGAAAGAATGTATCACTTTCAAATTTGTGATGAATTCTTGTTAGTTCGATACAGGATGAATAATTAATAAATAACCTATATATCTCGCCTCCACCAACTATATAAGGTTTGGAATCACGTTTTGTTTCCTCAATTGCTTTATCAATACTATTAACAACAACAGCACCATTGTAAGTAATATTCTTACGTCTGGATAAAACTATATTTTTTCTGTGCGGTAATGCTTTGGGTAGAGACTCAAAAGTTTTTCTTCCCATTATTATACAATGACCATACGTTAAGTCCTTAAAATGCTTCAAATCGCGGGGGATGTGCCAAACGAGTTTATTATCCAATCCTAAACCGTTGTTTTCTGCAACTGCTGCAATCATTGTAATTTTTTGATTTGACCTATTCATGCTTAAAAAATCTTAACTAATTCACTTTTATTAATCACAATCAATTTTAAATTGAAACAGCTGCTTTGATCGCTGGGTGAGGATTATAATCAATAAGTTCAAAATCATCAAATGTAAATTTAAAAATATCGTCTATGGCGTTATTAATTTTAACTTTTGGTAATTTTTTTGGTTTCCTTTTAAGTTGAAGATTTACTTGGTCAAGGTGGTTAGAATATATATGAACATCTCCAAATGTGTGAATGAATTCTCCAAGTTTTAAACCGCAAACTTGAGCAACCATTATGGTCAAAAGAGAATAAGAGGCTATGTTAAATGGAACTCCTAAAAAAACATCTGCACTCCTTTGATAAAGTTGGCAGGAAAGCTTTGAATTTGAAACATAAAATTGAAAAAATGCATGGCAAGGAGGTAAAGCAGCTTTTCCACTTTGAATATTTTTTGAAAAACTCTGACTATTGTCAGGCAGTACACTTGGATTCCAGGCTGTAACAAGGAGTCTCCTGCTGCTAGGATTTGTTTTTAAAGAATTAATTACTCCTTTAATTTGATCAATTCCCTCATTATTCCAGTTTCTCCATTGAAAACCATAAATTGGGCCCAAGTCACCATTTTCATCAGCCCACTCATTCCAAATTCTAACACCATTTTCTTTTAAATATGAAATGTTAGTATCTCCTTTTAAAAACCAGAGTAACTCGTAAATTATTGATTTTAGATGTAGTTTTTTAGTAGTTACCATTGGAAACCCTTTTGACAAGTCAAAACGCATTTGATATCCAAACAAACTGAGTGTACCAGTCCCAGTTCTATCATTTTTAAAATCTCCTGAGTCTTTTATTTTTTTAAGTAAATCTAAATACTGCTGCATTGCACAAATATATATCCGTAATATGATTTTTATTATAACCTATTTTTTTTTTTATTAAAATAATAAGTTGATAAGTTGTTTAACCTTTTTTTCTGTTAGATAACTCATCTCTAACTTTAGCAGCTGACTCATAATCTTCTTCTTTCACGAATTTCTTCAATAAAACTTTTAAATCCTTCAAATTAATTTTACTAAAGTCTCTATCTTTTTCACTTGAGGTTTGTTCTTTTATGAAGTTTTTAATCCATTGATCATCTTTATTTCCATTGCCTTGACTACTTTTTTCATTTGTGAAACTAGCTTTTTTTAAAATGTTTTCGTAAGTAAAAATTGGACTATTAAACCTAATTGACAAAGCAACAGCGTCAGATGTTCTTGCATCAATAATTTCTTCTATCTTATCTCTAACACATATCAAACTGGAATAAAATACTCCATCGACTAATTTATGTATTATGATTTGCTTTACAATTATTCCATACCTTACAAAGCAATTGTACATTAAATCGTGAGTGATTGGCCTTGGTGGATTTATTTCTTTTTCGAGTCCTATGGCTATTGATTGAGCTTCAAATGCACCTATAATAATTGGAAGGTTTCTATCACCATTTACCTCGGAAAGAATTAATGCATATGCACCTGTTTGCCCTTGACTATAAGAAATTCCCTTAATTATCATTTCAACTAATACCATATAATGACTAATGTATAAATTAAATAATTTTCAACAAAGTTAAAGGGGAGGCAAAATCTAATAAATTTGAGTTTTAGATTTTTAAAAATTGTAAATTTGAATTCAATTATAAATAAAATGAAAACGGTTCAGTTTAGGGAAGCTATCGCAGAGGCAATGTCAGAGGAGATGAGAAGAGATGAAAGTATTTATTTAATGGGTGAAGAAGTCGCCGAATATAACGGTGCTTATAAAGCTTCCAAAGGGATGTTAGACGAATTTGGCCCTAAACGGGTTATAGATACACCGATTTCTGAATTAGGTTTTGCAGGAATAGGGGTTGGTTCTACTATGACTGGAAACAGGCCAATCATAGAATTTATGACTTTTAACTTTGCTTTGGTTGGAATTGACCAAATAATTAACAATGCATCCAAAATAAGGCAAATGTCAGGAGGGCAGTTTCCATGTCCTATTGTCTTTAGAGGACCGACTGGTTCAGCTGGTCAATTAGCAGCAACCCATTCACAGGCTTTTGAAAGCTGGTACGCTAATTGTCCAGGGTTAAAAGTGATTGTACCTTCCAATCCTTATGATGCTAAAGGACTACTTAAGTCGGCTATAAGAGACAATGACCCTATTATTTTTATGGAATCTGAACAAATGTATGGAGATAAAGGAGAAATCCCAGAAAATGAATATACCCTTCCTATTGGTAAAGCTGAAATTGTAAAATCTGGAAATCAAGTGACAATCGTATCTTTTGGTAAAATAATTAAAGAAGCATTAAAGGCATCTGAAAAATTAGAAAGTGAAGGTATAAGTACTGAAATAATAGATCTCAGAACAATTCGTCCCATGGACCACAAGACTATTCTAGAATCAGTTAAAAAAACCAATAGATTAGTTATTCTAGAGGAAGCATGGCCATTTGGAAACGTATCCACTGAAATTTGTTATCAAGTCCAAAATCAAATTTTTGATTATTTAGATGCTCCAATTCAAAAAATTAATACAGCTGACACACCCGCACCTTTCTCACCTAGACTATTAGAAGAGTGGTTGCCAAATTTTGAAAGTGTAATAAAAGCTGTAAAAAAAGTAATGTATTATTAATTATTATACTAAAAGTGGTGCAATCACTAGTGCAACGACCGAAATCAATTTGAGTAATATGTTTAGAGAAGGCCCGGAAGTATCTTTAAATGGATCACCAACAGTATCACCTACTACCGCTGCCTTGTGAGCTTCGCTACCCTTTCTTCCCTCTTCTTCTATCATTTTTTTAGCATTATCCCAGGCACCTCCAGAATTGGATTGAAATATTGCCATTAATACCCCTGAGGAAGTAACACCTGCTAGGAGACCTCCTAACATTTCTGCACCTCCACCAAAACCAATAACTACAGGAACTAATATTGCCATCAAACCTGGAATAATCATTTCTTTCAATGCTGCATTGGTAGAAATTTCAACGCATTTACCGTACTCTGCAATTCCATCTGCTTCTTCGAAAATTTTCAAATCAGTTTTACTGGCTTTTGACAGATCGGAATTGTATTTTTTCATTACTTCTAAGGCCGCCTTAAGTTTTGGAAGTTCTTTAAATTGACGTCTTACCTCTTCAATCATGCTCATGGCAGCTTTTCCAACAGCATTCATGGAAAGTGCAGAGAACACAAATGGTAGCATGGCACCAATTAAAAGACCAACCATAACTATAGGATTAGAAATATCAATAGTCTTAATTTTTGCAGTTTGCATAAATGCAGCAAAGAGTGCAAGTGCGGTTAGGGCTGCTGAAGCAATTGCAAAACCTTTACCGATTGCTGCTGTTGTGTTTCCAACGGCATCTAATTTGTCCGTTCTTTCTCTAACCTCTGGAGGTAATTCGGCCATTTCAGCTATTCCGCCGGCATTATCCGATATTGGACCATAAGCGTCAACAGCTAGTTGAATTCCTGTATTAGCAAGCATTCCTACTGCCGATATCGCAATACCATATAATCCCGCAAAATAGTAAGAAGATAGAATTGCTACTGAAATCAATAAAATTGGTATAGCAGTTGATATCATTCCAACTCCTAAACCCGCTATAATTGTTGTTGCAGGACCTGTTTCAGATTGTCTAACTATCGAAAGTACTGGCGATTTCCCAGTTGCAGTGTAGTATTCAGTCACTTTTCCAACACAAAGGCCAACGATTAGTCCAGAGATAGTTGCAAAAAAAACACCATTTGATGTGTACTCTTTCCCTTCAAACATCCATAAAGATGGTAAGAAAAAATCAATTAAAAAATATGTTGCTACTAAAACAAAAAAAGCAGATAAAAACTCACCAGTATTAAGGGCTTTATGTGGACTTCCACCCTCTTTTACTCGAACAAAAAAAGTTCCAATTATCGACATAATTATTCCGGTTGCAGCAATAAATAATGGTAAAATCACAGCATTGATTTCATTTCCCTGAAACTCAGTAAGATTCATAAATGCAGCTCCAAGAACCATAGTTCCAATTATAGAACCTACAAAAGATTCAAATAAGTCTGCTCCCATTCCTGCAACATCACCAACATTATCGCCTACATTATCAGCAATTGTTGCCGGATTTAATGGGTGGTCTTCTGGAATACCTGCTTCAACTTTACCAACTAAGTCTGCTCCAACATCTGCAGCTTTTGTATAAATCCCTCCACCAACTCTAGCAAATAAGGCTATAGAAGAGGCTCCCAATGAAAATCCTGATATTAATTTAATAACAGTATCTGTGCTTTCGAAAAACTCTGAGTATACAATAAAAAGTGAACCAATTCCAAGAACTCCTAATCCTACTACTCCTAACCCCATAACTGCTCCGCCTGAAAAAGCAATTTCAAGTGCTTTTCCCAGAGAATGCTTAGCTGCTTCGGTTGTTCTAACATTTGCTTTAGTGGCTACTTTCATACCAATGAAACCTGCAAGAGCTGAGCAAACTGCTCCAAGTATAAAGGAAACAGATACTAACCAACTAGTTCCTTCATTTTCTCCCTTTAGAGCCAATAAAATTGAAGTAAAGAAGACAAAAACGGCTAAAATTTTATATTCAGCCTTGAGAAAAGCCATTGCTCCATCAGAAATATTTTTTGCAATTCTTTCCATTTTTTCAGAACCGACATCATTTGATGTTACCCATCTATTTTTAACATAAACAAAAATTAGGGCTATTATACCACATAGTGGAACTAAAGAGATTAGATTCATATTATAAAATTTTGAGGCAAATATAGTATTTAATATAATTAGAGTATTAGTTTGGTACTACTAATTACTAGAATTAGAACAAACCATTAATCTCCTTGTCAACAAGGGTTATGACACTACCAAATGCTTTTGGATCTCCTACAAAATTTACTTTGTCTATGTCAATTGAAATAATCTTACCTTTATCGTAATTTTGAACCCACGCTTCATAACGCTCATTCAATCTACTTAAATAATCAATGCTTATTGAGTTTTCAAATTCCCTTCCTCTTAGATGTATATTTTCAACAAGTTTTGAAATACTACTCCTTAAATAAATCATAATATCAGGACCTTTTACCAGTTTCTCCATGAGAGAAAACATATTTTTATAGTTCTCGAAATCTCTTTTTGTAAGGAGTCCCATTGAATGTAAATTTGGAGCAAAAATATATGCATCTTCATATATAGATCTATCTTGAATAATTTTTTTTCCACTTTTTTGAATATCAAGAATTTGACTAAATCTATTGTATAAAAAATAGATTTGTAGATTAAACGACCACCTTTCCATTTCATGGTAAAAATCGTCTAAATAAGGGTTCTCCAGAACTTCTTCATAGTGGGCCTGCCACCTGTAATGTTTGGACAGTAATTTTGTAAGTGTAGTTTTTCCTGCGCCTATATTACCAGCAATAGCTATATGCATGAATAGAATTAATAAATGTTTTGTATAATCACTAAAATAATACCAATTTTATTACATAAAAAATTAAGTAGGTTTTTTTTTAGAATAATTTTTAATAAAATTTATTATATTTGCTTAGATAAACGAGGAAGGATTTGTCTGATTGCAAACCTCGAAAAAAAAATGCTAAAGCAGAATTGCTTTCCAAAGTAATCTTCAAATCCTTCCAGAAAGCAATTTAAATGAATACATTTTTTACTTCTGAATCAGTTAGCGAAGGGCATCCTGACAAAGTATCTGATCAAATTAGTGATGCAATCCTTGACAATTATTTAGCTTTTGATTCCGACAGTAAAGTAGCATGTGAAACGCTCGTTACAACTAATAAAGTAATAGTCGCAGGTGAAGTAAAATCAAATGCTCAGATAAACATAGAGAAAATTGTAAGAGAAACAATTGAAAAGATTGGGTATACGGATTCAAAAATTAAATTTAGTGCAAATGAATGTGAAGTATCTTCTTTAGTTCATTCTCAGTCAGAAGATATCAATCGAGGTGTTGAAAGAAGTATGAAAGAAAACCAAGGCGCTGGTGACCAAGGAATTATGTTTGGATATGCAACAGAAGAAACAGAAAATTTAATTCCTCTAACATTAGATTTGTCTCACAAAATCTTAAAGGAATTGTCTAATTTAAGAAGACAAGGAAATCAAATTGGATATTTACGCCCAGATTCAAAATCTCAAGTAACGGTAGAATATGATAAAAACGGAAATCCAGTTTCCATTGATACAATACTAATTTCAACACAACATGATCCTTTCGAAAAAGATGACAAAAGAATGGTTGACAAAATCAAAAGAGATATTGTAGAAATTTTGTTACCACGTGTATTTGATAATGAGCATAAAAATATTAGATCTCTTTATAATAAAAACACTAAAATTATTATTAATCCAACCGGTAAGTTTGTTATAGGTGGGCCTCATGGAGATACTGGTCTTACGGGAAGGAAAATAATTGTTGATACATATGGAGGTTGGGGCGCCCACGGAGGAGGTGCTTTTAGTGGTAAAGACCCCAGCAAAGTTGATAGAAGTGCAGCTTATGCTTCTAGGCATATAGCTAAGAATTTAGTTGCTTCAGGAATCGCAAGTAAGATACTAGTACAGTTGAGTTATGCTATTGGAATAGCAGAACCTACTTCAATTAATGTAAATACTTTTGGAACTTCGAAGTTTAAACTAACAAATTCGGAAATTACTGAAATGATCTACAATATTTTTGATTTGAGGCCATATTCAATTGAAAAAAGTCTAGCACTTAGAAATCCAATTTATTTTGAAACTTCATCTTATGGCCATATGGGAAGAGATCATAAAAAAATTAATAAAGTTTTTCTAAACAAAAATAACGAAAAAGTAAATCATCAAGTTGAGTTATTCACATGGGAAAACTTGAATTACGTACAAAAAATAAATAATTACTTAAATAAATAAATATTTGAAAAATGAGTTTAAAATTAGCAACTAAAGCACTTCATGCAGGGCATGATGTGAAACAGACACAAGGTACCAGAGCCGTGCCAATTTATCAATCAACATCGTATGTGTTTAATGACTCTGAGCACGCAGCAAATTTATTTTCTCTATCCGAGTCTGGTTATATTTACACAAGACTTAACAACCCCACTAATGATGTTTTAGAACAACGATTAGCAGCCGTAGAAGGAGGTGTTGCTGCAGTAGCAACCGCTTCTGGTACCTCAGCGATTGCGACTACACTTATGACTTTGTTAAAATCAGGCGATCATATCGTGGCGTCAAATAGTCTATATGGTGGAACATACAATATGCTTAACAATACTTTACCTAGGTTTGGAATAACTACGACTTTTGTTGATCCAGATAATGTTGATAATTTTAAAAACGCTGTCAAGCCAAACACCAAAGTCTTTTTTGCAGAGTCTTTGGGAAATCCAAAGCTTGATGTAATTGATTTGAAAGGAATCAGCAAACATGCAAAAGATGCGAAAGTACCCTTTATAGTCGACAATACAATTGCTTCCCCTGCACTTTTAAATCCTATAGAACATGGGGCTAACATAGTTATTCATTCTCTTACTAAATATATAACAGGAAACGGAACTACCTTAGGTGGGATAATAATTGATGCGGGCACCTTTGATTATTCAAGTGGAAAGTTCCCCGAATTTACTGAACCATCTCCTTCCTACCACGGTTTAAAATATCATGAAGCACTTGGACCATTAGCTTTCATTGCTAAAACTCGAGTTGAAGGTTTAAGAGATTTAGGAAGTGCGCCAAGTCCTTTGAATAGTTTTCAAGTAATTCAAGGTTTAGAAACTCTAGAAGTTAGGATGCAAAAGCATTCTGAAAATGCTTTAAATATCGCAAAATGGTTGGAAGAGCAGAGTGAAGTAAGTTGGGTAAACTATCCTGGACTTAATTCTTCTAAATATAATCAACTAGCTAAAAAATATCTTAAAAAAGGGTCGAGTGGCATCGTTACCTTTGGTTTAAAAAAAGGATTTGAAGGTGCAAAAAAAGTTGCTGAGAGCACAAAAATATTTGCACTACTGGCTAATATTGGAGATACAAAGTCGTTAATAATTCATCCTTCAAGCACCACACATTCACAATTAAATATTGATGAACAAAAAAGCACAGGAGTTACCCCTGACTTGGTAAGAATATCTGTTGGAATTGAAGACTTGGATGATTTAAAAGAGGATTTAAAACAATCATTCACAAAAATATAATTTTTAGTATGCCAAAAGTGGAGAGCATTATTATAAAAAAATTTAAATCAAATACTGGCTACATATTTGATAACATTTCTTTATCCTATCAACTATATGGTCAAAAAATTGGTGATTCACCAATTATACTTGTAAACCATTCCTTAACAGGTAATTCAAGTTTAACTGGGGATAGTGGTTGGTGGTCAGAAATTGTTGGGATTGATAAAGCTATCGATTTGAAATATTTCACGGTTATTGCCTTTGACATACCTGGCAACGGATATTATTATCCAACAATTGAAAATTACACGGAACTGAACTGTAATGATATAGCCAAGATATTTTATTTAGGGCTTGAAAAAATTGGTGTTTTTAATTTATTTGCTATTGTTGGTGGATCTATTGGAGGAGGTATAACATGGGAAATGGCCTCACTTAATAATAAATTCGCTGAAGTCATTATCCCCGTAGCTTGTGATTGGCAAGCATCCGATTGGATTTTAGCTAATACTTACTTACAAAAAAGAATTTTAAAAAACTCGAAAAATCCCCTCCAAGATGCAAGGATACATGCTATGTTAAGTTATAGAACCCCCATTTCTTTAAACAACAGATTTTCCAATAAAAAAAACAAAAAAGGAATCCATTTGGTTGAAGAATGGCTTTCATTTCATGGTGAAAGTCTTTTAAAAAGATTTAATCTTGAGGCCTACAAAGCTATGAATCACTTATTGTCAACAGTTGACATTACTGGAGATGAAAGAGAACCACAAGAGGTGTTATCTACAATTAAATCTAACATACATATTGTTAGTATTGATAGTGATTATTATTTTACACTTGAAAGAGATATTTACACTTATAACTTGATCAAGTCAGTTAAGAAAAATGTTTATCATCATATTATAGAATCTGTTCACGGGCATGACGGTTTTTTGATAGAAAATAAAAAAATGTCCAAAATTTTAAGTAAAATTTTAATTGAATCTAAAAATGGAAATAACACTAGAAAGAATAAACAGCGATTATCTATTTGAAGCAATAAATACACAAGGCCACAGAGTTTTTTTAGACAACAGATCAAAAAAATCTGGAGTTGTAAGAGGGGTCAGTCCAATGGAAGTTTTACTAATGGGTTTGGCTGGTTGCAGTAGTATTGACATAATTGATATTTTGAATAAACAAAAAATCAATCCAAAATCATTAAAAATGAAAGTGTTAGGTAATAGGGATAAAGATAAAGTTCCTTCAACATTTGATTCAATTGATATTGAAATTTTCTTAGATGGAGAAAATATCACTAGTGAAAAGGCTAAAAGGGCTGCAGAATTATCTTACCAAAAGTACTGTTCCGTTTCTAAAATGATAGACAGTGTTGCAACTATAAATTTTAACATTATTCTAAATGGTAAAAGGATATAGAATTTGTTAAAAATAAAAATCTGTTTTATTAACCATTTGTAATCAAGTTTAACAAAGATGATAGAAAAAATCCTTAATGAGAGAATAATGATATTAGACGGACCAATGGGTACTATGATTCAAGAACACTCTCTTGATGAAAATGACTTTAGGGGAAAAAGTTTTGTTGACCACAAAAAGCCATTGAAAGGGAATAATGACCTGCTCAATATAACTAAGCCGGATTTAATAAAATCCATACATAAGGATTATTTAGAGGCGGGGGCTGATATAATAGAGACAAATACCTTCAATTCCACATCTATAAGTCTTGCAGACTACGGGATGGAAAAATACGCATACGAGTTTAATCATGCTGGCGCAAAAATTGCTAAGCAAGCAAAAGATGAGTTTTGCAAAAATAGAAAAGAGTCTGAGATATTTGTTGCAGGTTCAATTGGACCAACTAACAGAACAGCAAGTTTATCTCCAGATGTCAATGATCCTGGATACAGAGCTGTATCATTTGATAATTTAGTAGATTGTTATTCTGAGCAGGTACTTGGCTTAATTGATGGTGGTGTCGATGTTTTATTCGTAGAAACTATTTTTGATACTTTGAATGCCAAAGCGGCTCTATTTGCAATTGATAAAATAAAAAGCGAAAAAAAATTAGATATCCCAGTCATGGTTAGTGGTACAATTACGGATGCAAGCGGAAGAACCTTGTCTGGTCAAACTGTAGAAGCATTTGTTATTTCAATTTCACACATTCCCCTTTTAAGTATTGGGTTTAATTGTGCTTTAGGAGCTGACCAACTTTTACCTTACGTAAAGAGATTATCAAAAATTACTGACACATTCACATCTGTACACCCAAATGCTGGTCTTCCCAATGCCTTTGGTGCTTATGACCAAACAGCAATTGAAATGTCAGAACTTATTGAAAATTATTTAAAAGAAAGCATAATTAATATAGTTGGAGGTTGTTGTGGAACAAAGCCGGAACATATTAGATTAATAGCTGAAGTTGCTAGAAATTATAAACCAAGAAGAATTTGAATTCGAAGATGGATAAGTATCTAAAGTTATCTGGATTAGAACCGCTAATTGTAACTCCAGAATCTAATTTTGTAAATATTGGAGAAAGGACAAATGTTACTGGTTCTAGAAAATTTTTAAAATACATCAAAGAAGATAATTTTAAATCTGCGGTTGAAGTTGCAAGGGATCAAGTTGAAGGTGGAGCGCAGATTTTGGATGTCAACATGGATGAGGGTATGATTGATGGAGTTCAGGCAATGACAAAATTTTTAAATTTAATTGTTTCGGAACCAGATATATCTAGAATACCAATCATGATTGATTCATCTAAATGGAAAGTTATAGAAGCTGGTTTAAAACTGGTTCAAGGTAAGTGCGTAGTAAACTCTATAAGTCTAAAAGAGGGTGAAAAGAAATTCATTGAAAATGCTATAAAGATTAGAAGGTATGGTGCTGCAGTAGTTATTATGGCATTTGATGAAAATGGGCAAGCGGATAATTATTTGAGGAGAATTCAAATATGCGAAAGGGCTTATAAAATCTTAACAAAAAAAGTTCATTTTCCTCCTGAGGACATAATATTTGATCCAAATATTTTCCCTGTTGCAACAGGTATGGATGAACATAAGACAAATGCTGTAGATTTTTTTAAGTCAGCCAAATGGATCAGAAAAAATTTACCTTACGCAAGTGTTAGTGGAGGCGTAAGTAATGTTTCTTTTTCTTTTCGAGGTAATAATAAAGTCAGAGAAGCCATGCATTCTGCATTTCTATATCATGGAATTAAAAACGGAATGAACATGGGTATTGTAAATCCAGAAATGCTTGAAGTTTATGATGAAATACCTGAGAATTTACTCATACATATTGAGGATGTTTTATTAAACCGTAGGGATGATGCAACCCAAAGATTGCTCGATTTTGCCGAAGACTTTTCTGATGAAAAGAAGGCTACCAAACACAAAGAAAAGACCTGGAGAAAATTAGATTTACAAGATAGAATCACACATTCTCTAGTAAAGGGTATTGATGAATTTATACATCATGACGTTGAAGAAGCTAGAAAAATAGTTGATAAGCCAATAGAGGTTATTGAAGTTTATTTGATGAACGGAATGAATGTGGTTGGAGATTTGTTTGGGTCTGGTAAAATGTTTTTACCACAAGTTGTGAAATCTGCAAGAGTGATGAAAAACGCAGTTTCGTACCTATTACCTTATATTGAATCAGGGAAAGAAAGTGGAAAACAAAAAGTTGCAGGTAAAATCCTAATGGCAACGGTTAAAGGAGATGTACATGATATTGGAAAAAATATAGTCAGTGTTGTTCTAGGCTGTAATAATTTTGAAATAATAGATTTAGGAGTTATGGTACCACCTGAAAAAATTTTAAAAACAGCGAAAGATGAAAATGTTGATCTCATTGGATTATCTGGATTAATCACACCATCTTTAGATGAAATGATTTTTATAGCTCAGGAGCTAAAAAGACAGAAAATAAATATTCCCCTATTAATAGGAGGAGCTACAACTTCAAAAGCACATACAGCAGTCAAAATAGCCCCAGAACTTAACACTCCAGTTGTACATGTAAATGATGCATCTAGAGCAGTTACTGTGGCAGGAAGTCTTTTAAATAAAAAAACATCAATTGTTTATAAACAAACAATAAGGAAAGAATATGAAGATTTTCGAAATAAATTTTTACAAAGGCAAGTCAAAAAAAAACTTGTAAGTATAAAATCAGCTAGGATAAATAAAATAAAATTAAATTGGGAAGTGTTTGAACCCAGCATACCTAATAACTGCGGAATCACAATTACAAAAAATCAAAATTTAGAAGAATTAATTAAATTTATTGATTGGAGTCCCTTTTTTAGATCTTGGGATTTACATGGTCGATATCCAGAAATATTAGAAGATAAAATTGTTGGTAAACAAGCCAAAGAATTATTTTCTGATGCTAATCAGTTGCTTCAAAAAATTTTAAAGAATAAATCACTAAAGGCAAAATCTATTTTTGGGTTATTTCCCGCTAACAGCGTAGGTGATGATATTGAGGTATATTCTTCAAATGATAAAAAAAAGCTTTTGGGGACTTTTTATACATTAAGGCAACAGCTAATGAAAAGAAATGATAAACCAAACCTGGCTCTATCTGATTATATTGCTCCTAAAAATACTGGACATTCCGATTATATTGGTGTTTTTTGTGTTACTACTGGTATTGGAGCAGACAAGCTATCCAAATACTATGAAAATAAAAACGATGATTATAACTCAATAATGGTAAAAGCTTTAGCCGATAGATTGGCTGAAGCATATGCAGAATATTTACACAAAAAGGTGAGAACGAAATATTGGGGATATTCACCAAAGGAAAAATTTAACAATTATGATTTAATTAAAGAAAAATACTCTGGTATTAGACCTGCTCCAGGATATCCTGCATGTCCAGATCATTTAGAGAAAAAAACAATTTGGAATATTCTTAATGTTGAAAAAAATATTGGTGTTTCATTAACTGAAAGTCTGGCGATGTGGCCTGCAGCCTCTGTTTCAGGATATTATTTTGCAAATCCTAGTGCGAAATATTTTGGATTGGGGAAAATTTCTAAAGATCAAGTAGAGGATTATGCAAATAGAAAAAAAATAACTCTTGAAAATGCTATTAAGTGGTTAAAACCAAATTTAAACTTTTAAAACATGAAAATTATAGATCATCTTAAATATAAGAAGGACTCATCTCAATTTACTTTTGAGATTTTACCGCCTTTAAAAGGACAAAATCTTGATTCGATTTTTGATGCTATTGATCCACTTATGGAGTTTAAGCCCCCCTTTATAGATGTCACTTATCATAGAGAAGAGTATGTATACAAAGAACTAGATAACGGTCTATTGCAAAAACATATTATAAGAAAAAGACCTGGAACAGTAGGTATATGTGCTGCCTTACAAAATAAATATGATATAGATGCTGTTCCACATGTTCTTTGTGGGGGGTTTTCAAAAGAAGAAACAGAAAACCTGCTCATAGATTTAGATTTCTTAGGAATTGAAAATGTTGTAGCCCTTAGAGGGGATTCTTTAAAATCTGAAGTATATTTCAAACCTAGTGTTGATGGAAACTCTTTCGCTAGTGACCTTGTTAAACAAATTGATGACCTTAATAACGGAAAATATTTAGACGAAGAAATTCAA
>JBJKWZ010000012.1:0-12618 GCA_045561795.1 Flavobacteriaceae bacterium
GAGATGAAAAAACTGTTAAAATTGGAAGTAAACACATGAAAACCCAAAGCCCTTGTGTCATCCACGCAAGAAGAAATTTAGAGAATGAAAATTTAAGATTATCAAACCTTACATCTTTACCTACCCTTTTAACTCTTTGAAACAGAAAAAAACTTAACCTAATTGTCCAAAGAATTACGCATGTAGCTAAAATTATTTCTCTAGTACTTAAATCATTAGTTATCCTAATTTTTAAAAATAACATTAAAAAAATTGAGGATATAAATGATAACCCGCCAAATAAGTCATAGTACTTTTCAGATTTTAAATAAAAAGAAGGTATAAATCCTGTTATCTGCAAACCAAAAATTAAAGCTATCACATTTAAGAAAAATATTAATTCATTATTATCAAACGAAATTAAAAACGATATTAATATAGTTGTTAGAGGTATAGCCAAAATAAAAAAAAATCTGATCATTAGTTTTTGAAGTAAATATAGACAATAAAAAACCCCAAATAATATGAATTTGGGGTTTAAGTTCTAAAAAGAACCGGTTATGATTATCTCATAAATTTATAAATATTATTTGCAAAATGCAAGCGATAATGTTTTTTGTGGTTTTTTTATTATATTATTAAAAGTTGATTGACAATATTGCTGGATTAATAAAAAATAAGTTTTTGTTTTATAAATTACTTAAATTAATAAGCTTTTTCTAAACAAAATTTTTTAAATTTATGTATGTTATTTAGAAGCGGATGTCCAATATGTAACGCCCTTGATATTGTCGGAGACAAATGGTCATTGCTTGTAATTAGAGATTTATTAGGGGGTAAAACTACTTTTAAGGATTTTATGAATGGTCCTGAAAAAATTGCTTCAAATATTTTATCACAACGTCTTAAATGGCTTAATAAGCATCAAATATTAGATTTCAAATATCGTAAAGACAACAAAAAAGAAAAATGTTATTATTTGACCGATAAAGGAATGGGTCTTTACCCTGTGATGAGTGAATTAATGTTATGGAGTGCTAAAAACGTAGATAATAAATTCAGCGAACTTGGAAAAAAGGTTATCAAAAGCCTGCAAAAGGACAAAAAAGGTAGGGTTGATGAAGTGGTTAAAAATTACAAGAAACTTAAATCTAAACTTCAGCTGAGTTAGCTTTACATTCCATGAGCTAACCCGTAAATCTTGATGTTAATTCAATTTGCTTTTTTACTGCTTCAGAAAATTCTTCTTTAAGTCTTGATACAAGATTTTGAACTGGTGGACTGTCATGGATCGCAGTAACACCTTGCCCTGCAGACCAAATTGTTTTCCACGCTTTTGCCTCTTCGTTTGCTGCATCAAGTTCATTCTCTAAATCCATTTTTTTTGTGTCCTTCCACATCTTTTCAGTTATTCCGACAGCCTCTAAACTTGGTCGCAAAAAGTTAGCATTAACTCCTGAAACTGCAGCAGTGTAAACGATATCTTCTGCTTTACTATTTATAATCATTTCTCTATAACCGTCATCTGCTTTACTTTCAACAGTATTTATAAATCTTGTCCCCATATATGCATAGTCTGCTCCCATTTGTATAGCTGCCGCTATGTCAATACCATTAGTTATGCACCCAGAAAGAATAATTGTTTTATCAAAAAAACTTTTTATTTCATTAATAAGTGCCATTGGATTAATGAAACCCGCATGCCCTCCAGCACCTGCGGCAACAAGAATTAGTCCGTCAACCCCAGCTTCAGATGCTTTTTCAGCATGTCGTCTTTTTATAATATCATGATATACATATCCTCCGTAGCCATGAACAGCATTAACTAAATCTGGGACTGCTCCTAATGAAGTAATTATTAGCGGTACCTTATGCTTAATACATATATCAAGATCTGGTTTAACTCTTATGTTTGTAGGGTGAACAATCAAATTAACTCCAAAAGGAGCAGCTTTTTTACCTGTTTCCTTCTCGTAATCTGCAAGCTCTTGCTTTATTTGTATAATCCACTCTTCAAAACCTTCTGTTGTTCTGTTATTTAATGCTGGAAATGTTCCGATTATTCCATTTTTGCAACATTCAATTACCAATTTAGGGCCAGAAATTAAAAAAAGAGGGGCAGCAATTACAGGCAATCTTAAGTTTTCAGATAATTCTTTATTCATGATTTATGGTATATTTGAGAAAGATAGTTTCTTTTAACTAGTTTTTTTAATTATTAAATAAATATTATAAAACTTATTTTTATTCACAAATGGAAACAAACTTAAATAAAATTGAAGCACGTGAAATAATGCCTGGTTGCCATGGCAAAGTTATTCATGGAGAAAAAATGACATGGGCATTTTGGGATATTGATCAAAACGCTATCGTGCCTGAACATAACCACCCTCACGAACAAATAATGCATGTAGTTGAAGGTAAATTTGAGTTTACAGTTAATGGAATTAAGAAGAATTACGGTCCAGGCAGCATAGTTCATATTCCCTCAAACATTTACCATTCTGGCAAAGCTATAACTAAATGTAAAATAATGGATGTTTTTAGCCCTCCAAGAGAAGAATATTAAAATGAGAATAGATTTAAACGGAAAAAGAGCTCTAATTGGTGGAAGTACTGGTGGAATTGGTAAGGCTATAGCTTTGGAACTTTCCAAATGTGGTGCTAGTGTGACCTTAATGGCACGAGATGAAGAAAAATTAAAAACCACTATAAATGAATTATCAAAAAATGAAAATTTAAAACACAACTATATAGAAGTTGATTTTAATAATTTCAATGATTTAAAAATAGTTACCGCGGATTTTTTTGAAAAAAATACAATTGATATTTTAATTAATAATACCCAAGGGCCCTCTGCAGGAGGGTCATTGGAAAAAAACATAACTGATTTCCAAAATTCGTTTGATTTACTTTTCAAAACCCATGTATGGACAACATCATTAGCACTTAAAGGAATGTCTCACAAAAGATGGGGGAGAATAATCAATGTAGCCTCAATATCAGTAAAGGAGCCTCTAAATTATCTTGTCCTTTCAAATAGTATGAGAGCTGCTCTAGTTACATGGGCGAAATCACTTTCAATAGATGTGGCCAAAGACAACATAACTGTAAATAATGTTTTAACAGGATATTTCGATACAGATCGAATTCAAAAATTGAATTTGGATAAAGCAAAAAAAATGAAAATCAAACCAAGCGAAGTAAGAAAAGCATTGGAAGAAATGGTTCCAATGAAGAGAATCGGTGATCCCAAGGAGTATGCATACCTAGTAGCCTTTTTAGCTTCTAATTTTTCAAGTTATATAACAGGTACTAACATTCCAATTGATGGAGGGCTTATAAAATCTCTTTGAAATTTTTGCAACGTCTGTTTCTTTTTTTTTATTTTCGAAACTAAAATCAAAAACATAAAAAAATATCTTTCCTTTTATTTTATTGTATTTCTTGGAAGTACGTCGGTATTAGCGCAAGAAATAGAGCATAACGCTTGGAATGCAACTTTTTTTGATTTCTCTTTATCAAGTTCAGAAACAATAAGACCTGATTACATAAGATTGGAATTACACAATAGAACTAAAAGTTTTTATAATATCAACGACCAAATACTAATAAGACCGGCTTACAATCTTAAAGTAAACCAGCACTCAAATATTTCAGTTGGTTACACATACATTTCAACTAACCGAAACCAAGGAAGAATAAATGAAAATAATTTTTGGCAACAATACAATTTCTCTTTTCCATTAAATAGAATAAAATATTTTGGATGGATTCGATTGGAGCAAAGGTGGATAAAAAAACCCATTACTTCCGATAATAAGTTTTATTCTTTAAAATACTCCAATGAATATAATACTAGAATAAGATTTAGAGCAGGTTTTGAATTCCCATTAATTGATGATCCTGCAAAAGATTTAAAGTTTCTAGTGTTTAACGAAGTTTTCATGTTAGTTAAAAAGTTTTACCCATATAATTTCAACCAAAATTGGACATTTTTTGGATTTAAAAAACGGCTTAATAGTAAAGCTGTATTAATTTCAGGATTTCAGAGAAATTCTATATTTAGAGGTGGTGATTATCTTCATAAAAATATATGGTCCTCAATTTTATTTTACAAGATATAATACACCTTTTTATCATAAGTATGCCATATGACCTTATAATGAATTGCAATTATATTTTTATATTCAATGGCGTTTAATTGTATTAACATTGTAAAATTATTTAAATCCACGTGTAATGAAAGAATTTGGCGAAACCCATTTAACTAATGGAAGTAACGGAGTATCAAAAAATGGAAAATGTCCATTTTCTAGTAATATTGTAAAGCAAGCTGCCGGAGGTGGTACTAGAAATCATAACTGGTGGCCTAATCAAATCGATCTTAGTATTCTAAGACAACATTCATCTTTATCAAATCCAATGGATAAAGATTTTGATTATGCTAAAGAATTCAATAAAATTGATTTAAAAGAACTGAAGAAAGATATATACGACCTGATGACGGATTCAAAAGAATGGTGGCCAGCTGATTACGGTCATTATGGCCCTTTTTTCATCAGAATGGCATGGCATAGCGCAGGAACTTACAGAATTGCTGATGGTAGAGGTGGAGCCGGAACAGGAACACTAAGATTTGCGCCACTTAATAGCTGGCCTGATAATCAGAATCTTGACAAAGCAAGGCTTTTACTTTGGCCTATCAAACAGAAGTATGGAAAAAAATTATCTTGGGCCGATTTAATGGTATTAACTGGAAATTGCGCTCTTGAATCAATGGGATTTAAAACCTTTGGTTTCGCTGGGGGTAGAGAAGACACATGGGAACCAGAAGAGGATATCTATTGGGGCTCAGAGAAAGAATGGTTAGGGGATGAAAGGTACACTAAAGAAAGAGAATTAGAAAATCCTCTTGGTGCTGTTCAAATGGGTTTAATTTATGTTAATCCAGAAGGTCCTAATGGAAAACCAGATCCTCTTGCATCTGCAGTAGATATTAGAGAAACTTTTGGAAGAATGGCTATGAATGACGAAGAAACTGTCGCTTTGATTGCAGGAGGGCACACATTTGGTAAAACACACGGAGCTGCCAACGCCGACAAATATGTTGGTGTAGAGCCTGCTGGAGCCTCTATTGAGCAACAAGGCCTTGGATGGAAAAACAACTTTAATTCTGGACATGGAGTCGACACAATTACAAGTGGGCTTGAGGGGGCTTGGACTACAACTCCCATAAAATGGAGCAATAACTATTTTGAAAATTTATTTAAATATGAATGGGAACTTACAAAAAGTCCCGGCGGAGCTTTTCAGTGGAAGCCTGCAAATAACGAAGGTCAAGGTACCGTTCCTGACGCGCACAATCCAGAATTGAAACATGCTCCAATGATGCTTACAACAGACATAGCTCTTCGAGAAGATCCCACCTATGAAAAAATTTCAAGAAAATTTTATGAAAATCCTGATCAACTCGCCGACTCATTTGCAAGGGCTTGGTTTAAATTAACTCACAGAGACATGGGTCCTATCAGTCGATATTTAGGAGATGATACACCTAAAGAAGAATTAATTTGGCAAGATCCTGTCCCTACTGCTAAATATGATGAAGTAACTTCAGAAGATATTGATTCTCTAAAAGATAAGATTATTAATTCTGGTTTAGGTATAAATAAACTCGTCTCCACCGCTTGGGCCTCTGCTTCTACTTTTAGGGGATCGGATAAACGTGGAGGTGCTAATGGAGGTAGAATTAGACTTTCTCCACAAAAATTCTGGGAGGTAAATAATCCTGTTGAGCTTGAAAAAATATTGACTGTTTATGAAAGTATAAAGTCTGATTTTGACAGTAAAAATGGAAATAAAAGAGTTTCAATTGCAGACCTCGTAGTCTTAGGCGGTTGTGCAGCAATTGAGAAAGCTTGTAAAAACGCCGGGATGAATTATAAGGTTGAGTTTACACCTGGAAGAACTGACTCAAACCAAAACCAGACCGATGTAAGTTCTTTTGCAGTATTAGAACCTAATGCAGATGGCTTTAGGAATTATATTAAACATAATTTTATTGTTTCATCTGAAAAATTACTTATAGATAAGTCACAATTATTGAATTTAACAGCACCCGAAATGACTGCATTAATTGGAGGAATGAGGGTTCTTGACACAAATTTTGATGGTTCTGACTCTGGTATTTTGACTGATGCAAGTGGAACATTAAATAATGAGTTTTTTAGAAATTTATTAGATCCAAATATTAATTGGAGTTCAAATGATCAGAATAGTTATGATGGTATCGACAGAAAAACTGGTATTAAAAGATGGACTGCTTCCAGAGTAGATTTAATTTTCGGTTCAAACACCGAACTAAGAGCACTATCAGAGGTGTATGCTTCAGATGATGGGAATGAACATTTTGTGAAAGACTTTATAAAAGCTTGGAACAAGGTGATGAATCTAGACAGATTCGATTTAAAGTAAATTTGTTTTCAAATTTCATCCCCCTTATAGGGGGTTTTTTATTGATTAATTCTAAATCGCTATCTTGTATAAAAAGCTATAAATGAATAAATTAAATCTCTTCTTTTTAATAATTTTTATATCCTGCAGCTCTCCAAATTGTGATATCGTTATTCATAACGGTGAAATCATTGATGGGACAGGAAATCCAAGATTTTTAGGTACTGTAGCAATAACCAACGATAAGGTTGTTTACGTCGGTCCTAAAAAGAATTTTAGTGCAGGAAAAACAATAGATGCTAAAGGCAAAATTGTCAGTCCAGGTTTTATTAATATGCTTAGTTGGGGTTATAATACTTTACTTAAAGATGGAAGATCATTAAGTGATTTGAAACAGGGGGTGACTTTAGAAGTTTTTGGTGAAGGAAATTCTCCAGGCCCAGTAGGGAAAATTGGAGACCAAGATTTTGTTGGATTTGGAGATGCAATGGAAAAACTTGTAAAAAGTGGTGTAAGTCCAAATATTGCCTCTTTTTTAGGAGCTACCAATGTTCGCAAACTAACCGTCGGTTACGAAAACAGAGATGCAACCAATAAGGAATTAAAAGAGATGGAACAAATTGTTGAAACGGCAATGAAAGAAGGTGCACTTGGTATCGGATCATCTCTAATTTATGCCCCTGCTGATTATGCTAATACAAATGAATTAGTTGCTATTTGTAAAATTGCTTCAAAGTTTAAGGGTAAATATATTTCTCATATGAGAAACGAGGGAAGAAATGTACTTGAAGCTTTAAACGAGCTGATTACAATTTCTAAAAAAGCAAATATCCCAGCTGAGATTTATCATCTTAAAGCATCCAGAAAACCCAACTGGTTCTTACTCGACAGCATCATAAATAGAGTAGAGAGAGCAAGGAAAGAAGGACTGAAAATTACTGCGGATGTTTACACTTATCCTGCAAGTTCAACTGGCTTAACTGGAGTTATTCCTACCTGGGTTCAGGAAGGTGGTCATAGGGCTTGGATAGAACGTATGAAAAATAAAAAAGTGAGGAAAAGGCTACTCGACGATATACGAAAAGAATTATCTGAACAACCTCCAGAAGGGATTTTGATGGTAGGGTTTAAAAATAATTCATTGGACAAAATGTATAGAGGTAAAACCATAGCTGAAGCCTCATCAATGAGAAACCAAAGTCCTGAGGAAACCATAGTGGATTTGGTTATCGAAGATGATAGCAGAATTCAGTGTGTTTATTATAGTATGTCTGAGGAAAATTTAAGAAAGAAAATTACTCTTCCGTGGGTTTCTTTTTGTTCAGATGCGGGATCGTATTCCGATATTGAAAAAGATTTTAGAACACACCCCAGAGCATTCGGAAGCTTTATCAGAGTAATTGGAAAATTTTCACGTGATGAAGGAATCCTCACCCTAGAGGAGGCCATTAGAAAACTAAGTGGGTTCCCAGCTCAAACACTTGAATTAGATAGAAGGGGTACTATCAAAAATGAAAACTTTGCAGACATAATTGTTTTTGATCCTGAAAAAGTAGCTGATTTGGCTACCTTTGACGAACCTCTTCAGTTTGCAAAAGGAGTTGAGATAGTAATAGTAAACGGTGAAATTGTTTTAAAAAAAGGCAACCATACTGGAAAATTCCCCGGTCGATTTGTAAAAGGTATTGGTAAAGATTTATAAATAATAATGGAAGTTGGAGCCATAATTAACAGAAATAAAAGGTATAGTCTCTGGAGAATTTGGAATCAAAATCTGCCCAAGGTTTTATATGTAATGCTTAATCCATCTTTGGCTGACGATAGCAAAGATGATAGGACTATAAAAAAACTAAATTATTTCACTAAAAAATTTGGGTTTGGAGGGTTCTATGTTGGTAATATATATCCTCAAATTACCCCTTACCCAAAAGTTCTTTATAGTTTGAGTCTATCCCAAAGTAAAAAAAACTGCTTTCATATAAATTCAATGATTAAAAAAAGTAAAAAGACTGTATTTGCATGGGGAAATTGTAAGGAAAGACCTTTATGGGTTGAAGCTTTAGTGAAAAATCCACTTTGTTTTGGACATAATAAAAATGGCTCTCCAAAGCACCCTCTTTATCTTCCCAAAACAACCTCTCTTGTTAAATTCTCTTAGAATAAAAATTATAAACAAGTATTATTCATAAGTCCAAATTGTAAAAAATAATAGATTGATTACTTTTGTTTCCAAAAATAGGGAATGGCCGAGTTAAAGATAAAGCAACTACATAAAACTTATAATGGTGAAGTTTTAGCGATGGATAATATATCTATTTCCATAAAATCTGGTATGTTTGGCCTTTTAGGTCCTAATGGTGCTGGTAAATCAACTTTAATGAGAACCATCGCTACACTCCAAAAACCAGATTCTGGCTCCATTGGTTTTAATAATATAGATGTTCTTGCATCTCCAAAGGAGTTTAGAAGTCATCTTGGCTATCTCCCTCAAGAATTTGGAGTTTATCCTCGAATAACAGCAGAACAACTTTTAAATCACATTGCTACTCTGAAAGGGATAAATAACAAAAATGAAAGAAAAGAATTGGTGGATTATCTTCTTGAAAGAACCAATCTTTATGACAAAAAAAATAAAAGTGTTAAAGGGTTTTCAGGAGGTATGAAACAGAGGATTGGGATTGCTCAAGCTCTAATAGGTAATCCTAAAATTTTAATTGTTGACGAGCCAACAGCAGGATTAGACCCTGGAGAAAGAAATAGATTTTATGATCTTCTGTCTGATGTTGGTGAAGATGTAATCGTAATATTATCTACTCACATTGTTGATGATGTAAGAGAGTTGTGTACTGAGATGGCAATTATGGATTTTGGTAAAATTGTATTTCAGGGTAAACCTCAAGACGGAATCAATGAACTTAATGGAAGAGTTTTTGAAAAACACATTAAAAAAACTGAACTTGATCAGTACAAAAAAGATTTCAATGTTATTTCAAATAGATTAATTGGTGGCAATCCTATAATTCATGTGCTGGCAGAAAAAGTAGATAAAACATTTAAAAAAATCGAACCTACTCTTGAAGATGTGTTTTTTTCAAAATTATCTAAAAATAAAATTTAAATGTTTAAGTCATTTTTAAGTTCTGAACTTAAATACACCTTAAAGCAACCCATGGTGTATTTGTTTTTTCTAATTGTTTTTATTTTAAGTTTTGCGGCAACCTCATCTGATAATGTTACAATAGGAGGTTCAATTGGTAATGTAAAAAGAAACGCTCCCCATATTATATCGGTATTTACAAGTACATTAACAATATTTGGTTTACTATTTGCTGCAGCTTTTTTTAACAATGCTGCATTGAGGGACTTCAGATATAATTTTCATGAAATTTTATTTGCAACTCCAATAGAAAAGTTTGGATATTTTTTTGGAAGATTCACAGGAGCTTTGATTATCTCGACCATACCTATTTTAGGTGTTTTTATAGGTATCTCGCTCGGTTCAACTTTATCGCCATTGTTTGGTTGGATTAGCGAGGATAGATTCGCTACAACACAAATACAAAGTTTTATAAGTAACTATTTTGTTTTTGTGCTGCCTAATATGTTTATATCAGGAACTATAATTTATGCTTTGGCACAACGCTTCAAAAATAGTATAGTTTCGTTTGTTGGAGCTCTAATTATTATTGTGGCTTACTCTGTCTCTGGAGAATTGGTATCAGATTTAGAAAACGAAAAGCTAGCTGCCTTGGCTGATATTTTTGGGATTAGAACGTACGGAATAATTTCAAAATATTATACTTCTGTAGAAAAAAATTCTATTAATCCCTCTTATTCTGGACTTATGCTTTTAAACAGAATTATTTGGATTTCTTTATCCTTAATAATTCTTATTACATCTTACTTGAATTTTAGTTTTGTTAAAAGAAGCATAGGCAGATTAGTTAGGGTAAAAACATCAAAAGCTGAAACTAAAATAAATTTACCCCTTCCAGTTATTAGCGAAAAAAAGGAAAGTCTAGGAACACAATTTTTAACCTTCTTTTCAATTAACTTCAAAAATATTTATCGTCACGTTACTTTCAAGATTCTCTTTCTCTTTAGCTTCATACTTTTACTTACAGATCTAATATCAGGTTACGAATACTTTGGGCTAAAGTCGTATCCACTTACATATAGAATGACCGATTCTATTTCTGGAACCTATCTGTTTGTCATGATTATATTGGTTTTTTTTAGCGGAGAACTTATATGGCGTGACCGAGATGAGAAAATAAATGAAGTTATAGATTCAACTCCTCATAATTCAATGATTTCTCTTTTGTCAAAAACGATTTCACTCTTTTCTTTAACAATTATTCTACACACCTTCTTTATGATATGTGCAATTCTGTTTCAAGTTGTCAAGGGTTTTAGCGACATATATTTATCGGTTTATTTTTGGGATTTCATTTATAGAGCTATGCCTCTTTATTTATTGTTTAGCACCAGTTCAATTGCTGTCCAAGTAATTGTAAACAATAAATATTTTGGTTATCTAATATCTGTTGTATTAATTTTAGTGCTTGATATTATTTTACTTTTAGCCGACATCGGATCAAATATGTTGAGTTTTGGCAGTACTCCTTTTATGATATACTCTGATATGAACGGTTTTGGGCCAAGCGAAAAAGGAGTTTTCTGGTTTAACTTATATTGGATTTTTACAGGCTTAACACTTCTTATCTTTTCAAGTAATCTGTGGGATAGAGGAACGAATAATAGATTTAAAGATCGATTTAAATTTCAAAAAGAAAATTTATCGAAAAAAGTGATCATACCTTCTGCTTTAATTGGCATTTGTTGGTTAATTATAACAGGTTATGTCTATTACAATACTCAAATTTTAAATCCCTACAAGAAAAGTAAAGAATTAGAAAAACTTGCTGTTGAGTATGAAAATAAATATAAAAAGTATAAATCACTTCCGCTACCGAAAATCATAAATGCAGAATATAAAATTGATCTTTATCCCTACCATAAAAAAGTTGCTGTCTTAGCAGAGATAATGATGACCAATTCCAAAAATATTGAAATTGATACTATTATTGTTGGAACTCAAAAAATATGGCAAGAAAAAATAACATTTGAAGGTGCTTCACTTTTAAATGAGGACAAAAAACACGATGTTCAATTCTATCTCTTTAATCCGCCGCTTAAGCTGGGAGATACCATAAAAGTGATTATCGAAAATAAATTTGAAACTAAAGGTTTTTCAAACAGTGGAGAATCAACAAGGATAGTTAAAAACGGAACTTTTTTAAATAATTATGAAATTCTCCCTTCCCTTGGTTATAGTAGTGGAAAAGAATTAAGTGATAGAAACAAAAGAAAAAAATATAACCTCCCCCCAAAAGAAAGAATGCCAAAACTAAAGTCAAATTGTAAAGATGAGTGCACAAAAAATTACTTAACCCAAGGGCTCAGTGACTTTATTGATGTAGAAACAATAATATCAACTTCTAAGGATCAAATTGCAATTGCACCGGGAAGTTTAATTGACAAGTGGGAGGAAAATAATCGAAATTATTTTAAATATAAAGTTGACCACCCGTCTCAAAACTTTTACTCATTTATTTCTGCAGATTATAAAGTTGAGAGAAAAAAATGGAACGATGTAGATATAGAAATTTACTACGATAAAAAACATTCGACAAATATTGGTAAAATGGTAAGTGCTGTTGAACGATCTCTAGAATATTACACAAAAAACTTTGGGCCTTACACTCACAAGCAGTGTAGGATAATTGAATTTCCAAGGTTCTCCACTTTCGCTCAGGCTTTTCCAGGTACGATGCCATATTCAGAGGCTTTTGGTTTTGTTATAGACCTTGAAGACGAGGAAAAAAATAATGTAATTGATGCAGTTATAGCTCACGAGATTGCTCACCAGTGGTGGGCTCACCAATTAGTTGGTGCAAACATGCAAGGCGCAACACTTTTGAGTGAAAGTTTCTCAGAATATTCCTCTTTAATGACTATGAAAAATATTTCAAAAACACCGATGTCTATGCGTGAATTTTTAAAATACGATCATGACAGATATCTAAGGGGAAGATCTGGAGAGGTTGAAAAAGAACTTCCTTTATTCAAAGTTGAAAATCAATCATACATTCATTATGGAAAAGGAAGTGTTATATTATA
>JBJKWZ010000013.1:0-50417 GCA_045561795.1 Flavobacteriaceae bacterium
AAAAACCAATAACTTTTGTTGAGTTACTGTCATCTAGAGCTCTTTTAACTCTAAGGCCATTTGTACCTGCTCCATAAAGTAAGGTGCTTAAACGCTTATCATCTTTAATGGTTCTATTGTATAAAATTTTAACTACGAGCCTATAAAAAACTAATAGAGATAAACTAAAATAAAAGAGTAATAATAAATAATTGAAGTGAGCCCTAGTGTCTGCTCCTATATAAATTGAGTAACTAATAATGGATAATATTAAACCAAGGCTCAGTTTGCTTATATCTATGAAAGTTGTGAATCTTAGAAGCATACTGTACCCTTTAAAAAAAAGGATATAAATAAGAGAAAAAAATAAAAATATTAATTTATCTTGCCATCCTCTTAAAACCAAAATAGACCCATTTAAAAAATTGAGTAATTCCATAGCAATGGATAAACATATAGTGTCCATTACAAATGCATATTTTTTTGAATAATGTTTTTTAAAAATTTCTTGGAACATTACTTTATTGTAAAAATTTTTGTTAGTTTATTTTTAATTCTTCTTTTGTCGTTCGTGTCCATATTACTTCCTGAAGGCAGACAGATCCCTCTTTCAAACAAAATATTTGAAACCCCACTTCCATAAAATAGATTATTTTTAAATATGGGTTGCATATGCATTGGTTTCCATAAACGTCTACTTTCAATTTTTTCCTCTTCAAATTCAGAAATTATTTGATCCACTGAAATACCACAAATTTTTTGGTCAATAAGAATACATGTTAACCATCTGTTAGAAAAATAACCTTTAGGTTCCCTTAAAAAAGTTACTCCTTTTACATTCTTAAGAAGTTCATAATAAAAAGTGAAATTTTTTCTTCTTTTATTCACTCTGTCATTTAGAATTTTAAGTTGGGCAACACCTATGGAAGCTAAAATATTTGAAAGCTTATAATTATAACCTATTTTTTTATGTTCGTAAAAAGGTTTGTTTTCTTTAGCTTGGGTGGATAAAAAGTTTGCTTCATTAATGTCGGTTATGCTATCCGAAATCAAAGCCCCTCCACCTGATGTTGTTATAATTTTATTTCCATTAAAACTCAAAATACTTAGTCTTCCAAATGAGCCACACGGCTTATTGTTTAATTTTGAACCCAATGCTTCAGCTGCGTCCTCAATGACATCAACATTATACTCTCTTGCTATAGAGAGTATCTCGTCCATTTTAGCAGGCATCCCATACAAATGAACGACTATAATAGCTTTTGGAATTATTTTTCTTTTTTTACAACCCTCCAAGGCATTCCTAAGAGAACTGGGGCACATGTTCCAGGTCTCGTTTTCTGAATCTATAAAAATCAAATTTGCTTTTTCATATACAACAGGATTACAGCTTCCAATGAATGTAAATGACTGACATAATACTGTGTCGCCTTCAGAAATTCCTAGTAATCGAGTTGCAAGATGAATCGCTGCAGTTCCAGATTGAACAACACATGCACCCTTTCTTTCACAGTATTTTGCAATATCCCTTTCTAATTCTTCTATAAAAGGCCCAGTAGTAGAAATCCAATTGCTAGAAAATGCATTAGAAACGTTATATGATTCTTCATCACCAACGTGGGGTGGAGATAGAAAAATCCTATTATTTTTCATCATTAATAACTTTAGCAGGTACTCCTAAAACTTTTGTTTCATCAGGAATATTTTTATTTACTAAGGAGCCTGCACCAATAGTCACATTATTCCCAACTTTTATATTTGGAAGAATGGTTGTTCCGGCTCCAACCAGGGTGGATTTCCCAATATAAACTCCCCCACATATTGTTACACCAGGCGCAATATGTACAAAATCTTTTATTTTACAGTCGTGATCAATTGAGGAATTTGTATTTATAATACAGTGTTTTCCAACCGTTGTCCCCACATTGATTGTTGATGATGTTATAATTTGTGACCCCTCCCCTATCGAAACGCCTTTGTTTACTTTTGTTTCAGGATCAATTATTGTGCCTATTGGATGCTGAATAGTTTGACTAATTTTTTCTCTAATATTGTTATTACCAATTGCAATTACCAATTTACTATCGGGGTTAATTTGAGCACTATAACTACCAAAAAACTGAACATTATTTATGTGTTTTAAGGAACTATTTATATCAAAAATACCACCTATAGGGATCCCCATTTTTTCAAGAATTGAAATAATAACTCTACAGTGTGTCCCTCCTCCGTAAATTAAATATTCAGTTTTCACCATTAAATTTTTCCATTGTTGTGTTTAAATCAGAATTAATACCCGAAGCTGTAAAAACATTTTTGAATGTTAAGATTAATATTTTAAAATCTAAAAAAAAACTCAGATTTTCAACATAATACAAATCAAGTTTAAATTTTTCCTTCCAAGAGATTAAATTCCTTCCATTTACTTGCGCATATCCTGATATACCTGGAATAACGTTATGTCTTTTCATCTGTTCAACACTATACAATGGAAGATATTCTAAAAGTAATGGTCTAGGTCCAATAAAACTCATTTCGCCCTTTAAAATATTGAAAAGTTGAGGTAGCTCGTCAATTGATAATGTTCTAAGAATTTTTCCAATCAATGTAATTCTAATATTATCTGAAACTAGATTGCCTTTGATGTCAAATATGGTTTTCATGGTTTTGAATTTATATAATCTAAAAATTTTTCCTTTAAAACCAGCTCTTTTTTGAATAAAAAAGGGACTTTCATTTAAATCAATAAGTAAAATAATTAAAACTAGTAATAACAATGGCAAGATTAATATCAATATTACAAAAGAAAAAGAAAAGTCAAAAAAAGATTTAAATGAAACGTAATTCAACATTTACTATTAAAATTCGTTCAAATTTAGAAAATAATTAGTTGAAATAAGTAGATGTGTTTTTATATTTATTTTAATTAAATACGTATTTGTGATAAAATATAAGGTTGGTATAACTGGCGCTTCAGGTATACTCGGGAAAAAAGTATATAATTATTTTGTTAGTAAAGGTGCTGATGTGTCCGTGTTAACACGTGATTCAAAAAAAATCAATAATCATAAACGGGTTAAAATTTTTGAAGTTGATCTTCAAGCTCCAGATATAAATAAAATTAAAAATTTTATTAATGGCCTTGATTTACTGTTCCATCTAGCTTCTGAATTAAAAGACGAATCCAAAATGGTCGCTACAAACTATGAAGGAACTAAAATCTTAGCTGATCAATTATTAGGTAAAAAAACTCTTTTCGTTTACACATCAAGCATAGGCGTTTTTGATTATTCTAAATCTAGAATTATAAAAGAGAGTGGGGCTAAAAAACAAATCAATCTGTATGAAAAAACAAAATTTTTAAGTGAGCAATATTTATTCAAACTTAAAAATGAAAATGAGTTAAATTTTGTTATACTAAGACCGTCTATAATCTTAGATTTTGAAATGAAATCAAAGATAATTGATAATTTTATCAATTTAAATTACTTAAACATCGGTCTTAAAATCCCTAAATCAGTAGTTTTAAATTTTATTCTTTCAAAAGATGTTGTAGATGCACTTTTAAAGTTAAGTCAGCAAAAAAAAGCAATTGGAAAAGCTTTTAACTTATCTTCAAATATTTCTTTGAATGCTTTTACTTTAGAAATTGAAAAGTTAAGTTGTAAAAAAATCTACTACCGTTTACCTTTTAAGTTGTTATTAATTTTAATAAAATTAAAATATTTTTTTGCTGTAAGAAAAAATGATAATTCTTTGAAATCCTTCTTTTCAAATGTTTCTAGAGTTTCTTCTGAAAAAATTCAAAATTCAATTAATATTAAAATTGATGAAAACTACTTTGAATTTCTTAAATTATACATTGAACAAAAAAAATGAAAAAAATATGCTTTATTGTATCTAGTCCGCTAACTGCTGCATCATTTTTAAAAGGACCTATTAAAGAATTGTCAAAGACTTTTCATGTTTCTTTAATTGCCAATCTAGATAATACTGATTCTGAGGTGTTTAGTGATTTGCCCTTGAAACAAATTTATAATTTTGAAATTGTCCGTAACATAAGTATTGTTAAAGACTTTACGTGCTTAATGAAACTAATTTATTTTTTTTATAAAAATAAATTTGATGCAATTCATTCTATATCACCTAAAGCAGGGCTTTTAGCCACTCTGTCTGGATTTATTAGTTTCATTCCAAAAAGAACACATACTTTCACTGGGCAAGTTTGGCACACAAAAAAAGGTGTTACCAAAATAATTTTAAAAAATATTGATCGTTTGATAGTTGGATGTGCGACGAATATTTTAGTAGACGGTAAATCACAATTAAACTTTTTAAAGGAAAAAAAAATTATTAAAAATAAGGGGACAACTCTTGGTAATGGGTCAATTTCAGGAGTTGAACTAAATAGATTCTCACCATCTAAAAAAATCCGTGAGAATTCAAGAAAAAAATTTAAAATCGCTGACGATGAATGGGTTTTTATATTTCTTGGTAGATTAAATAAAGATAAGGGAGTTATTGATTTAATAAAAGCATTCAATTTGATAGATCAAATAAGGTACAGTTGCTCTCTATTTTTAGTTGGGAATGATGAGGCTAAGGTTAAACGAAAATTTGATTCTATTTCTCCTAAAGTTTATTTTATTCCTCATGAAAAAAAACCAGAAGAAATAATACAAATCTCAGATACTTTTTGCATGCCAAGCTACCGAGAAGGCTTTGGAGTGTCAGTAATAGAGGCCTCTGCTCTCAAAAAACCTATTATATGTAGTGATACTTACGGCCTTAAAGATACTGTAATAAGTGGTAAAACTGGGCTAAAGTATCCTGTTGGAAATATTTTAAAATTGAAAAAGGCTCTGGAATTTTCTTTGAAAAATAAAAAAATAATGAAGAAAATGGGTATGGAGGGAAGAAAGTATGTGGAAAGAAACTTTAACGACAAACTACTAATTAAAGCCTGGAAGGAGTTTTACTCTAAAATTTAATTTAAAATCTATAAATTCTTTTATGCCTTTCAAAAAAACCCTTTAAATCATAAACAAACCCATTTTTTTTTAAAAATTTAATTGGAGAAATTTTTAAAAAATGTCTATGTTTCACAGCTAATATTATTACATCATATTTACTCTTAACAGAAAATTTAGATATTTTTTTCATTTCAAAAGACTTTTCATTTTTTTTAACATGTGGGTCATAAATAGTTAAATCTAAACCTGCATCTTCTAAAAATTTAGCCAATTCAATTGCTTTAGAGTTTCTAATGTCAGAAATATTTTCTTTAAATGTAATCCCCAATAACAAAACTTTAGCATGGGATATATCTATCTCGTGGAAATTTATTTTTTTTAGTATTTCACGAGCTATATAAGCAGGTACTTCTTCATTCACCTTTCTGGCCGAATAAATTAACATTGGATTGTATCCATATTCTTTTGATTTATGCAATAAGTAGTAAGGGTCGATACCAATACAGTGTCCACCAACTAATCCAGGTCTAAAGTTTAAAAAGTTCCATTTAGTAGAAGCAGCTTTTAGAACTTCATTTGTATCGATTTTCATTTTTGAAAACATCATAGCTAACTCATTTACAAAAGCAATATTGATATCTCTTTGTGCGTTCTCTACAACTTTTGCTGCTTCTGCAATTTTTATTGATGGAACTTTGTAAACTTTTGCATCTATTACGGATTGATATAAATTAAATAATATATCTAAAGTTGATTTATTTGATGCTGAAACAATTTTGGATATTTTTTTAAACGTATTTTGTGAGTCACCAATATTTATTCTCTCTGGGCTATAACCGACATAGAAATCCTTATTAAATACAAGTGAGGATTTTTCAAGAATTGGAATACATATCTCTTCAGTAGCTCCAGGATAAACAGTTGACTCATAGACAACTATATCACCTTTATTCAAAATTTTTGATACTGTCGTGGTTGCATGCTCTATGTAAGAAAAGTCGGGAAAATAATTTTTTTTCAAAGGAGTAGGTACTGTTACAATGTAAATATTACAGTCTTTTAAAGACTCAGGCGTTCCAAAAAATTTAATTTTAACGTTTCTTATCTCATTTCTAGAAATAATTTTTGTTTCATCAATTCCTAACTTAAGATCGTTCACCCTTTTTGAGTTAACATCATAACCAAAAACTTTGTACTTCGAAGCTAAATTTATTGCCAACGGCAAACCAACGTATCCAAGTCCAATTACCCCTATTAAATTCATTTATTTAATTTGTTTTTTTAAACCTTGAATGCTACCACTAAAAAAATTTTTTATAAAATTCAGATTATTGTATTTAATACTTAATATTATTGAATTAATTAATAATCCAGAAAGTAGCATAAAAAGATCTAAACCAAGAAAATTATAGTTTCCATTTTTTTTAAAAAGCAATATAACTTCAATGACATTATTTTCAGATCTATCTAACAAGTTTTGACGATTTAATTCTGAATGATAGTGGCTTAATCTTGCCTGAGGAATAATAAAAAGGCTCTGTGAAAACTTTTTTTTAACTCGCATTGAAAACTCTTTATCCTCATATGCATGAAATTTATTTTTGGTGTCAAAAGATATTGTATTAAAAATATCCTTTCTCCAGGTCGACAAACCTCCACTTAGAACATCTACTTTTTTAGGATTACTTGAGGATACTTTAATTGATTTAATTACACTCATTCGATTGTCCTTAAAATTACCAAAATGTGTTATTCTAAAAATTAATCTTTTTAAAAAAAAATCTCTTGGATAATTTTGAATAAAACCACTAACTCCAATCATGTTTGGGAATTGATCCAATGCCTTTTCAATCTCATATAAATAATTAGGTTCTAAAACTATATCATCGTCTAAAAAAGTAATATAATTACAATTATTGATAGGAATAGCTGAATATTTTGCTTCTACAAGTCCTTTTATTTTATTATTATGTATGTAATTCAACCCTAATTTAAATTTATTTTTAAATTCTAAAAAAGTGGATTTTTCAACTTTATTTTCTTCACTTTGGTCTATAATGATTATTTGATCAGGTAATCTTTTTTGATTAACTAATGATCTAAACAAAGTTTTTAATTGCTTTGGCCTATTTTTTGTTGGTATTACTATTGAAAAAGTCATATTTATCCTACAAAACAAATATACCAAGGTTTATTTATTCAGTCTACCCAAATTTATTTATTCTAGAGAATATTATCATTGTATCCAATGGTTAAATTTAAGCTATATTTGTTGTAGACATTTTCTTGTTTTATGGATTTGCCAAATAATTTTAAATTATTAGACTGCTCATTGAGAGATGGGGGATATTATACAAATTGGGATTTTGAACAAGACTTAATTGAATGCTATCAAAATAATATTAAAAAACTCCCTTTCGATTATATTGAAATAGGATATAGAAACATTACCCAAAAAAAGTATAGAGGTAGTTACTTTTACACTCCAATTAGTATTCTAAAAAAATGGTCTGGTGCGAATACCGATATTGTTTTAATGATAGATGAAATTAATACTCCTTTAAATAAAGTTGAAGAACTGGTAAACCCTTGCAGTGAAATAGTTAAAATGTTCAGAATTGCGGCAAAACCAAATCGTATTGAAGAGTCTATTAAAATAGCAAAAATTATTAAAAAAATTGGTTTTAAAGTTTGTTTAAATGTGATGTACTTATCAGAATGGGATAATTATTCAAATTTTTTTTCCAAGCTAAATGACATAGAGCAAACTATAGATTATTTATATATGGCTGACTCATACGGATCAGTTTTACCTCATCAAATTGAAAGTACAATTCATAAAATACGTTCTTATACAAATGTAAAACTTGGTTTTCACGGGCATAATAATCTAGAATTGGGACTTATAAATGCCTTGAAGGCAATTGAAAATGGAGTTGAATTGATTGATTGTTCAATTTCTGGGATGGGTAGAGGCGCAGGAAATCTTAAAACTGAACTTATTTTAACCTATCTGGATTCTTTAAATTTAAGGAATGTAAACTTTGAAAATCTTAATACTTTAGTAGTTAAATTCGAGTCTATAAGAGATCACTATAACTGGGGTAATAATCTTGCATATATGGTTTCAGGAGCAAATTCAATTGCTCAAAAAGAGGTGATGAACTTAATTAATAAAAGATACTACACTATTGACAATGCCATAAAGTACCTGGGTTTTAAAAATTTTGCAAATCCTAGTAAAAATTACCCAAGATTGACTTCATCAAAAAATAAAAAAATTTTAATAATAGGAGGCGGTTCGTCTGTCATTGATCATTTAAATTCTTTAAACTTATTTATTAAACAAAATCCAGAGATTTTGATTTTATTTGCAAGTGCTAGATTTATGAAACACTTTTCTGAATTTAAGGGCTACAATATTTTAGTCGGTGCAGAGGGTAAACGTTTGGAAGAAAATATGGTTAGTAATTCATTTAATAATATTTGTATTCTTCCATCTAAACCTAATAAAATTGAACCTTTTGTGTCTGAAAATCTTTCTAAGTTTTGTGTGCAATTGTCAAATACTATTTTTTCTGAAGAAAATTGTGATTCCCATCTTGCAGTCACGCTACAGGCTTGTATTGAATTGGGTGGTGAAGAATTATATTTAATTGGGTTTGATGGTTATTCTACCAATAATATTCAAAAGAGAGAAGTTTTTTTGATGAAGGAAAATCAATTGATATTCGATTTTTTTAAAAGTAAAAAACCGAATGTTAAAATATTAAGTTTAACACCCACAGTATACAGAGAAATTGAAGTTTCCTCATTATACACTTTTCTAAGATGAGTTATTTAATTATTATACCTGCTAGATTAAAATCATCAAGATTGCCCAACAAACCCTTAATTAAAATAAAAGGAAAGGAAATATTACTTAGAACTTACGAAAGATGCTTATCTGCGGTTAGAGATCCAAATAAGATTATAGTTGCAACTGATCATAAAAAAATTTATAGTTTTTGTCTTCAAAATAATATCCAAGCCCTTATGACTAGTGAATCCTGTCTAACTGGGACAGATCGAATATGTGAAGTGGTAAATAAATTTCCTGCAGACGTTTACATAAATGTTCAAGGTGATGAACCTGTTTTAAATCCCAAAGATCTGAAAAAAATAATAAAATTTGTAAAAAAGGACCCCGGAAAAATTTATAATGGCTACGCTGAAATAAAAGATGAAAAAAATTTTTATAGTCCAAATATTCCAAAAGTTATTTTCCATCCGAAAACAAAATTATTAATGTATATATCACGTGCTGCAATCCCTTCAGACAAGTCATTTGATTTTATAAAAGCATGGAAACAAGTTTGCATTTATGCTTATCCAAAAAGTGCTCTAGTAGCTTTTTCGTCGAATAAAAAAACACCCTTAGAGGAAATCGAAGATATTGAAGTGTTACGTTTTTTAGAACTTGGTTATGAAGTCAAAATGATTTCTTTATCTGGAAATGGAATCGCAGTTGATGTCCCAGAAGATATCAAAAAAGTAGAAGCTTATTTAGATGAAAATTAAAATCATTTTCTGGGATTTTGATGGTGTAATTATTTCTTCACTAAAGATTAGAGAAATGGGGTTCAGAGCCGCTTTAAAAAATTACCCTAAGAATCAAATTGAATCCCTAATAAAGTATCATAAAAAAAATAGTGGATGGTCTAGATATGTAAAATTTGAATATTTTTTTAAACAAATTCGAAAAGAAAAATTTTCTAAAAATGATATTTTGAGATTGGCAAAATCTTACTCAAATTCAGTAAAATCAGATTTAATCGACAAATCACTTTTAATAGGAGACAGTATGAACTTTATTAAAGAAAAATATCAAAAATACATAATGTATATTGTTTCAGGTTCAGATGGTAAAGAGCTTAATGAAGTTTGCAAAGGTTTGGAGATTTCAGACTATTTTCATTCAATACATGGATCTCCTGAGCCCAAAAAAGATATTTTAAAACGTATTTTAAAACAATTTAATTATGACCCATCAAATTGTTTGATGATTGGAGACGCTAGAAATGATTATGACGCAGCCATTGAAAACAGAATTCCTTTTCTAGGTTTCAATAGTCCAAAAGTTGAAAAGCTTTCTAATGTTAAATTTAATCTTTCAAAATTATGAAAACAAAACTTTTAATTACCGGAATTGGTGGGTTCATAGGCTCTAAAATAGGAGAAAAAGCAATTGAAAAAGGATATGAAGTAATTGGTGTTGACGACTTATCAAATGGAAATAAAGTTAATATTCCTTCTGAAACTCATTTCATAAAGCTTGATCTTAGTAAAAAAGAAAATATTGCTAAGCTACCTACTGATATAGATTTTATTCTTCATCTTGCTGGGCAGTCATCAGGTGATATAAGTTTTGATGATCCAATTTTAGATCTTAAAAAGAATACTCATTCTACATTAAATTTAATTAGTTATGGAATTGAGAATAAGGTTAAGAAAATACTTTATGCTAGTTCAATGTCAGTTTATGGTTCCGTACAAGATAAACCTATTTCAGAGGAATGTAAAACAACCCCGTTATCATGCTATGGAGTAGGGAAAAAATCAAGTGAAAATTATCTTTCTATTTATAAAAATCAATTACCCTTTTTAAATTATAGAATGTTTAATGTATATGGGCCCGGGCAAAATATGTCCAATTTAAGGCAAGGAATGGTAAGTATTTTCCTTTCACAAGCTGTCAGTTTAAATTCAATAACCGTAAGAGGCAGTTTAAAGAGGTTTAGAGACTTTATTTATATAGATGATGTAGTAGAATGCTGGCTGAAAGGAATTGAACTGGAAAATTTGAGAAATCTTACAATTAACATTGGTTCAGGAAAGCGTACAGAAGTCAGATTTTTAGTTGATGAAATTTGTTCACATTTTAAAAACATTGATATAAATGTTAAAGACTCAACTCAAGGAGACCAATTTGGGATCTATTCTGATAATAAATTAATGAAGGATTTATTTCAAATTAAAAAAACAACATCACTCCAAGCCGGTATAAAAAAATTTGTAACATGGGCTAAAAATAGTAAATGAAACCTGTCTCTCTAATCGTTACTGACAAATATTCTAATCTTGTTTCTAAAAATAAAGATCGTTTAATATTTATTTGGGATGAGTTCAAAAATGACGATAAATTTATTTCAGTTCCCAATTTGGTTGAACAAAAAGCTAGCAAATACAGATCCGAGTTTTTAGATTGGATTCATTTTTTTTCTAAAACTAAAATCAATAATACAACACTATATAACCATTTAAAGTTTGACGATGGTTATCCATTTTGGTGGACTACATCACTCGGACAGAAATTTAATATTCATAACGATTCTCAGATTAATGACGTTATAAAAAGTATGGCGTTTTGTGATTATTTAAATGAAAAAAAAATAAAACCTTCTTTGATTGAAGTTAGTTCTGAAAAAAAAGCATTGATTGACTTTTTAAAATCCTTCCCGGGAATTAAAAAATTAAAAATAAATGTTATTCCAAAAAGTGACCATCCAAAACGTAAAAAATCAGTTTTTTTATATGCATTATTTATCTTCCGTTTTGTTGTATACAATTTGTTTACAAATCAGTCTAAAGATTTAAAAAAAACCGATTTTGTTTTCTTTGATATATTTACTCATCTTAAAGAAGGTAAAGATTTTAAAAGTAACTATTGGACAAAATTAGTTGATTTGTTAAAAAGTGAATATGTGACTTGGAATCACATATATTTTAGGTCTAAAAAGGAAAATAGCTACATAAATTCTTTGAAAAGAATTAATTTATTTAACAATAATAAAAAAAAACATTATCATAAAATTATAGAACAGGATTTTGGATTTAAAAATTATTTAATAACTCTTAAACTGTTCTTTAAACAAAAAAAAAGGGGAATTAAAGCTATACCATATTTAAAAAAATCATTCACTTGTAATAAAAGAAATATTGACTTCAGTCCTTGGATAAGAGATGATTTTATAAATTCAATTGTAGGTCAAGAAGCATTAAAAAATTGTTATTATAGCTTACTTATAAAGAAGTTAGTAAATAATTCTCCTATAAAAGCAAGAGCGTTTTTTATCCAAGAATTTCAGCCCTGGGAAATAGCACTAGTTTATTATTGGAAAAAAAGCAAACAAAAGGAAATAATAGGAATACCTCATTCAACACATCGTTATTGGGATTTGAGATACTTTTTTGGTAAGTCTTTTTTCTCTTCATATTCTAAAGAAATTTTGCCAGATCAAATTGCAGTTAACGGGAAATATAGCTACAACAGATGCCTGGAAAATGGTTATCCTAAGAGGATATTAAAACCCTTAGAGGCACTTCGTTATATTCACCATCCTGAAAAACCTCATAAAAGTAAAATCAAGAATAAGAGGAAAATTAGTATTCTTATTTGTTGTGATTATCAACTAAAAACTAGTGAAAAATTGATTTCGATTGTGAATGAATTTATCAATAGAGAAAAAATAAAATATGATGTAAATGTTAGAATGCATCCTTCTTTTCCATTACCAACTAAACTTATAAGAAAATACAATCTTGCTATAAATAATGAAGAAATTGTTCCAGCATTACAAAAAACAGATTGGGTAATAACTAGTAATCTCTCCGCAATCGCAGTAGATGCATTTTATCAAGGTTGTAAAATCAGTCAACTAAGTGATGGCTTATACTTCAACTTAAGCCCATTAAGGGGAGTTGTTGATAATTTATTATTTACAGATTCAAATGAACTCAGAGAAATGATAAATAAGCAGGGAGAATCAACAAAAAATCTTGAATATTTCTTTATAGATCAAAATTTGAAGCTATGGAAAAAATTTTTATTTGATTAAAATAGATAGAAAACTGTCTAAAAATAAATGAAACTCAATCTCAATTTGAGATTGTTTTAAAAAGGATAATTAAATTGTAAAGGAGTAAAAAATTTCTCGGGTATTAATATTTAACTGGTGGATTAAGTAACGTATTAAAATCACCTACCCCATAATGTGGTTATAGTTTTGTGTTTACTTTTACTATAAAACGGGTTGTTTGAATCTATTTGAAATGAAAGGCTCCCCCGGTTATGAGTTTAAAAATTATCATACATTTTAAATTGTTTTGAAATGGGAATAGTAAAATTTATTTTACTTTTTATAATACTTAACTTTTTCAATTACTATAATTGAGGTTGTTTTTTTAATATTTTGGGATATTTAAATTTTCATTTTATAATAAAACAAGACCCGAATGGTACCTTGTAAAAAAATGAATATTTATTAGATTTTAAAAATTTGTCAACTGCCCTTCGAGCACCTGGGAATTGACTAATACCGTAATCATCAATAACAATCGCACCTCCTTGATTTAAACGTGGATAAAAGTAGTTTAAAGAATCTAGGGTGGGTTGGAAAAGGTCTACATCAATATGTACAAAGCAAAAACTTCTTTCATTAACCTCATTAAATCTCTCAGGAATCCATCCTTTAAAAAAATAAATATTTTTAAAATTTGATAGAGTCGATTTGACTTGTTCTTCATTAGAGGCAAATGAAAGCTTTTCGTATTTAATCTGTTTTTTATTTAGGTTATATCTCTTGTTTTTGTCCTCTAAAGATTTATCTGAAAGTCCTCCTTCGAAAGAGTCAAAAATATAAAACTTTTTATTTGATTTTATTTTCTCCAATATTTTGGAAATTATAAAAGCGCTGTGACCTTTCCATACACCGCATTCTACAATATCTCCATTGATATTATTGTTTAAAATATTTTTGAAAACATTTTGTAAGCTATAAAATCTTAGTTGCTTGTATGGATTGTCAAATTTAGAGGAAAATGAAGCTCTCATAGCAACATCATATAATTTTATCTCATCAAAATTTTCATAATAGGCCTCCCATAAAAATTGATCGTAAATAACAGGTTTATGTACCTTATTAAAACGATAAACAAATACTTTAAAATTTAATTTGTTGAGTATTAAATTTATTGATTTTAATAAAAAATTAGCTACAAACCTGATCATTTAAATTTTTTATAATTGTTTTATCAAACTTTTTCATTTCTCAAATACAAGTTTATAAATTTCAAATTTTTTATTATGTTTTTACGCTTAATAACCTCAAACGAAAATTCCATTAATAAATAAACCATAATGGTAAACAATTTAATAATTATGTTTAAAATTAAATTATCTGAATTAAAAGATAATTAAGGTTAAATTACTAAAAAAGTAAAAAATCTTTTTCTTTTTAACACTCGCACCCAAATAAATAATCTGATAAACTAAAATTAGTCCAAAACTTGAAAAATCTCACACAATATTCACGAACAAACAAGTTAAAGCATGTACGCCAAAAGTCCATGTTTTAAATAATTTATATATACAGCTAAAGAAAAAATTTGTGAAATAGGGGTAAAAAAATTCTACTTTTAAAAAGAAGACATTTTTCTTAAATATTTTTAAGTTTATTTTTTTAACTCCTTTTTTTAGTCATGTTTAATTTTAGCGAGCTTGATTCCAGCCAAAACTTCTTGACATTTTTGAACAATTGCTTTAGGGTCGTAGTATGAAGAAATATGCCAAATGAAATTAAAAATAAGTACAAAAAGTACTAGCTATTAAATAATTTTTGTATCTTTGTATATCATACTTGTTGAATCTATTGATGAAACCGTTTTTGATAGATCCATTTTAAATTATGATTTTTTCAGAAGTATATAATACGAAACTTAAAATAAAAGCAATTGAATGAAAAAATTAGGAATAATTAATTATGATCAAGGAAATATTAAATCATTAAAAAACGCAATAAATTATGTTGGATTTGAATGTAATCTTTTAAATTCTCATGAAAATTTGAAAGATTATGACACCCTTTTCCTTCCAGGTGTTGGAGCATTCAGCGGAGCAATGCATAACTTGAATTCTAAGGGATTAGTAGAGCCAATAAAAGAATATGTGAGATCAGGTCGAAAAATTGTTGGGATATGTTTGGGCATGCAACTTCTTTTTGAAAAAAGTTATGAATTTGGAGAATTTGACGGTCTTGCTCTTATAGAGGGTGAGGTTCTCCCTTTTATTAATAAAATTGAGTTAAAAATCCCAAATGTTGGTTGGAATAACGTTATAAATAAACAAAATTACTCTATGCTAGAAAGCGATTATTATTTTGTTCATTCATATTATTGCAAACCCAAAAAAAACGAAGATATCCTTTTTACTTCAACTTACGGGATAGAATTTTGCTCTGCAGTAAAAAAGAATAATATAGTTGGATTCCAATTTCATCCTGAAAAAAGCCAAAAAAAAGGGCTTGAATTGCTAAAGACTATCCTAAATGAATAAGATAAGATTAATACCAGTAATTTTTATTAAAAACGGTTTTATTGTAAGAAGTGAAAAATTTATTCAACACAAAAAAATAGGAAATGTTGTAAATCAAATTAGGAGATACAATCAATGGGATGTAGACGAATTAATTTTTATAGATATTTCGAGAGAAAAATTTCATGATAGTATGAGAACTGATCATAAAATAGAAAGAGTTAATTCGATTGATCAGATTTTAAATTCAGTTTCAAATGAATGTTTCATGCCATTAGCATTTGGTGGTGGGATAAGGGATTTAGAAACAATTAAAAGGTACATTAAAAATGGTGCAGATAAAATAATTGTGAACACCTTGTTTTTTGAAAACCCAAATATCATTGAAAAGGCTATTGAAATTTATGGTTCTCAAGCTATTGTTTTGTCTCTAGATTTTAAGGTTGAAATTAAAAAACTTTGTTTTTACAGTAATAATGGCAAAAAAAAAGAAAAAGAAAATTTTGAAGATATAATCAAAAGAATCACGAATATAGGTGTTGGCGAGTTACTTTTAAACAGTATTGATAAAGATGGAACTGGGGAGGGATACGATATTGAAGTAATTAAAATGTTTGTAGACTCTCTTCCAATACCAGTGACTGCTTGTGGTGGAGCTATTTCCTATTATGATTTCGAACAGGTAGCATTAATTAAGAATATTTCTGGTATAGCTGCTGGTAATTTATTTCATTTTACTGAAAATGCTTATCCAAATTCAAAAAGGAAATTAAAAGAAAAAAAATTAAATTTTAGATAAATATGAATAAACCAATTATTAAATATTGCAAGTCGTGTACAACACCAATAAGTTCAGCTGTTCCTATTGAATTAGATAATTCAGGGATTTGTTCAGGGTGTATTACTGCTAGCGAAAGATCCGATATTAATTGGGAAAGAAGAAAAATGCTTTTTGAAAATCTTATAGATGATTATAAATCTAATGACAATTATTACGATTGTATAATACCCGTCTCGGGTGGAAAGGACAGCTATTGGCAAATCCATAAAATAAAAGAATATGGGCTAAATCCTTTGTTGGTTACATATCACCAAAATAATTATACAGAAACAGGAATGGAAAATTTAATTAATATGAGAGATGTCTTTAATTCAGATCATATATTCTTCACCTCTAGTATAAATGCAATTAAAAAAATGAATAGAGTTTGTCAAAGATTAATGGGTGATATGAATTGGCACTGCCACGCAGGTATATTAACCTATCCTATTCGTGTAGCAGTCGAAAAAAATATCCCTCTAATAATTTGGGGAGAACATGGATTTATGGATTTAGGAGGTATGCATTCTTATAAAGATTTTGTCGAATTCACTTATCGTTTTAGACTTGAACATGGTCTAAGAGGATACGAATGGTTCGATATTATGGAAGCATCTAGAGATTATGATGATGAAATTGAAGAGAGAGAATTAATACCATATAAATATCCGACAGACGAACAGATTGAAAAAATTGGAGTAAGAGGAGTTTATCTTTCAAATTTTTTTAAGTGGGAAGCAAACGAGCACGGCCCTTTGATGGTAAAAAAATACAATTTTAAAGAGTCAAAAGATTCTTTTGAAAGAACCTATCGTAAAATGTCAAATCTTGATGATATGCACGAAAATGGTATTCATGATTACATGAAGTGGATTAAGTTTGGCTATGGTAGAGCCACAGATCATTCTACTAAAGACATAAGGGCAGGTAAAATGACAAGAGATCAAGGAATAGATGAAGTTTTAAATCGAGACCACATAAAATCCAAAGATCTAAAAAGGTGGTTGGCTTATGTAGGATGGACTGAAGATTATTTTGATGCGGAAGCAGATAAATTTAGAGATCCAAAGGTCTGGTGGATTAAAGGAGGTAGATGGTTTAAATCTGATATTGATGGAATAGAAAGAGACTACGGAAAAGTACACTTGAATTTAAGTTGCACTCAAAATTACTATGTTGAGGCTTGAGTTAATCAGCTAACAAAAAAAACTTGAAGAAAACTTGATCAAAAATTAATTTAGAATGAACTTAAAAACTTTAGACTTTGGTTCCAAAAAGTTGGTTGATATTGGATATAAAAAGCTGAGAAAAGAGAATAATCTCGAATATTTAATTAATTTATCAAACTCTTTGGCGAAAATTCCAATCTCCACTAGACATAACATATTTAAACAAAAAATGAAATTGATTGACAAGTGTACACTTCAATTTCTTATTCAAAGAAGATTATATCTAATATTTAACAAAAATATTTTAGCTGCACTAGGAAGAGAAAGCAAAGAATTAAAACTTGGATTACCAAAAAAGTGGTTGTTGCACCTAGAAAAATCAAGTGGGTTTAAAGCCAACACAACATTAAATTACTTTAGATGGATCACATTTATTTTACTTTGGTATTGCTATGGAATCTTAAAGGTTTTTAGTTTTTTCTTCTATGGAGTATTTAAAAAAGAAAAAATTAATTCAAAGAATTATGTATATTTTGACAATCTGTCAAAAAAAAGCATTCCTGATAATTCCAATTTGGCATCAGAAACAATTATTGATTGGTATTTAAAATATACTAAAGATAAAAACCTAGATATTTATCACGGCTATATTAAATCAAAAGCTATTAAACTTAAAAATAATATAATTTCTCCTTCTTATTTTCCATTTAAAGTTGAGCTTTCATATGTAGAATGGATACAATATTTAATAAGTTGTTTTTTTGTAATTATTTATTCATTTTACGCATTTCTTAGAGGAGATTTTTCTCACGCTATTTTGTTGAAAGAATATCCTCTCCTTTATTTATCAAAAAAATCAAAATTAGGGGAAAAATACTTTTTTCATAACTCAACCCACATATTTAGACCATTATGGACATACGAAGCAGAAATGAAAGGTGCTGAAATTATTTTATATTATTATTCTACAAATAATGAATTTTTAAAATTTGAGAAGGGGAGAATTAAAAATTTTGATTTTCCTCAATTTATGAGTTGGAATCACTTCTTTGTTTGGAATTCTTTCCAAGCAAATTATGTTAAAGGGTATTTACCTAAAGTAAAGGTAAGTGTTGTTGGATCAATATGGTTTGAATCTTCAGGAAATAATTTCCCCAGATTAGATACTTCAAAAAAAATTATTTCAGTTTTTGACATTCAACCATTTACAGAAGAAAGATACCAATTACTAGGATTTCCTGACAGGTATATGACATCAGAAGTCATGAAAAAATTTCAAAATGACATTTATGAGGTTTTTAAAAAAAAAGATGTACTAGTAGTTCTTAAAAGAAAAAGAGATGCATTAAGTTATAATGACCAATCATATATTGATTTTGTAAATAATTTGTACTCAAATGAGAGATTTGTCCAAATTGATCCAGGATTCTCTGCTGCTAAGTTGATTGAAAAATCATTTTTAACAATTAATTTCCCTGTAACTTCAACGGCAAACATATCAAAAGAAAGAAATATTAATACAATATATTATGATCCTATATTAAAAGTTGATAAATGTGATCCCTCTTTGTCGGGGATTAAATTAATAAAGGGTATTGATGAACTCAATAAATACGTTGAACAGAACTTATCTATAAAAAATGAATAAGAAGACCTTTTTTAATGTCATTTGGTATTCGATATTATATTTGTTTAAGATTCTTTTTCCCTTAGCTATACTACCTATTTTCACAAACCATATTTCAATACAGGATTTTGGTATTTATGCTTTGGCCATTTTTTTTGGTACTTTCACTTCTGGAATAGCTAATCTTGGACTTACAAGTGTTTTTGAAAGAAATTTTTTTGAGTATAACCTTCTTGAAAGAAAAATATTGCTTTGGAATATTTTACTTTTTGTACTTTTTCTAATCTTTATATTATCACCAATTACTTTTATTTTTAAAAGTTTGATTGCTAAAATAATTTTTTTGAATTCAGATTTAAAGGATTTTTTGTTTCTTGCCTTTCTTCTTCAATCTTTTAAATCTTTAAATTTATATTTTCTCACCTATTTAAAAAATTCGGAAAATGCCAAAAAATTTACATATCTATCAATGATTGAGAGTTCTCTATCCATTGGTATAGCCTTTATTTTAGTTGTAGAACTTTCGATGGGTTTGTTTGGGTTCATTCTAGGACAGACTTTGGGGGCTGGTTTGGTTTTCTTTGGGTCATTTATTTATTTATTTTACCCATTTCATTATAAATTCGATATCAATCAAATTAAAGGACAGCTAAGGTTAAGCCTTCCGTTAACCCCTCGGATTTTTTTTGGAGCTATAAATACTCAATTTGATAGATATATGTTGGGTCTTGTAGGACTGATAGGAGGAGTTGGTTTATTCGATATAGGTCAAAGGATAGCTAATACCACTTTTGCTTTTATGACAACTCTTCAAAATATTTATTCCCCAGAAGTATATAATCGTTTTTTTTCTAGCGATATCAAATATAGAAAAAGCATAGGGAGTTATCTAACACCTTTTTTCTATGTATCAATTTTTTTTTGTTTACTAATTGGAATATTTTCTTCCGAAATTTTGATTTTGCTTACACCTAAAGAGTTTCATGAGGCCTCTTCAGTAGTAACAATTTTATGTCTTTTATATGGGTTTTATTTTTTTGGAAAACAACCTCAGCTATTGTTTGCAAAAAAAACAGGTTTGATTTCTGTTTTATCTTTTGTTACAATTTCCTTAAACATAGGCCTTAACTATCCAATGATAAAGCTTTTCGGAGTTATGGGTGCTGTATGGGCTACTACTACTGCTGGAGTAATATCAACCAGTATTTATTTCTATTTTGGACAAAAATATGCACACATAAATTATGAAAAAATCGTTTTTGTACTTATAGGGTATTTTATTGTTTCACTAATTTCTATTTATTTATTATCAAATTATTTTCCAGACTTGGATTCATTAATGAAAATAAAGTTTTTGTTTGTGGTAGGTTATTTTTTAATTGGGGTCAAAGCAAAAATTTTGAAAAAAAGTTCTTTTGAATTTTTTCGATACTTTAGTAAAGTAAACGAAATCTAAAAAAATAATTGCTTGGCAAGTGTGATTTAAAGCATTTATTATTAACTAGAAGACAATCTATATGGAAAAGTATAAAAATTTAAAGCAAATAAGAGATGTATTTTTAAATGGAGGAAATGTAATTAAATATTTAAAAAAGTTTAGAAGGAAGAGTAAAAAATAACATTGATGATATATTAATTAGCTATGATTTTCAATCTGGTCAGTATATCAAGAACTTGGACTTAAATACCAATTTTAAAATTGATTACTGTCAATCACTGGCAAACAGAATAAATGAGTTTGAAGACTGTAACTCGATTTTAGAAATTGGTATTGGGGAAGCAACAACCCTTGGGGTTTTAAAGGGAATGTTGAAAAAAGAATTTAATTTTTCTGGAGGCTTTGATATTTCGTGGTCAAGATTAAATTTCGCCAAGAACTTTCTTTCAGATATTGGTTACTTCAAAGATTCTATATTTTGTGCAGATTTATTCAATATTCCTCTAAAAGACAATAGTATTGATGTAGTATATACATCACACTCTTTAGAACCTAACGGGGGTAGAGAAGATGAGGCTCTTTCAGAAATTTTGAGGATAGCTTCAAAATATGTAGTTCTGCTTGAACCTATATATGAAAATGAAAGCAAAGAAGTAAAACAAAGAATGGATGAGCACGGATACATTAAAGGATTATATAAAATAATAAAGAATAAAAATCTTAATGTCATTGAGTTTAAGAGATTTGAATTAAGTCAAAATGAATTGAATCCAACATCAATAATTGTAATTGAAAAGTCACGGACTGGGAAGTCTAATGGTACCAATTTTGTCTGCCCAGTAACTAAAAATGAGCTTACAAGACATGAAAATTCTTTTTATTCTCAAACAGGTTGCCTGTCTTATCCAATAATTAAAAATATTCCTTGCTTGTTGGGAGAAAATGCAATAATGACATCTAATTTTAATTATGATTATGAAAAGTTTAAATCAGATAATAACATAACAAATCTTAAAAAGAAAGTTAAATTAAAATAAGATGTTTTCACAAAAAGACATCTGGGGGTATTTGACAATTAAGGTTAAAAAACCAAAATTGGAAAACCCTTAATTACCATTAGAATTTAATCAATACCTTCTATTGATTCCCATGTAAGTCTGGTGCCTCTTGACGAGTTTGAAGTAAACTTTTTCCCTAATATGGATTTTAGATATATAGGTGATAAACCAAAACCAGGACGTATTGACCTAACATTCTTGCGTGTAATTATATCTCCTTTTTTTACATTCTCAACAATATAAAGTGATCTAGAGAAAGCTTTTCCAGAAATTTGTTTCTTAGTGAGAACATAATCTTTTTTACCGATTGACAATTCAGCAGCTCGAACAGCACTTACCATCTCATGAAATTCATTTGGTTCTAATGAAAATGATGAATCAGGTCCACCATTGTTCTTATCTAAAATAAAATGCTTCTCGATAATTTTTGCTCCGTGTGCAACAGCTACAACGGGGGCAATAATACCAGTAGTATGGTCAGAAATACCAACATCAACTTTAAAATCTTTCTTAATTTGGGGTATCATAGAAAGGTTTGAGTCCTCCATGGATGAAGGGTAGCTGGATGTACATTTTAGTATAGTAATTTTGTTATTACCTGTACTTCTTACGGTATCTACTGCCATTTCTATATCTTTTTTATCTGCTATACCAGTTGACAGGATTACTGGCTTCCCCTTTGATGAAACATATTCAATCAAATCAAGGTCTGTTATTTCAAATGATGCAATTTTATATATAGGATTATTTAACTTTTCTAAAAAGTCAACAGAAGTGCGATCAAATGGAGTAGAAAAACAAATCAGACCCTCTTTTTTAGCGACTTCAAAGAGCTTTTTATGCCACTCCCAAGGTGTATGTGCTTTTTCATACAAAGAATAAAAATTTTGACCATCCCATATAGAATTGTTATCAATCGTAAAATCAGGTAACCTCGAGTTAATTGTCATAGTGTCTGCTGTATATGTTTGTAATTTTACAGCATCTGCACCACAACGCTTTGCCGCTTTGATTGTTTCAATAGCAATATCAATTGATCCATGATGGTTAGCTGATAATTCGGCAACAATTAAAATATTAGATTTCATTCTATAATTTTGATATCATCCTTATTAATGAAAATGGTTCTGCGTAGTAGTTCCCTACTAACACTCCGTATCTTTCTGCCACTAACTTAAGTGCTTTTGAAGACCTTGGATGGGGGAAAGACCTTTTTTCAAATTCATAGCATCCCATTGCCTTTATTTTTTGATTTATATCTTCTTGACTTAGGGAAAAATATAAATTTGGAATAAACCTCCTTGGGTCAGAAGACGCTTGCCATTCAGTACCTGAATAAGTTTCAAATGTAATTATGGCCTCAACATGCTCTTTTTCTAAAGGTCTGCAAGCGGTTATCGTTGCTTCAAATGTTTTTTGGTGGTCAATGTTTAAATCCCCACCGTGATGTGTAAGAATGATATCAGGTTGAAAGATTTCTTTTTCCTTTTCAACTGTTTTAATTAAATCCAGTAAGCTAATTTCATCAAATCGATTATCAGGAAATTGATAAGTTGATAATTCTTGATAACCAATAATCTTTTTTGCCTCTAAAATATTTTTTTTATGTATTGAAAGTTTATCTTTTGAAGATTGTAGATCTCTTATCTCATCCCTAGAGGTAATACCTTCACCCAAAATGACACACCTTACGCGACAACCATGGCGATTAACAAGACTGTAAATACTTCCTCCTATACCAATCACTTCATCGTCAGGATGAGCAACTACAACTAGTATTCTTTTATTTTTTAAATATTCTAACATTTGCTAATAATTTTCCATTTTTTTTGTTAAACAATGCATTTTCAAATTCAAACCTTAGGGAGTTTGTTTCAATAAAAGCCCTTGGATAACCTTCACAGTCAAGCATTCTTATAAAATCGTAACAATCTTCAAGATCACCAAGTTGTTTAATGTTGCTTTGTTCTGGTTTTCGTCTTTTAAAAAAATGAGGTTCCCCATTTTGATTCTTTGGTTTTGGATTCAAAGCTAAAATTTCTCTTATCATTTTTTCAATAATACCCCTAGCCCTTAAGAAAATTTCTTGCGCACTTCCATTAAGCTCAAGTTCTCTTTTTAAATATATAGGCCCAGCATCAATTTGTTTATTGACTTTTATTGCAGAAATTTTTGTTTTATTTTTTTTATTCAGAATTAGGTTTTGTAAAGGTGAACCCCCTCTACCATAGGGTAAATCTGTCATATGAAACAATATACATTGAAATTTCGAATAGATTTCCTCTGGGATTTTAAAAGACCAGTGAGGGAAAAAAATATACTTTGGCTTTATCTTATCTAGAAAATTTACTTTCAAATTATCTTTATCTTCAATCCAGAACCAGTTGTATGATTTAAAGAAAATATTTAATTTTTTAAAAATTTCTTTATTCCATCTTCTATTTGAAGTAATAACAATACTATAATAAGTATTTCGATAATAACGACGAAATTCGATTATTTCTTTTTTTATTTTTTTCTCAAAACTCAAAGATTCAAAAACTTTACAAGAATAAATATTAGATACTTTTACTTTAGCTAAAAAGTTTCTTTTTGGAAATTTATTGATAATTTGATTAACAATATAACTTCCATACCCTTCACCCCTATAAGTAGGAGAAATTGAGTAATCAATTTCCCAAACTTTATCAATTTTATCTATTCTTATTTGACCGATAGAAACCTGGTCCAATTGAAGTATAAAATGTTCTCTTGATTTCGATTTCAGTCCTTTTTTTAACCAAAGTAAGTGCTCTTCCCAATTAATTGGCTCTTGATTTATAGCATAAGATCTAACTATTTCTTCATTAGCCCAATTGAAAAGCAAATTCGCATCATTTATTGTTGCTGATCTAAGTTTTTTCATAAAAGATATCTTTTGCGTGTACAATGATCTTTTCTTCAGTACTTTCAAATTTTGTGTATAAATTAGTGTTTGGTTTACTCTCATATCCCAAATCTTCTAATACGTCGTATAATTTTGGTCTTAGGTCAAATGCAGCAGTATAAATTAATTTTAACTGAAGCTGGTGTGCAATTTTTTCGATAAGCTTTAAGAAAATTTTCCAATATCTCTCAAAATGTTTTTTTTCTTTTCTGGTATCCATTACAAAAGATAACTCTGCGTTTTTTTTTATCAAATCTATGTGGACAAGTCCTCCATATGCAACGTGGGTTTCATTGAAATCTAATGAGAATAATAATTGTTTTGGATGCTTTTGACGAAATAGTGGCGCAACCTCATTTATAAAATAAAAGTCTTGTTGTTTTTTAGTCAATTTATTCTTTTGTCGTAAATGATACAACTGCTCGTTTCTCCATTTCATAATCCTAGTTCTATCCGCGAATTCTATCGGTCGAAGCAAAAACTCTTTTTCTTGAAAATACTGAAGCTTAATAGCAATGTATTTGCCAAAAATCATATTATTTTTTTTTTAATAAAAACCAGTTAATGTCATCTTGGGGAAATAAATTGTCACGATGATATACGAAACCATAGTCAAGCAAAGACAGATCGTTAAATTTGTCAAGCATTTCTCCAGCAAAATCTCGCTTAAAAAGTTTGTTTTCATGACCCCTGTATGTCATACTCATTGGCACAGGGTTGTAATATTCGGCAATCAAAATATACTTCTTCGAAGCTAAATATAGCTTATGATAAACTTCATTTAGTTGCTCAGGATTGATATGAATTAAAACACCTTTTATAAGGCACAAATCATAAGTTTTTTCAAAAGTAAAATCAATTATGGATTGACAATATGATCTTTTTTTCCCAATTAGCTTTTCTAACTTTTTGTAAGCTTTTTTATTTATTTCTATCCCTGAAATCTCCGCACCAGGTAATAACTGTTTTAATGATTTTAAATTCATCCCGATATTAGCTCCAAACTCAATTAATGAGTCTATTTTACTTGTGCTCTTCAACACAGAACTAAAGAGGGATATATTAGATGCTAATAACTTTTCATGTTTATTTCTATCACTGTATTGATTTCCAAACTCACCCGCCCAAAAAGAGTCTTGTTCTGAAATATTTTCCATTACTTTTCTTGTTTTAGTTTATATTTTAATTCTAAGAGTCTCCAGTCATATAAATTGTCAACGTCTTGATATTCTTCAAAATTTAGAAAAAAACTGGATGAATTATTTGTTATAATTTCTCCAAAATCTAAACACCTATTGGTGAAAAACCAGTAAAATTGACCTGTGTCATGATAGAACATAGGAAGATCCTGGGTATTTTTTTTAAAGAGAAACTTATTTTGCTTTTCAATAAAACCCTTTTTATTAATAATTATAGCGCGTTGAATAGGATGGGTGAAAGGGGTTAAAGGAACAACTGAATCGCAACTTTTTTTAATTAATTCTTTCAATCCTTTTTCAAGTGTTTGAAAAGTTAATAAAGGAGTGACAGGGTATATACAGCAACCTACCTCAAAAAATTCTCCCTTAAGATTATACCAATCTAAAACTTCTTTTATAACATCGAATGTAGTTGAATTATCAGTTGAAGTTTCCTTACTTCTTAAAAATGGAACTTGTGCACCATACAATTTTGCAATGTCCATTATTTCATTGTCATCTGTTGACACAATAATCTTTTCAAAAAAATTACTATTTAGAGCTAATTCTATTGCATAGGCAATAACAGGTTTTCCAAAAAATTCTTTAATATTTTTTCTTGGAATTCTTTTACTTCCACCCCTTGCTGGTATAATAGCTATTTTTCTCATTAAAAAAGATTTTGAAATCCGATAGGTTCCTTTATTAATGAAACCACCTTCTCTTGTTCCTTAATAGTTAAACCGGGGAAAATGGGTATGCTGATTGCTTCCTCATAATACCTCTCCGATTCCATATATCCATTCTTGGAAAAACCCAGTTCTTTATAATATGGCTGTCTATATATGGGGATATAATGAATATTTACCAAAATACCTGCTGCTCGAAATTGCTCAAACAGTTGCTTGTGTGTAATAATACTATTTTTCTTTAACCTGATGATATATAAATGCCAAGAAGAGGAAGTATCTTTGTGTTGATATGGAGTTTCCACTAATGAATCTTTTAATAATTCATCATATCGTTTTGCTATAGATCTTCGTTTACCTATGAATGTATCCAAACGATCCATTTGACTAAGTCCTAAAGCTGCCTGAACGTCATTCATACGATAGTTTAAACCTAAGTTTAACTGTTCATAGTACCACGGTCCGTCAGGAACCTTTGACATTTCGCTAGCCTGACGAGTTATACCATGACTCCGATACCTATACAACAGATTTGACAAATTTTTATCATTTGTCAAACACATTCCCCCTTCACAAGTTGTAATGATTTTTACAGGGTGAAAACTAAATACAGCAATGTCACTGAAAGCGCAGTTACCAACTGGTTTTCCTTTATAAGTTGCTCCTATGGCATGAGAAGCATCTTCGATAATTCTAAATCCATATTTTTTTGAAAGGTCATAAATTTTATCCATTTCACAACTTTGTCCAGATAAATGCACAGGAATCACAACCTTCGGTAATCTACCTTTTATTTTAGCTTCAGCAAGTTTTTTTTCTAGTGCAAGAGGTGACATATTAAAACTTTTCCCATCTATGTCTACGAAATCGACTTCTGCATTACAGTATAAAGCACAATTCGATGATGCTACAAATGATATAGGGCTAGTCCAAACAATATCACCTTTTCCTACTCCAAGAGCTAAACATGCAATGTGTAATGCGCTAGTAGCTGAATTACATGCATAAGCATACTTTACTTTACAATATTCAGCTACTTTATCCTCAAATTTTTGAATAGTTGGTCCTTGGGTAATATAATCTGAGCGTAAAACATTTACTACAGATTGAATATCTTTTTCAGAAACATCCTGTCTGCCATAGGGAATGAAAAAACGTTCCTCATGAGTTTCTTCCTCCCTCTTAAGCTGCTGTATTTGACTTTTGAGTGATGGGATAGTACAGCCTAAAAAAGCACACAACTTATGGTTACTTAGACTCATATCCTTAGGTCGTAAAGTTAAATTGGGAACTTGCTTAATGCCTGTCGGTTTTATTAAATTGGTTGAATAGTTGAAAGCAGAAGCAATCATTAATCCAAATTCATATTTAGTTATTCTTTCATTTGAGGATACATTATAAACCCCTTTTGCATCCTTTTCAATTAGATGTAAAATTTTCTCTCTTAGGGTTCTAATCGAAATTGGAGTGTAATAAACATCATCGAATAACTTTAAGGATAACCCTTTAGACAATGATTTAATTATCTTGTCTGAAAAAGAGGATTTATAACTAGGTCCCCAACCAAAAAAATTTGTTCGTATTACAATTGCATCTTTATTTTTATCTAAAACGATCTTTTCTCCTTGACCTTTTGTTTTAGCATAATAATTTAAAGGTGAATAGTCGTCTTCTTCACTGGTAAAAGCCCTCATTCCATCATAAAGATGATCAGTTGAAATATGAATAAGTTTTATATTAGATTCAAAACAAGCTTTGGCAATTTTACCTGCTATTTTAACATTAGCTTCAAAGGCAAAATCAGGTTTATTTTCACACTCCTCAATATTAGTAAGTCCAATACAGTTTATTACTGCTTCCGGTTTAACAAATTTTAATTTATTTTTTATTTTAGAGACTGATGAATAATCAATGTCAACCGTACTAAATTTGTCTTGATCTATTTGTCTTTGATTTAAAGCTAACACATAGTTGTATTGATTTTGATTATTTCTAATCCAGCCCTGAGCTAATAAGCTAGATCCACCTGTAAATAAAAAATTTTTCATTATATGTTTAAAAGAAGGTTTTCCTTGTTTTTTTCAATCCAAAATGCCAAATCATTTGAACTCATCCAAGATATATTTTTATCCGAGCTATATTGAAAATTTTTTGATACTTTTTTCCCATTTTTGATTCTCATAGGATCATTAGACAAATTGTGTATAGCTGGTAGAATTTTAAAATAAGAGTCATATTCGTATGTATGAGGTGAATCTTCAAGGCCAATCATTTGTTCATGTAATTTTTCCCCTGGTCGAACCCCAATAATTTTTTGCTCAACTCCTGGAGCAATTGCATTAGCAATATCAATTACTTTCATTGAAGGAATTTTCTTAACGTATATTTCTCCTCCAAGCATATCATCAAATGCATGCCATACTAGTTTAACAGCCTCATCTAATGTTATCATAAAACGAGTCATTTTTGAATGAGTTATTGGAATAACGACTCCTTCCTTCTTCTTCATAATAAAAAATGGAATAACTGATCCTCTCGAACCCATGACATTACCATAACGCACTACAGAAAAAATTGTTTTGTTAATATTTATATGCGAACTCCCAGCTACAAATAGTTTATCGGAAGCTAGTTTTGTTGCTCCATAAAGATTAATTGGATTACTGGCTTTATCTGTGGATAGTGCTACAACCTTTTTTATTTTTTTATCTGTTGCAGTATCTATTACATTCATTGCACCATTAATATTTGTTTTAACACATTCAAAAGGATTATATTCAGCAGTTGGGACAATTTTTGTTGCTGCTGCGTGCACGACAAAATCTACTCCATCTAGTGTTCGTGAAAGCCTTTCTTTATCTCTCACATCCCCGATAATAAAATTAACTCTGTTATCATTCTGGTAATTCTCAGCCATAATCCACTGCTTCATTTCATCTCTTGAAAAAATGATTATTGACTTGGGATTATATTTTTTTAGAGTCATACTGACAAACTTTTTACCAAATGATCCTGTCCCACCAGTGATTAAAATTGTACTATTTTTTAACATAATAATCTATCGTTTGTATAAAAGAATAGTTTTTTGATCAGATGCTTTTCTATTGCTGATAATAAATTGTACTTTTCTTTCTATTAAATTTTCAATTTTTTCTTCTAATTGCGAAATATATTTTGTGTTTAATTGTTCCCCTATTAGGAGAACTTCGATAGATCCTGTATCTAGTCCTTTTGCATAATCCCCTATTAAATGTATTTCACCTACCTCTCCCATTTGAGCTAAAACATGCTCAACAATTTGCTCTAGTCCCAAGTGTTTAAATACAACTTTCTGAAGTATTTCGAACATGGGATGCTTTATATTGGCCTTATAAGCAACTTTGTTATTGTCCTTATATTTTTCAAGGTATCCAGCCTCGGATAAATGATTTAATTCTTTACGAATCGAATTAGTAGATTCATTAAATTCTGTCGCGAGTCCATTTAAATAACCACGATTGGCCTGGTTTACAAAAAATTTTATAAGCAGGCGCAATCGTGTTTTTGAAGTAATTAACTTATTAAGCATTACTATACTAACTATTATCTTTAACAAAGATACAAAAATTATTTAATAGTTAGTACTTTTTGTACTTATTTTTATTTTCCTATTGAGAATAGTTTAGAATTATTATTCTTATTCATTCTAATAATATTTCGCCCATCTAAAATAAAGGGTGGGCTTTCAAGATTTTTAAAAAAGTGATCCCAATCAAAATTTTTAAATTCGTCCCATTCAGTTAAAACCAATACAGCTTCAGATTTTGAGATACACCTTTCAATACTTGAACTAATTTTAATATTTGTTAATATTTTTTTTAATTTTTCTTTACTGTTTCCCCTATCTTCCATTAAAAATTTAAGATCTAACATTATTTTTTCTTTTGGCACCATAGGATCATAAATATTAACTATTGCACCTTGTTCCAATAATTGGGTGGCTACGTAAATAGAAGCTGATTCTCTACTATCATTTGTGTCTTTTTTGTATGCCCAGCCTAAAACAGATATTTTTGTATTTTCAATACTGTTGTCAAACAAATCGAAAACTTTTTTAAAAAATCGATTTTTTTGGTACTCATTAATTAAAATTACTTGATTCCAATATTCACCAACTTCGTTTAGGCCATAAGTTCTACACAAATAAACGAGGTTTAATAGATCTTTTTTGAAACAGCTCCCTCCAAAACCAACCGAGGCTTCAAGAAAATGGGGTCCAATTCTTTTGTCTGTTCCAATTGCCTTGGAAAGTTCCTTAATTGATGCTCCCGATTTTTCACAAAGTGCGGATAAACTGTTTATAGAAGATATTCTCTGAGCCAACATTGCATTTGATGCCAACTTAGATAACTCAGCAGACCATAAATTCATTTTTAAGATTTTATGCCTCGGAATCCATCTATTGTATATATTTAAAAGAGATTCTACTGCTTTATTTCCACTAGGTGAATCGTCACCTCCAATTAAAACTCTGTCCGATTTGTATAGATTTTTAATTGCAGTACCCTCTGCAAGAAATTCTGGGTTAGAAATTACTTCAAAAGCAACATTATATGTATTATAATGTGCCAAAACCTCTTTTATTTTTTCTGCAGTTTTAACTGGCAAGGTCGATTTTTCTACCACAATTTTATTTGTTTTAGAAACTTTTCCAATTATTTTAGCGCATTGTTCAATGTTTGATAGATCCGCTGCATACCCTTTTCCAATTCCCTTTGTTTTAGTAGGTGTATTAACAGCCATAAAAATCATTTCAGATTCTGAAATTGCATTCTCAAAATCACTACTAAAAAATAAATTTCTATTTCTTGTGACCTCTATTATTTTTGACAATCCTGGTTCGTATACAGGGAGATTATTAAGATTACTACTATTCCATGCTTTAATCTTTTGACTGTTGTTGTCTATTACTGTTACTTTTATCTCTGGGCATTCATGTGCAATAACAGCCATTGTTGGTCCACCTACATATCCAGCTCCAATACAACATATATTTCTGATTGACATTAAAATGATTATTTAGCTCCGCAATACTTATTGAACTCTTGACGATACATTCGTTTTGGAAATTTAGTATACAATTGAACGAAAACAGCACATCCCTTTTGTTTGTCTCCACTGGAGATATAGGCGAGACCTTTGAATCTAAGTGCTTTTTCTAAAACAGCAGGGTTCTTTGAAGAATTACTAATATTAAAATACTTTAACGCATTTTCAAGGTCTTTTATGTTGTAGAGAGATAGTGCAGCATTCAGGGAATGTGTATACTGAAGTGGATCCTGATCAAATGCGGCTAAATAGAGTTTGGCAGCTTTGGAAAATTCTCCTGTATCAAAAAGTGTTTTAGCCTCTGTAGACAAGTTTTCCGCTTTCGTAATCCTTTCTTGTCCATAGGTCAAGATTCTGTAAAGCTGAAAAATGTTATCATCATTCGGATACATGTTAAACGCCTCTTGTGCTTTTGCCATCGAGAAGGGGTCACCTAAACTTCTAGTTAAGGCTAGTGTTCTAAGGTAGATTGTCCAAACAGATTTTTTATTTTTATTTGTTTTATTGACTCTTTCAAAAGCATTGTTAATCTCAGTGGCTTCCCTTCTATAGGCAAGAGTACGCATGTATATGTCGAAGTGTGGCAAATTGTTTGGTAGCCCATTGAATGCTCTTTTAGCATAAAAATATGCACTATCAATTTTGTTTTCCTGTAAAAAGAATTGAGCCCTTAGATTGTCTCCAAAATAAATTTTTGGATTGTCTTTCGATCCTTGAGAGGCCATCTTATGAGCTTCTTCTTTGTTGCCAGAAAGATAATAATATCTGGCTTTCATCGCTTTAATGGGCATTGCTGTCTCAGTTAGATTGGGAAAATCGTGAGATATTTTATCAAGTTCTTCTCTTTTATATGTGTATTGAGCGTTATTAAATTCATATAGCAATCTGCCCTGTTGTCTTAAAGATTTAAATGAGATAATATGAATCACCAATCCAGGTATTATAACAAGTAATGAAATTGTTAAAGTTATAATTGATGTTAAGCGAGCTGATCTTGGATGTACTTGTAAAGAAATATTCTTTATATAGGTGCTTAGAATTAAACCAAGGTATATTGCAAGGGAGGATTGCATTAGCGGTCTTGCGACTGGAAAATTAAGTAATGCGTCTATTCCGTACACGATAAGTGGTAAAAGTAAAACTGCATTTTTTAAGGTTATTTTTTTATTTTCTGATTGCTTTAAATAAATAATTTTAAATATGTAAAAAATAATTAGAGCAAATAAAAAGAGATAAGCAAAGCCACCTAGAATACCTGTTTCTGCAAATACGTGAATAAAATCATTATGCGCATGATAGGGAACAGTATATCCACTAATGTGATCTTTTCCTTTTTCTATAGATTCAATTTTCCAGTTCCCAAGACCAGAGGAGAAAATAGGGTTTTCTTTTATATAACTCCAAGCATCCATCCAATATCCAAACCTTCCGTTGGAGGATTCCTCTGTGAATGAAATCTTACCTAAAGTATCTGTTATAGCTACTTTTTTGTATTTTTCATTGGCACTGCTTGTAGCTATAATATTGATTAAAAAGGCAATTAAATATACTGAAACAACTGTAACTAATTTGTAAGAAAGTTTCTTTAATCGATCGCCTCTATTAAAGTAAATAATAAAAAGAAAAACAATAACTAATATAAAAACAATAGTAGAACTGAGGATAGCTGCTCTAGCTTCAATTAAAGTTATAGCAAGAATTCCTGAAAAAAGGACTATATACATTAAAATTTTAAAGATTATCCTTTTTGATGTTAACAAGAAATAAATAGCAAATGGAATTTTAAATGCTATTGATGCCGCGGTAATATTTTTATTCCCAGCAAAGCCTTTTATTCTAATTACTCGGAGTCCCTCTACTGGATATATTTTAGATAAATCATAATAATATGAAACCATTTCCGCAGTAAGAAAAAGAACAAATACAGTAGTTACAAAAAAGAAACTTTTTGGAATCTTGGATAACAGAATAGTTGAAAATAGTATAGCAAAAAAAGTATTAGCAGTTCTAGGAAAATTAATGGCTGTTTCAACGCTATTAACGGCATAAAAATATGAGCCTGCGTTCCACAAAATATAAAATATATATACATAAATGTAAAGTGTACTAAAAAGCCTTGTAAATGAATCATGGAAATGATTTCTTGAAAAAAAAAGTAAGTATACACATGTAATTAAATTAATGGTTCCTAAGTATATCCATTGAGGTGCAAGTATATCAATAGCTCCAAAATTGGAAAGAGAACCCGTAATTATATACAAAATAATCAATCCGTATTTTGGTAAGTCTCTGGACTGAAAGGTTATATTACTCATAAATAGTATTATAAAATATAATTAAAAATAAAAAAAAACCCTCGAAAATCGAGGGTTTTAAAGCTTATTAGTTGTCTAATTATTGAGTAGCATAAACATATGCGAAATCTTCTTCACTTACAGGTGTTGATATTTTTGATTCTGCTTTGGAAAATCCACCAAGCGATTCAATAATAGCAGCAGCCTTACCCTGAAGAACATTAGTAGTTGTACCAGCGGTACCTACTACTGGGTTGTCAGGATCAGTGAAGTCCCAAGTTCTAGTAGTAACACTACTTAGTACATCACCAGCAAAAGTATACGTTACAAGTGTAGTAGAAGCAGCAGCAGTCATATATGGCTTCAACGTAAATAGAGCATCAGAGAATATTCTATCTTCCTTAACCGTAGTTGTTGTAGTCAACTCTGAAGCTACAAGATAAGAACCAGCTAAACCAGTTTCACTAATTGTAATAGTGTACGCACCAAGTTGAGGTAAAGTTACCATACTTGATAAGTCTAAACTAGTCATTTTAGGTAAATTTACAAGCGTAATGAAACCAGTTTCGTCAAGTTTTTCTGTTTTTAAACTTGTAAGTTTAACAGCATCTCTAACAGCTAGAGAAGCGGCATCTGAACCTTCAATGTGTTCATGATTTAGATCAACTGAAGTAATTACAGCTGCTCCCATTAAAGCAACATTTCTTATGTATCCTGAGGTACTAAAGGTAGTTACCTTAGCAGCTCCATCAATAACAACATTGTCTATAGTACCACCTACGGTAACACTTTCTAAAATTCCTGAAGTGATAGATACTGAATTCGTCTGCTCAGAAATATAAGGAGTAGATGTGGCAACAGCACCAGTAACATTAAGATTTTTAAGTGCTGGGAATAGCGTTGCAGATTTAGTAAACTCTAATTTATTAGTCTTAGCCGCTAATGACTTTACAGTCATATCAGTAGCAGCAAGAGCATACATATTATATCCTGGGCTTAAGTCTTTAATTGTTATCTCAGTTGCAGCAACTATTGAAACTACTCCTGAAACGTCAAGCTTTTCCGCATTAAAATGCTTGATTCTGGTTAAAGTAATCACATCACCAGCACCTTGTGTTTTAAGAGCTGATAAATCCATAACTTCAGCGCCAGATGTAAGAGTGTTTACAGATGTAAGAGCAGTAAGATGTAATTGATCAACACCGCCGTTTGTAGTAATAGTACCATTGACAGACTTCATTGAAACAGCTTTTATAACAGAAGAGGCACCACCAGTGATAGTTAAATCACCAGTCATAGCAGTACCTACAATATCAATTGTTAATGCTTTTGCGGCGACTATTGTTAACGTAGCAGCAGCAGCTAAATCAATATCTGTAGCTTTTCCAGCTACTATTGAAGCTACTTTAGAAGTACCTCCATCTACTGTTGTAGCAGTAGGCAAATTTAAATGTCCTTTAACAGCACCATTTGTTGAAAGAGCGTTAGCAGTTACCGATCCCATTTTAAGTGCAGAAAGGTCTTCAGGTATAACAATTTCGTCAGCTGCGGTTAGTAAACTAAGATCTAAGTCTCCAGATACGCCAGATATTGTTAAATCTCCAGTTACAGTTCTAAGAACATCATCAGTAGCGTCGCCATTTGCTATATTAGTTTTTCCATTGATAGATAAAGACAAATCGACAAAAGCTAGCGCAGAAAATGATAGTTCTGTTGTTGGAGAATAAGTGTTTACTATAGTTACAGTCTTTAAAGATGTAGCAAACTTATTGGTAACAGCAGCAATCCTTGGAAGGTGCTCTGCATCAAAATCTGTGTCATCGACACTAACTGTAATTGAACCATTGACAATAACATTAGGATCATCAGCGTCGGTACTTATTAAAGACTCAACATATTCTAAAGTTGCAACATTGTTGATAGTTATATTTTGATTGATAACAGCGTTTGCAGCTAATAATTCTTTAACATCAGCTTTCACGTCTCCTAATGTAGAAGAAATTAGAGCTAAATCAGCAGCAGTAGCAACACCAGCTAAATCTGTTGTAAGAGCTTCAACCGCAGCTTTAATATTAGTGATATCACCCTGTAATCCAGAAACGGATGCAGCAGTGGCTAATCCATTAACAGTGTTTGTTAACGCTGTTATTTGATCTGCAACAGAAGATAAACCCTGCACAGTGCCCGAAAGAGCAGTAATTTGATCAGACAGTTCGTCGAACTGATCGTCGTAGTTTTGACAGCCAACAACCGTTAGTGCAACCGCCAAGAGACTTAATAAACCTTTTTTCATTTTAGATAAGTAATTAGTTAATAATGCTTTTTTTTAAATTTTTATGATTAACATATGAGTGCAAATATAAGTATTCTTACTAAACTCCAAATGTTTTTTTTAAAATTTTTAAATATTTTTTTGGCGAATCAAAAAAAAACCTCCCACATTAAGATGGGAGGCGAAAGATTTAAAGGCTTTAACAAGCATTAATTGTATTAATCATTCCAAAATTAAAAGTTATTATGATACGACATAATTAGTGTTTGAATCTTTTATTAACAATTTTATTAAGAATTACCTTTAAATGTCGAATTTAGACTAAATGAAATATTTAAGATTTATACTTATAGCATTAACTACAACTTGTTTTTTTGAAGTTTATTATATGTACCTAAAGCTTAGCTTCATAGATTATCCGTATCTTTATTTGGGAGGATTATTCCTTATTTTATCAATCTATTTATTTATTAAAAAACAGAAATGATATTAACTGATAGCGAGAAAATATTAGTAGCCCTTGGAGCCTTGGTGATAATTTTAGCAATAATATCCAATGCAATTAAGGATTATAAGAGAATGACCAGGGAAGCAAATAAAAAAGTTGAGCAAAAATTAAAAGATGAAGAATACATAAGAGAGCTTAAAAAAATTATTGATAAAAAAAATAGAGAATTAAAGGAAATTGTAAAATCTAAAAAAAATTGAAGTTTAACTTGAGGTTTTAATGGGAGATTTTTCAATTATTACAACAATTAGAGGAATAGTAGGTTTACTGTCATTAATATTTATCTCTTATATTCTAAGCAACAACAGGAAGAGAATTCAATGGAAAACTGTTTTTTTTTCAATTTTGATACAATTTGTTGTTGCGATTTCTGTACTTAAAATATCATTGCTTCAATCTGGTTTTAAAATTGCCTCAAAGTTTTTTGTTCGAATTATAAATTATACCGCATCAGGAAGTAAATTTTTATTTTCTTCTTTGGTTGATCAAGATAAATCAACTTACATCTTTGCATTCCAAGTTTTACCTGTAATAATCTTCTTCTCCGCTTTAACTTCAATGCTTTATCATTTAGGAATTATTCAAAAAGTAGTTTCTTTTTTGGCTTGGTTATTAAATCGATTTTTGAAAATTTCAGGACCTGAAAGCTTATCATTGGCAGGGAATATTTTTTTGGGTCAAACTGAATCGCCACTTCTCATTAAATCTTATTTAGAAAAAATGACAAAGTCTCAACTTTTCATTGTAATGGTCGGTGGCATGTCAACCGTTGCTGGAAGTGTTTTGGCAGCCTATATTGGTTTATTAGGCGGAAACGATATAAATGAACAACTTAAATTTTCAACTCATTTACTAACCGCATCTATAATGGCTGCCCCTGGTGCTGTTGCTATTTCTAAAATAATATTCCCAGATTCTGAAAAATATTTTGTAGACCCCGTAGAAATTGAAAAAGAAAAAATAAAGGGTAATATTCTATTATCTATAACTAAAGGAACCATTGAAGGTGTAAAATTGGCTGTGAATGTAGGGGCCATGTTGCTTGTATTCCTTGCTTTTATTGAACTTCTAAACGATATAATGTGGTTTATCGGTGACCTTTCTAATTTGAATATTTTAATTTCTGAATTTACACGTTTTGACAAGTTGTCAATTGAATTTGTTCTAGGATATTTACTTGCACCTCTTATGTGGTTGATAGGGGTAACATACCAAGAATGTGCGTTAATGGGTCAGCTGTTAGGAATAAAAATTGTTTCAAGCGAATTTGTTGCCTTCATACAACTGGCCGATTTTAAAAATATAGAAACATCAATTAGTCTATTGAGTAAGAAATCAATCACGATGGCCACATTTATGCTATGCGGTTTTGCAAATTTGGCATCTATTGGTATTCAAATTGGAGGAATTGGGGTTTTAGCACCTGGGCAAAGAGAAAATTTGTCAGAGTTGGGTTTCAAGGCAATGATTGCCGGAACGATTGTTTCATTAATTTCTGCCTGCTTTGCAGGAATTTTAGTAAGTTAATTTTTTGAGTATTTCCAGAGCAATAAGAAAGCTAAGACAGTAAGAACTAGTAATATCAGTGCTTGAGTGTATTTCCCATATATAAAAAATCCTAAGCTAAATAAAGAACCATATATGGCGAAAACACTTATCATCATACACGTGATTCCCCTAGGGATAGTCCAAAAAACTTTTTTTTCAATTTCTTTCTCATCAATTTGAGCTTTCACTTTATTCCAACCTTTTCCTCCAGGTTGTATTTTGATATAAAATTTTTTTAATGTGTCAAGGTTTGAAGGTGGTGTTAAAAAACTTACACTTACCCATGCAATAGACGTGATAAATACACTTGCTAAAAATTGGATGTCTTGCGGAATTGGTTCAAACCCTAGAAGGGTATGTATTATTTGTAAATAAACGGCAAGAATGAACGAAACAATCATAGCGGTTATTTCGCTGTATGCATTTATCCTATACCAAAACCATCTCAAAATAAACAAAAGACCCGTACCTGCACCAATTTGCAGTAAAATCTGAAATGCCTGCAAGGCATTATTTAAAACAAGGGCAAAACATGCTGACAAAAACATCAAAACAAGAGTTGATAATCTTCCGATAAATACCTTTTTTGAATCTGAAGAATTTGAATTTATGAATCTTGAATAAAAATCATGAACAATATATGAAGATCCCCAATTCAAATGAGAGGATATAGTTGACATAAATGCAGCTATGAGTGATGCCACCATTAAACCAATTACACCTTTTGGCAACAAAGTCATCATTGCTGGATAAGCTAAATCATTTTTTAAAAATTTTTCATCTATTCCTGGGAATGCTTCATTTATTGATGTTAAATCAGGGAAAATAATTAGAGAGGCTAAAGCTATTATAATCCAAGGCCAAGGTCTAATGGCATAATGGGCAAAATTAAATAATAATGTTGCCCATATAGCATTATTTTCATCTTTAGCAGACAACATTCTCTGTGCTATGTATCCACCACCACCTGGTTCAGCCCCCGGATACCATACACTCCACCACTGGACAGCAAGTGGTAAGACAAAAATTGTAATAAATACTTCTCTATCATTTATATCTGGTATTAAGTCTAATTTACCAACTACATTAGAGTGTGTAAGAAGATTATTTAAACTTTGAATTTCAGGAAGTTCAATAAAATGGAAGGCAGACCAAATTGTAACTGTCATTGCTAAGATAAATTGGAAGAAATCAGTATATACAACTCCTTTAAAGCCACCAAGCATACTATAGATTACTGTAATTGATGATGCAATGACTAATGTGCTTAAAGGAGAAATTCCTAAAATTATTCCGCCTATTTTAATAGCTGCTAGACATACGGTAGCCATGATCATTACATTAAAAAAAAGACCTAGATAAATAGCTCTAAATCCTCGTAGAAAAGCTGCCTCTTTTCCACTGTATCTAATTTCATAGAATTCTAAATCTGTTAGCACACCTGATTTTCTCCATAATCTTGCATAAACAAATACAGTTAGCATTCCGGTCAGCAAAAAAGCCCACCAAACCCAATTGCCAGCCACCCCATTTGTTCTCACAATGTCTGTAACAAGATTTGGGGTGTCTGCTGAAAAAGTTGTAGCAACCATTGAAATACCTAAGAGCCACCATGGCATCTTTCTACCAGAAAGGAAAAATTCATCTGGATTTTTGCCTGCAGTTCTTGACGACCATAAACCAATTAATAGTGTAATTACAAAAAACACAAATATTATAGACCAATCTACTAACTCAAGTTTCATTTTCGCCTTACTTTTTTAATTATTTGAATATAGTTTAAAATCATAAAAAATTAATTATTTCTCCTTTAAAATAATTAGGTTTGATAAATGAAATTTTATTTGTCTCTTATTGTTTTTTTTGTATTTATGATCAATCATTCCTTTTCTCAGATAGAAACAAGACCTTTAGAAAAAAAAATTGAAATAGATAAAAATTCTAAATCAATTCTCAAATTGCCTGAAAACAACCTACCCGATTATCTTAAAAAAGATTTCTTTTCTAAAAGTCCAGCTTTAGAAAATTCCAAAGGATTTGAAAAAAATATTCAAATGGAAAACGAAGAAGCATTCATTAACCCTGGAGATGCTTATTTAAAAAAATTAAATTCGAATAAAAGTGAAGGGAATGCCCCAAAATTTAAGGCTGACCAGTATCTCGGTGATTTTATAAGTTCAACAGAAAATGTTAGGATAGTTTTTAGAGACCATCAGGAACCCGATGGAGATAGAGTTCAAATAAGATTTAATGATGACATAATTTACCCAAATATACTTTTAACTCAAAGATATAAGAAGATGGATGTTGAACTTATGGATGGTTTTAACAAAATTGATTTTGTTGCATTAAATCAAGGTGAATCAGGTCCAAATACAGCAGAGGTAAGAGTTTACGACGATGATGGAAATGTAATGATGTCAAATCTATGGAATCTTGCCACAGGGTCAAAAGCAACTTTTATTGTTGTAAAACAAGAAGATTAAAATTGTTATTTTAAATATTAATTTTAATTATCTGAAAAACTAAAAATTTGGATAAGCTTACATTTATTATTAATCAACTTATAGCCCCTTTGGAATGGGCTATGCTTATTTTAATTATTGGTGGAGGCTTATTTCTTCTTTTTGATTCAAAAGGATTTTCTCTTAAAAAAATTCAAAAGGGATTTTACCTTTTACTGAAAAAAAATTCAGAAAAGGGGATATCTCGGTTCGAAGCACTAACGGCTGTTTTAGCGTCGACTGTAGGGTTAGGAAATATTTCAGGGGTGGCAATTGCAATTCATATGGGAGGTCCGGGTGTTCTACTTTGGATGTGGATAACAGCTCTACTTGGATCTGTGATCAAATTTTATAGTTGTACACTGTCAGTGAAATTGAGGCGAAAAGAAATAAATGGCGAACCATTGGGCGGCCCTATGTACTACATGTCAATCGGAATTCCCAAATATGGGCCATTTCTAGCAAATTGGTTTTGTATTGCTGCACTCTTCGGAGTATTACCTGCTTTTACTGCAAATCAATTGACTAAAACTGTAGTAAGAGTAGTTTATCCACCAAGTTTTGATGCTATGGACAAATTTATTTACGAAGGATCATTTGGGTTATTGTTGATTTTAGTTTCTGGTTGGGTTATTTTGGGGGGGCTAAAAAAGATTGTTAAAACGACATCCAAACTGGTTCCCTTGATGGTTTTAATTTACTTATTGATGGGTGGATGGGTCGTTGTGGATAATATCACACAAATCCCATATGTTTTTAAAACAATCATATTTTCTGCATTGGATTTAAAAACTATGTATGTGGGTGGTTTTTGGGGTCTTGTCTTGCTCGGGATAAGGAGGGCTGTTTTCTCTAATGAAGGTGGTATTGGAAATGCTCCTATGTATCACGGTCAATCTCAAACAAAGAATCCTTTAAATGAAGGGTTAGTCGCGAGTTTGGGACCATTATTGGATACGATTTTGGTCTGTTCAATCACAGGAATTGTAATTATAATTAGTGGTTCGTATATAGACACAGAATTAAATGGAATACTTCTAACGCTAGAGTCATTCAATCGTCTTTTTTACGGTCTTGGTGATATATTCTTAGTCTTTATGGTACTTATTTTTGGAATTACCACTCTTTTCACTTACTCATACTATGGTGTTAAATGTTTAGATTTTTTAACCAAAAAGAAATACGGTTATTTATATAATTATGTTTATTTAATAAGTATTGTTTTTTCAGCTATATCATCAGTTGATTTTGTAATAAGTCTTATTGACTTGTCATTTGCCTTGATGGCAATTCCTAATATGATTTCTGTGATTTACTTGTCAAAAATTGTCAAACAAGAAATTGAAAAAATTAATTCTTGATAAATAGGTTAATAAATGCTTTATATTTTTACTTTAAATTCAACTTTTTAGAAGAAATTGCATTTCATTATACATAAAAACTTTATTTTAGATATATGGAAAACAGTGTTGTTTTTAAAGACATCAAGGGAAATATAATTGACCCTATTGATCATACAAGGGAAATAATAAAAAAAAACCCATTCGTTGAAGTACATGTAGGAACTGATTCTCAGAGCTTAGCAAAAATGACACAATATATAACAGTGATTGCTTACAGGTATGGTAATAGAGGTGTTCACTACATTTTAAAAAAAAATGGGGTGCCCCAAATTAAAGACCTTTGGACTAGACTCTGGAGGGAAACAGAATTAAGTATCGATATCGCTGAATCAATAAAAAAATCCCTGAATGTAATACCGGAGATTGATTTGGATTATAACGAAAATGAGAATTTTAAGTCAAATAAATTGGTAAATGCATCTAAAGGATTAGCCAACTCTCTTGGTTATAAAGTAAATATTAAACCTCATATTCAAATTGCAACTAGAGCTGCAGATTATCATTGCAAATAAATATTTGATTTGAAAGCATTTATTTTTGATCTTGACGGAGTTATCGTTGATACGGCTAAATATCATTTTAAATCCTGGAAAATTATTGGAAAACAACTAGGTTTTGAATTATCTAAAACTCAAAATGAACTTTTGAAAGGGTTAAGTAGAGAGGAGTCTCTAGAAAAGATATTGAATTGGGGAGGTGTTTCAATTGACAGAATGGAGAAGAAAAAATATTTGAAAAAAAAAAATGAACTATACAAGGGTTTCATTAATAATCTAAGTCAAATGGATATTTTACCTGGAGTTTATAAATTAATCGATTTTGCAATGATTAAGGAAATTCCAATTGCATTGGGATCTGCGAGTAAAAATGCTCACCAAATACTAGAGAAATTAGGAATTAAAAAAAAATTTAAGGTGATAATTGACGGAAACCTAACAAAAAAATCAAAACCTCATCCTGAGGTTTTTCTTAAAGGAGCAGAGATGCTTGGAGTAAATCCAAAAAGCATTATTGTGTTTGAAGATTCAATCGCTGGTATAAACGCTGCTAATAAAGCAAAAATGATCTCAATTGCTGTATGTGACAACAGGATGATTGAAAATGCAAAATTTAATTTTAATTCCTTGGAAGATATATCAGTTGAATTTTTAGAAACCTTGAGTTTAAATGAAAGCAAGTAACTATAAATTAGATCCTTGGAAAATAATTGAATATGGTTGGGACCCCAAAAAAATATTAGGTTCTGAGAGTATTTTTAGCATTGGAAACGGATCCATGGGCCAAAGAGCTAATTTTGAAGAGGGTTTCAGTGGAAAAACACTCCAAGGAAGCTATATAGCTGGTATTTATTATCCTGATAAAACAAAAGTTGGTTGGTGGAAAAATGGTTATCCAGAATACTTTGCGAAAGTTATTAATGCTCCTAACTGGATCGGTCTTTCAATCAAAATTGACGGTGCACCACTGGATTTAAATAAAGTTGAAAAAATAGACCGGTTTGAAAGAATATTGGATATGAAAAAAGGTTTGTATCAACGTTTTGTTTCATTCAAAATGAAAAATGATCTAAAAGTTGAAATAAATTCAAAAAGATTTTTATCTATGAAAAGAAAATCTATAGGTGCAATTTCTTACAGTTTAAAGTCTAACCAAGATATAGAAATTCATATAACCCCCTTTATCGATTTTGACGTATCAAACAATGATAGTAATTGGGATGAAAAGTTTTGGGAAATAAAAGAGATAACTAATACTAAAAAAAAGTCTTTAGTAAGATCTAGTGTAAGAAAATCCGGTTTTAACGTCATCACCTATATGAAAGCAAATTTGTATGACGATAATATAAAACTGGAAAATCCTTTTCAAACAAAATCTACTACAAAAAAAATTGCTCTCGAATCAAAATATTCATTGAAAAAAGACCGCACTTTAAAAGTCGAGAAATTTGGAGGATATGTTACTTCAAAATGTAATAACTGGGGGAAAATTGAAAGTGAAGCAAACAAAATTTTAAAACTTTTAGGGAATAATTCATTTGAAAGCCTTTTTCAAGAACATAAAAACGAGTGGGCTAAAATATGGGAACAATCCGATATAGAAATTAGTGGGGACAATAAATCTCAACAAGCTGTTAGATTCAATATTTTTCATTTAAATCAAACTTATAAAGGTGACAACCCTAATTTAAATTTTGGCCCTAAAGGTTTTACAGGAGAAAAATATGGAGGAAGTACATATTGGGACACAGAAGCATATTGCATCCCATTTTGTTTAGGAACCAAACCTCCTGAAGTAACGCTAAACCTGTTAAATTATAGATATAGGCACTTAGATAAAGCTATTGAAAATGCAAAAAAACTTGGGTTTAAAAATGGTGCTGCATTATTTCCAATGGTTACGATGAATGGAGAAGAGTGTCATAATGAATGGGAAATCACCTTCGAGGAGATACACAGAAATAATGCAATTGCGTTTGCAATCTTTAATTATTCAAGATACACCGACGATTATCAATTCTTATCTGGAAAAGGTATTGAGATTTTAGTTGGGATTTGCAGATTTTGGGCACAAAGAGTTTCTTATTCTTACAAAAAAAAGAGTTATGTTATTTTGGGAGTTACTGGACCAAATGAATATGAAAATAATGTCAACAATAATTGGTATACAAACTATAGTACAAAGTGGTGCTTTGAGTTCACTATAGATTCTATAAATACTATAAAAAAAAATCATATCAAATTATTTGATAAATTTTCTAAAAAACTAAACTTTAAGGAGAATGAAATGGATTATTGGTTAGAAGTTTCAAAAAATATTTACTTACATGAAAACAAAGAATTTAAAGTTTTCGTCCAACAAGATGGATTTTTTGATAAGGAGTTGACTGAAGTTGATAAACTAGATTATTCTGAAAGACCATTAAATCAAAATTGGTCATGGGATCGAATTTTACGATCTCCATATATAAAGCAAGCAGACGTCCTTCAAGGAATATATTTTTTTGAGGACGAATTTAATATTGAATCCATTAAAAGCAATTACGAATTTTATCAAAAATTTACAGTCCACGAATCTTCTCTTTCTCCATGTATTCACTCAATTATTGCGAGTAAACTAGGAAAAACTGAATCTGCGTATGACCTCTTTAAAAGGGCATCTAGACTAGACTTAGATGATTATAATAATGAGGTAAATGAGGGTTTACATATTACCTCTATGGCAGGTAGTTGGTTATCAATTGTTGAGGGTTTTGCAGGAATGAGAGTTAAAAACAACTCACTTCATTTTACACCACGACTCCCCAAAAATTGGGAGGAATTAATCTTTAAAATCCATTTCAGGAAGAATGTTTTTAAAATTAAAGTAAAAAAGAACTTATTCCATTGCTCATCATTATTAAAACATGGACTTTATATCCACGTAAATAATAAAAAATTAAAATTTAATAACAATGGGAAAGCGTATATTTCTATATAGTTTTATGTACATCATTAATATTAAACTTGAGATTTATTGTTCAAGAGTAATTTAAAATCAACTAATTAATCTTAGTAACTTTGTTGAAAAGTAAAGTTCCTAATAATCATACGCAATATATAACTTCATAATTTTAATTGACATTTAGTCAAATGGAATTGAAATTATTATTTATTAAGATTGTCTTTTTGCTGTTGGCCTTTCTGATTTTAATTTTAAATAGGAACATGTTAGCCAAGAGTTTCTCATTCAAGTTATTTGATAAAAGAAAATAATTTCCCTTGTGTCAGCTTTGGGTCATTTCCCTATTAGATGAAACTTTTCTTGTCTTTTATTTATGTATCTAAAACCGTCTTCTGAGAAAAATCCAGGCTCCTCAAGCATAATTCTTACATCCTTACCCCACTCTTTTATATAAACCTTAGTATTTAATTCAATAGCATAGGCTGTATTTGCATTTAACTTCCATTCCCCAGTTCCGGGAACAAATCCTTGGTTATCCCACATGCCAAAAATAGTACCTGCAGAATGTCCAAATAGTCCCAATGGGTGGGTATATATTTGAGGTCTTAATCCTTTATCAATAGCCTCTTTTCTTGAAATTCTCAAAATCTCATTACCAGTTATCCCAACTTCAAAATTACTGGTTAAAATATCTTCCAACAAGTTCCCAGCTTTAAGACCCTCTTTTAAGAATTGAGGTGCGTCAGTTTCATTTGGTTTTAGAACATACGCAAGCTGTTGACAGTCCGTGTTAAGATTTAAATACGTGATTCCAAAATCACAATGAACCAAATCACCAGGTTTTATTACATCAAACTTTTGCTTTGCATCAAAGGCATATAAATCGCTGTTATCCGCACGCTGTACATCAATTGTTGGATGAAACCAGGTTTTTAAACCCATTGAGGAAACTTTTTCTCTCATCCACCAAACTACATCGTCAGTGGTTGTAACTCCAGGAGTAATTACATCTGTTGAAAAAGCTAGCTTTATAATATTATGAGTTATTTCAGTTAAGTGGGAAAAAAGGGTCATTTCCTTTTCAGTTCTAGTTTCAATCCAGGAAACAGCTAAAGGTTCTGCACTTACAACCTTCGATTTAAGTGATTTTGGCAAATAACTCATTAAAAGATTGTTATCCGTTACAGACAAACCGTCTGCAATTCCGTATATTTTTGATATGTTTATCCCAATCTTTTTAGGATTCTTTAATGATAAATAATCAATAAGTGCCTTCATTTGGTTAGGCTCTTTTTCTTTATCCCAGACACTCTTTATTAAATTCCCAAAAGAATACCTAGTTATTGCTGCCATATCAACTTTACTTGAAGATTCGTTAAGGGTAAAAACAAGAATTGTTCTTCTCCTCGCATTTAACCAAGTTGGGGGGAGAAGACTTTTAATTACTGGATCTTCATTGTACTCCCTTGTAATTATTATCCAACAGTCTATTTTTTCTCTTTTCATCAACTTTGGTAAAAGATTTTCCAACCTATCTTTTTGTATATCCTCTATTGCACTTACTCTTTCTTTTAGGGGTAAAACTACCTGAGAAGAACTATTAAATGTTAGAAATAATACAGGAAGAAATAATAAAAATTTTCTCATGGGAATTAATCTAATGAAGGGGGACCTGGCAAAATCCTGGGATTATATTTATCGTACTTTTTATTATTCAAATAATCTTCTTTTACAGCACTAATTAAAGAAGGATTTTTATATAAATCAGCCATAGTCATGGATAATGCTTTAGCAGCATAAATCATACCCTTATGCCCTATCGACATCCCAGTACAAGCAACTACTGCCCAAGAATGCCAAGGACCACCACTTGCTGCAGTGGTTACACCCAGGCTAATGGTAGGCACTACTTGACTTACATCCCCTACATCAGTCGAACCACCTTGAGCTGGTAATGTTGGTTTAAGTGGATAGACTTTCCCATCAATACCATTTTGGGGCTTACCAGTTTCTTTTAAGATTGTATTAGCATAATTTAGCTCACTATCGCTATAGGTGATTTCACCTAATGTTTCTAGGTTTTTTTGCAAGATCCCAGCACCTGTTCTATTTACTTGTATTTCATAGATTCCTGATATTAATTTAGTTTCATAAGTTGTTCCTGTCATTAGAGCAGCTCCTTTTGCTATATCAAGTGCCCTTTCATATAAAACATCAACACCTGCTCTATTGTTTTGTCTTAGTCTAGTCCATATTTTGGCATAATCTGGAACTACATTCACAACATCTCCTGCTTTTTCAATTTGGTAATGAATTCTAGCTGTAGGCTCAATATGCTCTCTGTAATAATTTAATCCAGTTGTATATAATTCCATTGCATCGGCAGCACTTTTTCCATTCCATGGATCGGAAGATGCATGAGCTGAACTACCGCGGAATTCTACTCTAAAATCAACTAGAGCCTTAGAACTTTGTGTTCCAGCTTGGATTTCATCTCCGGGATGCCAGTCCATACAAACGTCTAACTTATCGAACAATCCTTCTCTTACCATCCACACTTTAGCAAAAATTGTCTCTTCGGCAGGTGTACCATAAAATATTACAGTGCCTTTTATATTTCCTTTCTCAATTTGTTCTTTAATAGCTATTGCAGCACCTAGACTTGCAGTTCCAAAAAGATTGTGGCCACAACCATGGCCAGCACCACCTGGGACTCTTGCCTCCTTTACTGGTTTCCTTTTTTGTGATATTCCTGCATTAGCATCAAATTCTCCTAATATCCCAATAATCGGCCTTCCAGAACCATACGATGCAGTAAAGGCTGTTTTAATGCCTGCTACACCCTCTTCAACATCAAAACCATTTTTTTTGGCATGATCTACTAGTATTTTTGAAGATTTAAATTCTAATAGTGCTGTTTCAGCAGCTTCCCAAATTGCATCGCTTGTTTTAATTAAATCAGACTTGTGATTCTCAATTGATTGTTTCAATTCTTTTTTTATTGTCCTAATGCCCTGTGCTTGAATACTATACATAAATATTATTGACATTATTGATAGTAATAAAATCTTTTTTCCCATAGTTTTTAATTATAAATAAATATAAATTTTAAATTAATTTTAGATTAAATTAGAATAAAAAACAACAAAAAATGTATTTAATCAAGTTTTTCAATTTATCACTTTGTGCTGTTCTTTTATTTTCTTTTGAAACAATCGCACAAAGAAAAAATAAAAATCAAAAAAGTAAAATCAATTATGATAAATCACTATACTCCTCACTCGAATTCAGAGAAATTGGACCTTTTAGAGGTGGGAGATCGTGTGCCGTCAGCGGCGTAGAGGGTAATTCAAATTTGTTCTATTTCGGATCAACAGGTGGTGGAGTTTGGAAAACTACCGATGGAGGCAAAACCTATGAAAATATTTCAGATGGATATTTTGGTGGTAGCATTGGTGCCGTTGCGGTTTCGAAAAGTGATCCAAACGTTATTTATGTTGGTGGTGGTGAAGTAACTGTTAGGGGTAATGTTTCTTCTGGATACGGAATATGGAAATCAGAAGACGCTGGAGAAACATGGAAAAGTTGTGGACTCCCAAAATCAAGACATATTCCTAGAATTGTAATCGATCCTCAAAATCCAGATATTGTATATGCAGCGGTTTTAGGAAATATTTATAAACCTACATCAGAGAGAGGAGTATATAAAAGCACGAATGGAGGTAAAACTTGGTCCAAAATATTATTTGAAAGTAATCATGCTGGTGCAGTTGAACTAGTGATAGACCCCAACAATCCAAGAAATCTATATGCTGCTACTTGGAGAGTAAAAAGAACTCCTTACAGTCTTAGTAGTGGAGGCGAAGGATCTATTCTTTGGAAAAGTACTGACAGAGGAAATAGCTGGGAAAAAATTAGTGGTAATGAAGGATTTGCTAAAGGGATTTTAGGTATCATTGGTGTTACTGTTTCTCCTGTGAATTCAAATAGAGTTTGGGCTATTGTTGAAAATAAGGAAAGTGGAGGTGTATACAGATCAGATGATGGAGGGGAAACATGGTCACATGTGAATGATAGCAGAGCTTTGAGACAACGTGCTTGGTATTATTCGAAAATCTATGCAGATACCGAGGACATAAATAAGGTTTATGTGATGAATGTTTCTTATCATAAATCAACTGATGGTGGGGAAACATTTACATCTCACAACGCCCCTCATGGAGATCATCATGATCTCTGGATAGCTCCAGAAAATAGTAATAGGATGATAATTGGAGATGATGGCGGTGCACAAGTAACTTATGATGGAGGGGAAACTTGGAGTACATATCATAACCAACCTACAGCACAATTTTATCGTGTAACAACTGACAATTCTTTCCCTTACAGAATCTATGCTGCTCAGCAGGACAACTCTACTATAAGAATTAATCATAGAAGTGATGGTTCATACATCGACGAAAGCGATTGGGAGCCTTCTGCAGGCGGTGAATCAGCACACATAGCCGTAGATCCAAATGATAACGATATAGTTTATGGCGGAAGTTATGGAGGATATCTCACAAGAGTTAATCACAAAAACAATAGTGAAAGGGGTATTAATGTTTGGCCAGACAACCCCATGGGATATGGAGCAGAGGGAATGAAGTACCGATTTCAATGGAATTTCCCTGTCTTTTTCAGCCCTCACAATTCAAAAAAAATGTATGCTTTTTCAAACCATGTACATGTTACTGAAAACGAAGGTCAGAGTTGGGAGATAATCAGTCCCGATCTTACAAGAAATGTACCTAACAAACTTAAATCTTCGGGAGGTCCTATAACTCAAGACAACACTGGTGTGGAATACTACTGTACACTTTTCGCTGGAGGAGAATCCAATATTAAAAATGGTTTAATCTGGGTTGGAAGCGATGACGGGCTTATTCACTTAACAAAAGATGGTGGAAAAACATGGACAAATGTAACACCCAAAAATATGCCTGAATGGATGATGATCAATAGTATCGACCCCTCTCCATTCGATCCAGGAACCTGCTATGTTGCTGGTACAAAATATAAAACTGGTGATTTTAAGCCTTATCTCTACAGGACAGAAGACTATGGTGAGACTTGGGAGCTAATTACTAGCAATATAAAAAATGAAAATTT
>JBJKWZ010000014.1:0-47287 GCA_045561795.1 Flavobacteriaceae bacterium
TGAAAATAGCTATTCAAGGCATCAAAGGTTCTTTTCACCACTTAGTTGCTCTAAATTATTTTGGACCAACAGTTGAAGTAACTGAATGTATTAGTTTTCAAGAAATTATTGATAAGTTAAGTCAAAAGGAGGCCCAAAGGGGAGTAATGGCTCTTGAAAATTCAATTGCAGGATCAATTTTACCAAATTATGCTTTGATTGATGACTATGATATGCATGTGATAGGAGAATATAATTTTTCTATTGATCATAATTTGATGTGTTATGAAAATCAGACATTAGAAGATATTAAAGAAGTACACTCTCATCCCATGGCACTTTTACAGTGTAAGGAATTTTTTAATGATTATGATCGTATTAGTTTGGTTGAAGCAACTGATACAGCAAAGGTTGCTCAACTAATTTCAATAGAAAAATTAAAAGGAATTGCAGCTATAGGATCAAAAGAAGCAGCTAAAACCTACAATCTAAATGTTTTATCAGAGTCTATTCAGACAATTAATAATAATGTGACCAGATTCGTTATTTTAAAGAATAATCTTGAGCCATTAGGGAAAAAATCTTATAACAAAGCGTCCCTTAAGTTTATATTAGACCACCAAAGAGGAAGTTTGGCTGCAGTATTAAATGTTTTAAGTGATTGTCTCTTAAACCTAACTAAGATACAATCCTTACCGGTTATAAAAACACCAGGTAAGTATGCTTTTTTTGTAGATGTAAAATTTAAAAAAACAGATTTTTTTCAAAAGGCAGTCTCAATCCTTAAAATTATGGCCTTAGAATTTAAAATAATTGGACAATACTCAGAACATAAAAATTAATGTTTACAGCCGAAAGATTAAAATATGTAGATGAATATTATTTCTCAAAAAAAATGAGAGAAGTAAATAGTTATATTTCTTCTGGAAGGCCTATAATCAATATGGCTATTGGAAGCCCTGATTTGTCTCCTAGTTTAGAAGTAAAACAAGCTTTGTCTGAAAGCATTGATCATCAAAGATCGAGTATGTACCAAAGCTATGTTGGCCTACCAGAACTTAGGGGGGCTATTTCAAATTTTTACAATAAACAATATGGTGTTGAAATAAATCCACTCAACGAAATTTTACCCTTAATGGGATCAAAAGAGGGTGTTATGCATATTTCTATGGCTTTCCTTAACAAGGGAGATGGGGTGTTAATTCCAAATCCAGGATATCCAACATATGGCGCAGTTTCAAAATTATTAGGAGCAGATATATTTTATTACAGTTTGTCAGAGAAAAATAATTGGTATCCAAAAATGGATGATTTAGAAAACTTGAATCCAAAAAGCATCAAATTAATGTGGATTAACTATCCCCATATGCCAACAGGTGCTGATTTTGACGAAAAAAAATTAAATGAGCTAATTTCTTGGGCACATAAAAATGACATTATTTTAATAAATGATAACCCATATAGTTTTATTTTAAATAAAAAACCTAGGAGTATTTTATCATTAAAAAATTCAAAAGGAGTTGCTATAGAATTGAATTCGCTTAGTAAATCGTTTAATATGGCTGGGTGGAGAGTTGGTATGATGGTAGGTGAGTCAAAATTCATAGATGCTGTGTTAAAAGTCAAATCAAATTTTGATTCAGGTATGTTTTATTGCGTTCAGTATGGAGCAATAAGAGCCTTAGCTAGCAGTCATAAATGGTTTGAAACTCTTAATAAAGAGTATTATAAACGAAGAAAATTAGTGGAGGAAATTGCAAGTGAACTAAATCTTTCTTATTCTAAAAATGGTGTTGGTATGTTTATATGGTGTAAAATGTTAGATGAATCTCTAAAATCCGAGGATTTTGTTGACCATCTGTTGGATAAATATAATTTTTTTATATCTCCTGGATCAATTTTTGGATCTCAAGGTGAAGGTTATGTTAGGATTTCGTTGTGTACAGAAACAAAAAACATGAATGAAGTTTTAAAAAGATTGAGAATATGAAATTCTTTTTAATTGGAACTGGCCTAATAGGGGGGTCTATGTCGAAAGATTTAAGGAATATTTTAGATAATATTCAAATACATGGAATTGACAAAAATGAAATAAGCATTAAACATGCAAAGAGTATTGGAGTGATTGATAATATCGATAGTTTAGGAAATTTAAATAGTGCTGATAGGGTGATCTTATCTGTTCCTGTAAGTGAAAGTTTAAAAATTTTACCCTTTGTTCTCGATAATTTGAATAAAGATGCTCTAGTATGGGATGTTGGTTCAACAAAATTTAGTTTATGTAAGTCAGTGGAAACTCATTCTAAAAGGAACCAATTTTTAGCTACTCACCCAATAGCAGGTAACGAATTTTCTGGTCCTGAGGCAAGTGTTGAAAATCTCTTCAATGGAAAAATTCAGATTCTTTGTGAGCCCAATAAGACGAGACCTGATTTACTACAATGGGCTGAATCAATTTTTAGTTCCATGGGGATGAAAATTAGATATATGAATCCAGAAGAGCATGACAAAAAAATGGCAATAGTTTCACATTTGTCTCATATAAGTTCTTTCATGCTTGGTAAAACAGTTATGGATTCCGAAGAAAATGATCAAAATATATTAGATTTTGCAGGAAGTGGATTTGAGTCTACTGTGAGACTAGCAAAAAGTTCGCCGGAAATGTGGTCCTCTATTTTCAAAGATAATAGGGAAAATATACTTGAAATTTTGAACGCATACATTGAAAATCTAAAACAATTTCAGTTGAAAATTGAAAATGAAAATTATAATGATTTAAAAAATCAAATGATTAAAACAAATAAATTAAAGAAAATACTTGATACAATCAAACCTAAAAATTAAATCAAAATGGAAATAAAAACAAAAAAAAACGATTGGTTGGAAAAATTCAATTTGTCTCATCCGCTTGTTATTGCAGGTCCTTGTAGCGCTGAAACTGAGGAACAGGTTTTAAAAATAGCTCATCAATTGGAGGAAACAGACGTTACAGTATACAGGGCTGGTATTTGGAAACCCAGAACTAGACCTGGTAATTTTGAAGGAGTCGGTTCCATAGGTTTAAAATGGCTTCAGAGAGTTAAAAAAGAAACTGGGCTTTTAACATCTACAGAGGTAGCTAATAAAGATCATGTAAAATTAGCATTAGAATACGATATTGACGTCTTGTGGATTGGAGCTAGATCTACAGTTAGCCCTTTTATAGTCCAAGAAATTGCAGATTCGTTAAATGGGACTGACAAAATAGTTCTAGTAAAAAATCCAGTCAATCCCGACCTTTCACTATGGTTGGGTGCTATTGAAAGACTTCAGTCTGCAAATATTTGTAGGCTAGGGCTTATTCATAGAGGTTTTTCATCTCAGGGAAAATCCAAGTATAGAAATAATCCAGAATGGCAAATTGCTATTGAAGCAAAAAATAAGTTTCCTGACATCCCAATTATATGCGATCCGTCTCATATTTCAGGACGAAGAGACTTGATATTTGATCTCAGTCAAATGGCATTGGACCTTAACTTTGATGGTTTGATGATCGAAACTCATACAGATCCAGATAATGCTTGGAGCGACGCTGCACAGCAAGTAACTCCAAATCGATTGATACAAATTATGAAAGATTTAAAAATGCGAAATACAACGATTGAAAAGAAGGATTACGTTAACGAATTAGATAATTTAAGGATACAAATTGATATTGCTGACCAAAATCTACTCCAAACTCTTGGTGAAAGAATGAAAATTTCCGATTCTATAGGAAAGTTAAAAAAGAAAAATAATGTTGCTGTTCTGCAAAACAAAAGATGGAATGAAATACTTGGTAAAATGGTACTTGATGGGGAAAACCAAGGATTATCTGAAGAGTTTGTACTAAAATTGTTTAAAGCAATTCATCAAGAATCAATTAATCATCAGGAAAAAGTTATTGTCAAATGATTTAACTATTTGCTAAAAGATTTTTAATTCTAGAAACGGCTTCTATTATTTCTTCTTTGGAAGCTGCATATGAAATTCGCAAGCAATTAATATTTCCAAATGAATCACCGGAAACCGTAGCTACATTTGCTTCTTCTAGGATTGTCATTGCAAAATCGTTCGCGTCGTTAATTATTTTACCTCTAATTACTTTTCCAAAATAAAATGAAATATCTGGGAATAGATAAAAAGCTCCTGATGGTTTTAAAAGTTTAAATCCAGGTATTTTTGAAACCAAATCAAAAATTAACTCCTTCCTAGAACTAAATTCATCAATCATATACTTTATTTTAGAGACTGGAGCTTTAAGGGCTGTAATTGCTGATCTTTGAGCAATACAATTTGCAGCGCTGGTAATTTGACCTTGAAACTTATTACATGCCTTGGCAATAAATTCTGGCGCCCCAATATATCCAATCCTCCATCCCGTCATAGAAAACGCTTTTGCAAGACCATTCACAGTAATAGTTCTATCGAACATATTAGGCAGGTTGGCAAAACTGAAGTGTTTTTCTCCATAAATAATATGTTCATATATTTCATCTGATAAAACATACGTAGAAGGATAGTCTTCAAGTATTTCAGCAAATTCATTTAATTCCTTTTCAGAGTAAACTATTCCACTAGGATTATTTGGTGAATTAAACATTATTAATTTAGTTTTAGATGTCAATTCTGATTTTAACTGAGCTGGGGTTATTTTAAAACCATTTTCCAGTGAAGATGGAATAATTTTGAATTTTGCCTCGGACAAAGTGACAATTGCAGAATAGCTAACCCAATATGGTGCGGGTAGTAAAACCTCATCGCCTTTGTTTAAGAGAGCCATACAAACGTTGGCTATGGATTGCTTAGCTCCCGTAGATACTACAATTTGAGAAGGTTCATAATTTAAATCATTGTCTCTTACAAATTTTTCACAAATTGCTTTTTTTAATTCTAAATATCCGTCTACAGGAGGATATGAATGATAATTTTCTTCAATAGCTTTTATGGCTGCTTCTTTTATAAAACCTGGGGTATTAAAGTCAGGTTCACCTAGACTTAAACTTATTACATCTACTCCATTATTTTTTAATTCTCTAGCTTTGGCTGCCATAGCAAGGGTAGCAGAAGCTGGCAAATTTTCAATTCGTTCTGAAAGTTTTTTCATTATGGTTATGTTTGTAGATTTAAAGATGTAAAAATAAATTAATTGTTTCAAAACTTGTGGAACTTAAAAAAAAATTTCCTGTACTATCAAAATCACAACTTGACAAGTTTCTGTTGTTTGAGAAAATAATTAAAAAATGGAATAATAAAGTAAATTTAATTTCAAGAAAAGATATAGATTTTTTATTTGAAAGGCATATTTCTTATTCTTTAGCAATTACATTTTTTTTCAAATTTAAATCTAAAACGAAAATACTAGATGTGGGTACTGGTGGTGGTTTCCCAGGTATTCCACTTGCTATATTTTTTCCTGATGTTGATTTCACATTAATTGACAGAACTGAAAAGAAAATAAAAATCATTGACTTTATTAAAGAAGATTTAAAAATTAAAAATATCAGGACTGTAGTTGGAGATGTAAAAAATTTAAAATCTAGATTTGATTTTGTTCTAGGTCGTGCTGTCTCAAAAATGGAAAAATTTGTACCGCTTGTCAAAAAAAACATTCTGATCCAAAAAGACGAATCTGGAATAATCTATTTAAAAGGAGGTGATCTTACTTATGAAGAGGAAAGATTTCCAAATATTAAAATATATCTTTTAAAAGATAGGTTTAAATCGAATTTCTTTGAAACAAAAAAAATCATATATATACCACAAAATGATTTTTAAAATTTTATCCCAAAAACGGATATTTGTAGTCCTTCGGGGTTAACAAAGGCTCTTTTATAAGCCTTGGAGAAACCCATCTAAGCAAATTTAATTTTGAACCGGCTTTGTCATTTGTTCCTGATGCCCTCGCTCCTCCAAAAGGTTGTTGCCCTACAACAGCTCCACTAGGCTTATCATTTATGTAGAAATTTCCAGCAGAGTTTTCCAATTCATGTAATGCCTCTTTAATAGCATATCTGTCTTTCGCAAAAATTGCACCTGTCAACGCGTACTCAGAAGTTGTATCAACAATTTTCAAGGTCTCACTATAATCATTATCATCATAAATATAAACTGTTACAATAGGTCCAAATAATTCTTTTTCCATAGTAATGTACTTAGGATTTGTGGTAACCAAAACTGTGGGTTCAACAAAATAACCAACCGAATCATCACAACCCCCCCCATAAAGTACCTTAACATCTTTTGCAGATTTTGCATCTTGAATGACATTTTTTAGTCTTTCAAAAGCACCCTTATGAATTACAGCTGTAATAAAATTTTTAAAATCTCTAGGAGGTCCTATTTTGATTTCACTTAATTTATTTCCAATCCTATCCAAAACTAAGTTTCCAATTGATTTTGGAAGATAAACTCTTGATGCTGCGGAACACTTTTGGCCTTGAAATTCAAATGCACCACGAATTATAGCAGTTGAAACTTCTTTTACGTTTGCAGATGGATGAACCATTATAAAATCTTTTCCACCTGTTTCACCTACTATCCTAGGGTAATTTCTATAAAGATCAATATTATTCCCTACTTTTTTCCAAATATTTTTAAATACTGAGGTAGACCCAGTAAAATGAATACCAGCAAATTCTTTTGAAGATAAAACCTGATCTGTAATCATTTCTGGATCACCGAAGATCATATTTATAACTCCGTCTGGAAGACCTGCTTCCTCAAATATATCCATAGTTACTTTTGCGGAAAAAATTTGATAATCACTTGGCTTCCATACAATAGTGTTACCCATTAGCGCCGGAGCTGCACACAAATTTCCACCTATTGCCGTGAAATTAAATGGACTAATTGCGTAAATAAAACCTTCCAATGGACGATATGACAATTTGTTCCAAGTTCCATCTGAAGAAATGGGTTGTTCGTTATATATCTCTTCAGCAAATTTCACATTAAATCTCAAAAAATCTGCAAATTCGCAAGCCGCATCAATCTCTGCCTGGTGAATTGTTTTTGATTGGGCAATCATAGTTGATGCATTTATAATTTTTCTATAGGGACCACAGATAAGTTCAGCTGCTTTTAAAAAAATACTTGCTCTTTCTGAAAACCCAAGGTCATTCCATTTATTTTTTGCACTTAGCGCACTTTTAATTGCTAAATCAACATGATCTTTATTTGCTACTGAGTAAGTTCCTAAATTATGTTTGTAATCATGAGGGGGAAACATCTCATTTTTTTCTTTTGTTTCTATTTCCCTACCATCTATTTTAAGTTTTATATCGAATTTTGTGTTATAAAGATCATCATATGTTTTGAGTACCTCTTCTTTTTCCCTGCTGCCTGGAGCGTATAAAAGGACTTCCTCATTTTCTAACCTTGGGCTTTTAATAAAACTATTTTTCATTATTTAAATTTTAATTGAGTGTAAAAGTAGCTGCTAGATCAAAAACTGGAATTTCAACCTCAAATTCTTTAGCGGTAGAAAAATTAATCATTGTGTAGAAACCACCCATAGATCCGATTGGTGAAGTTAACAAACAATTAGAGCTATAGGTGTGAGAAACACCTGATTTCAAAATAGGTTTTTGTCCAATTACACCATCTCCTTCAACAAAGTATGGTCTTCTATTTGTTTGTAATATTTTCCAGTTTCTATTAATCAACTGAACAACATCATTACTTTGATTTTCTATTTTAACAGTATATGTAAAAGCATAATTAATCAAACCCTCATTTAAGAAGTCACCATTATACTCCGTAATTACTGAAATCCTTATACCTTTTGTTATTTGTTGAAACATAATAAAATCTTACTTCAAGTTAACTAAAAAAAACTTTCCAAAAAAGAAGAAATCAATCGATGACTAATATTTGAGTTCGAATGAATTTATTCTACCAACTCCAATTAGGTTATCATATAAATCTTCAAAACCTTTTTTGTATACTAAAACTGTATAACTATTTTCAGTTTGATAAAATGAACCTGAGATTTTATTTTTCGAAATTTCATTGTTTGTTTTGATTATATATTTATAGTTATAAAATCCTTGCTTTAACAATAAAATACCTTCAAAAGTCTCCAAACTCGGATTATAAATCATCTCATTCTCATCTGTCAAATCATAATTATTAAATTTTCCATACACGTAAATTTTTGAGCTATCAATTTCAAACTGTCGTGCTAAGCTAAAGTATACTACACTGTAATCGGATTCGTTATTAGGATTTTCACCTTGGGTTGTAGCTGTAACAAAATCTCCATTTAAGTCAGAATAATTTGAATAATTTAAATTACTTCTTGGATTATCGGTAAATAAAAAATGTTGATAAACATTCTCTTTTCTAACAAAACTTATGTTTTGATTCGTTGACCTTAAATCTTTAGTATCAAAAAAAAGATACTCGTTTCCTCCTTCAAATTCAGATTCCCCATCATACCTATAAATAAGTTTATCATTTTCAATAAATTGAGGTTTTAAAATTATTTTTGAATTATCCCACTGGTCATTTTGAAGCAGAGTGACTTTTACATCAGTATTTGGATTTCGAATTTTATAGCTAAGGGTATTTATAACAAATTGAACATTTTGATGGGTATAAAATCTATTTTTATTTTGAGATGGATAAATATTCAAATCAACACTAACCTTTTCATCTAGTATTAAGAATTTTCTCTTTAGAATTATATTATCATCTGAGTCTAATATCTCTAATATATAGTTCCCTGAAATTTTAAAACTTACATCATTATTTGGGAGTGATAATTTATAGTTTGTATATCTTTGGAGTGTTCCATAAGAACTTTTAATATCTTCAATTAGATTATTATCATTGCCATCTAAGTATTCAGATTTTAGAAGGTTACTTGCGTTCCAATCAAAATCACAATGAATAATATTATAGTAATAAAAATTTTCCTTACCACTAACGTCATCAAAAAATAGAAATAGTTTTTGATTCATTTTTATTATTGGGAATTGAGAATTAAAAGATCCACCATAAAAGATTACTGTTTTGATAAATGGGTTTTTTTCTAAAGTTTTTTTTGAATTAGAAAACAGGAATGTTAGAGAACAAAAAAATGATAAAAAAATTACCTTAGTTTCCATTTAACTAATATATGAAATCAACTTTGAAATATCCTCATTTTTCTTCTACCTTAGGAGCACTATTGACTATAAGAAAATTATATGATTTAGTTTAAAAATATCTTTTAATAGATATATTAAATTATTAAATTTACGTGCGATTTGAATTAAATAGTATAATATGTCACCAGACATAAAAATAAGAAAAGGGTTTAATTTAAACCTGAATGGAGAGGCAAATAAAATTCTATCGGAATCCGAGCGGTCAAACACCTATGCTTTAAAGCCAACTGATTTTTTCTGTCTCAAACCCAAGCTTCTAGTCAATGAAGGTGACAAAGTTAAGAAAGGCACACCTATATTTTTTTCAAAAAATAATCCAAGAATACATTTTGTATCGCCAGTTGCTGGCGAAGTTTTAGCAATATCTAGAGGCGAAAAGAGAAAAATTCTTGAAGTTGTTATATCAAGTAAAAATAATAATAATGATTCTGTAAAATTTAAAACAACAGATTTTAAAAATCTTTCTGCAGATGAAATTAAAGATATATTACTCAGATCTGGGTCATGGCCCTTTATTTTACAGAGACCTTATGGTATTATAGCTCAACCAGAAGATAAGCCAAAAGCTATTTACATCTCAACCTATTCAACTTCACCATTAGATGTAGACTTCGATTTTATTTTAAAAAACAAAAAAGGTGATTTTCAGTTAGGTTTAAGTGTATTATCTAAGTTAACAGACAACGTTTACCTAACTGTTGATTCAAATTTCCCGGGTTTTTTTAAAAATATAAAAGATGCCACAATCTTAAGTGTTCAAGGACCACATCCAGCTGGTAACGTAGGTGTTCAGATTCATAATTACAGACCAATTTCACCTGGTGAAAAAGTATGGACTGTGAAACCTGAAGATGTTTCAAATATTGGATATTTATTTAAAAATGGAGAGTTTTGTTCTTATCGAACTTTAGCTGTTGTGGGGCCAACCGTTAAAAATCCGCAATATTTTACATCTATAATTGGTGCATCTATTTCTAGTATTTTGAAAAAAATAGAAGTTGATAAATCAAAAGAATGTAGATTAATAAATGGTGATGTTTATTCTGGTAAAACCATTAATATAGACGGTTATTTATCTTATAGTAACAATTTACTTACAATTATCCCTGAGGGGAAAAACTATAGAATGTTTGGATGGTTGCCGTTTAAAGATAATTTTATTCCAAGCATTTCTAAAACATCATTTTCAAGGTTTATAAACAAAAAAAGATTGGAAGTCAGTACAAACTTAAATGGAGAGGAAAGAGCAATGGTTGTTACCGGAGAAATGGAGAAAGTTTTTCCTATGGATATTTATCCAATGCAGTTAGTGAAGGCTTGTTTAAACCAAGATATAGAAAGAATGGAAGCCCTTGGTATATATGAAGTTGTTCCAGAAGATTTTGGATTAATTGACTTTAGTAGTTCTTCAAAAATCGAAGCTCAGGAAATAATCAAAAAAGGAATTGAATTAATAATTAATGAAGAGAGTTAATATTTTATGGAATTTATTAGAAAAAGACTAGATAAAATTAGAAAACCTTTTAACAAGGGGGAAAAGTTCGAAAGGTTAGCACCTGCTATAAACGCTTTTGATACTTTTCTTTTTGTCCCGAATCACACAACAAAGTCTGGTTCACATATACGTGATGCTGTTGATTTAAAAAGAACAATGGTTACTGTAATTATAGCCCTATTACCTGCTTTATTTTACGGAATATACAACACTGGTTATCAGTATTTTATACAAACTGGTCTAGAATTTACCTTCTTAGATGCAATGATTCACGGGTCAAAAAAAATATTTCCTATGATAGCAGTATCCTATACTGTGGGACTATTTATAGAATTTGTGTTTGCTATATATCGTGGACATGAGGTCAATGAAGGATATTTGGTAACAGGTTTGCTAATACCAATGATTATGCCTGTTGACATACCATTATGGATGGTTGCTGTGTCTGTAGCTTTTGCGGTTCTAATAGCTAAAGAAGCCTTTGGAGGCACTGGAATGAATATTTTGAATCCAGCTCTGACTGCTAGAGCCTTCGCTTTTTTTGCCTATCCTACTTATATGTCTGGAAATAAAGTTTGGGTATCAGAAGCATCTAAATTAGACGGTATTTCAGGTGAGACAATTCTGGGGTATTTGGCTGCAGGTAACAATATCGACTACACTTTTATCGAAATGTTTAATGGTTCTATACCTGGCTCTATTGCTGAGACTTCTACTTTATGGATACTTGTGGGTGCAATAATTTTAATTTTTACTGGTGTTGCTAGTTGGAGAATTATTGTTGGGGGTATTTTAGGTGCATCGTTAGTAGGGTTATTATTTAATCTTTGGGGAATCAATCCTTTAATGCAATTTAATTGGATAAATCATCTAGTTGTTGGAGGCTTTGCTTTTGGAATAGTTTTCATGGCTACTGACCCAGTTTCCGCCTCTCAAACCCAGGCAGGAAAGTGGATATATGGATTTTTGGTTGGTGTATTCTGCATTTTAATAAGAGTATTTAATCCAGCATATCCTGAAGGAGTAATGCTAGCAATTTTATTAATTAATGTTTTTGCTCCAACGATCGATCATTATGTAATTGAGAGAAATATTAAGAGAAGACACTTAAGGTGGGAGTCATCAAAAATTAAATTAACCTAATTATGAATAAGGATAGTAATTTTTACACTTTTTTGTTCTCACTTCTAATGGTTTTAGTTGTTGCCTCTTCTTTAGCCTTAACTTCTGAATCGTTAAAAGAAAAACAAAATGAAAATGTTGTCAAAGAGAAAATGCAGAATATTATTTCAACTATAGGTGTAAAATCTGATAGAGACCAAGCTCAAGAACTTTATAAAAAATATATTAAAAGTGAATTAGCACTTCTTAGAGACGGAACTGTTGATGTAAATAAAGATGCATTTTTAATTGATCTTTCAACGGAAATAAAAAAAGATATTAATCAGCAGAGATACCCACTTTTTGTTGCTGAAATGGATGAAAAAAAATATTTTATAATTCCTCTTCGAGGTTCGGGTCTGTGGGATGCAATATGGGGATATGTTGCTTTAGAGGATGATATGTCAACTATAAAAGGAATTGTTTTTGATCATAAAGGAGAGACTGCTGGATTAGGTGCTGAAATAACCCAGCAATGGTTTCAAGACAGGTTTGTTGGTGAAAAAATATTCAATTCGAGTTCAAAACTTGTTGGAATAAATGTATCAAAATTGAATAATGATCCAAAGAATTTAGACAAAAATGATCATGAAGTTGATGCAATATCAGGTGCAACAATTACTGGTGATGGCGTTTCTGACATGATAATGGAAAGATTAAATCATTATATTTCTTACTTCAATAAATATAAATCAGACAATAATATTTTAGCAATGAAAGATTTACAAAATAAATTCAAAGCCATCTAATGAATAATCATTTAAATAACAAAACAATTAATGAATAGTAATAGAAAACCGTATCTATTTTTTATAAACAAAAAAAGTGAACCATTATTTTCAAAAAAAAACAAGGCTCTATTAAGTGATCCTCTCGATGACAACAATCCGATAACAGTTCAAGTTTTAGGTATATGTTCTGCTTTGGCCATTACTGTTCAATTAAAACCAGCTCTTGTAATGACCATGTCTGTTGTATTTGTAATGGGTGCATCAAATGTTATTATATCTATTTTAAGAAACTTGATTCCGAATAGAATTAGAATTATTGTTCAACTTGTTGTTATAGCTTCACTAGTTGCCTTAGTAGAACAAGTTTTAAAAGCCTATTCGTATGATGTTTATAAAGAGTTATCAATATTCATAGGGTTAATAATTACAAATTGTATTGTTATGGGTAGATTGGAAGCATTTGCTCTTGGTAACGGTGTATGGAAATCTTTTCTTGATGGTATTGGAAACGCTGCAGGCTACGGTATAATTTTAATTATTGTGGCTTTCTTTAGAGAATTACTTGGGTCAGGAAAGCTTTTGGGTTTTCAGGTAATTCCAGATTTTGTATATGCTATGGGTTATGAAAATAATGGTCTTATGCTTTTATCACCAATGGCTTTAATTACAGTAGGTATTATGATTTGGATCCAACGTTCAAGAAATAGTAAATTAATTGAAGAAAATTAGAAAATGGAATATTACTTAAATCTTTTCGTCAAAAGTATTTTCATTGAAAATATGATTTTTGCATATTTTCTAGGGATGTGTTCTTATCTCGCCGTTTCAAAAACTGTTAAGACTGCTAATGGTTTAGGTTTAGCTGTTATTTTTGTTTTGTCTATTACCGTTCCAATCAATTTTTTATTAGATAATTATTTATTAAAACCTGGAGCTCTTTCCTGGATTGGTAGTGAATATCTATCTATTGATTTGAGTTTTTTAAGATTAATTATGTTTATCGCTGTTATTGCTTCGATGGTTCAATTGGTTGAAATGATAGTTGAAAAATTGTCCCCTGCTTTGTACGGGGAGCTTGGAATTTTTCTTCCTTTGATTGCCGTAAATTGCGCAATTCTTGGTGGATCATTATTTATGCAACAAAAAAGCTTTTCAGGAATTTCTGAATCAACCGTTTATGGTTTTGGTTCAGGTGTTGGTTGGTATTTAGCCATAATAGCGATCGCTGCAATTAGAGAAAAAATTAGTTATTCTAATGTTCCTGCACCTTTGAAAGGATTAGGAATTACCTTTATAATTACAGGTTTAATGGCAATTGGATTTATGAGTTTTATGGGAATTAAATTATAATTTTAAGAATGGATATTACAATAATTATTTCGAGTGTTTTGGTCTTAACTAGTGTTATTTTTTTACTAGTAACTTTATTACTAGTTGCTAAATCTAAGTTACTGCCATCTGGTCCAGTATCTCTCAAAATAAATGGTGAAAATGAAGTTGAGGTGTCCTCTGGTGATACTCTACTTAGTACTCTAGGGAATAATAAAATATTCTTACCGTCTGCATGCGGTGGGGGAGGTACATGTATACAGTGCAGGTGCCAAGTTATAGAAGGTGGAGGTGAAATTCTACCGACCGAAAAGCCACATTTTTCCAGAAAAGAAATAGCTGACGGATGGAGATTAGGGTGCCAAGTTAAAGTTAAGGAAAACATGACAATAAAGGTTCCAGAGGAAGTGTTTGGAATAAAAAAGTGGGAAGCGACCGTAGTTAGAAATTGGAATGTAGCCTCCTTCATAAAGGAATTCGTAATTAAGTTACCCGAAGAAATGAATTATAAGGCTGGCGGATATATTCAGATCGAAATACCAGAATGTGAAATAAATTATAAAGACATGGATATCTCAGCCCATCCCGAAGAACATCCGGAGGATTCAAATAAGTTTAAATTAGAGTGGGATAAATTTAATCTTTGGCCTTTAAAAATGAAAAATGAGGAAGTAGTAGAAAGAGCATACTCAATGGCCTCCTATCCTGCCGAAGGAAAAGAAGTAATGCTTAATGTTAGGATTGCGACACCACCTTGGGACAAAAATAAAAATGATTGGGCGGATCTAAATCCCGGAATTGCATCGTCTTACATTTTTAGTAAAAAACCTGGCGATAAAGTTACTATTTCAGGACCTTTTGGAGAGTTTTTTATCAACCACTCAGAGTCAGAAATGCTTTATATTGGAGGCGGTGCTGGCATGGCTCCTATGCGCTCGCATTTGTATGAGTTATTTAGAACTTTGAAAACTGGTCGTAAAGTTACTTTTTGGTACGGTGGTAGGTCTAAAAGAGAATTATTTTATTTAGACCACTTTCGTGCTCTTGAAAAAGATTTTCCGAATTTTAAGTTTTATGTAGCATTATCTGAGCCCCAAGACGAAGATAATTGGAAAGTAAAAAAAGATTTGGATTCCGATGGAGACGGATTTTTAGGTTTTATTCATCAGTGTGTAATAAATTTTTATCTCTCCAAGCATGAATCACCCGAAGACATTGAAGTTTATTTTTGTGGACCGCCTATGATGAATCAAGCTGTTGAAAAGATGGCTGATGATTTTGGAATACCTCCTGAAAATATTCGATTTGATGATTTTGGTGGCTAAAATCTATATCCACACCATTGAGAAAAATTCTAATTCTATTTATTTTATTCACAGCTTGCTCGAAGCATGAGTTGATTACAATTGAAGGTCAAGCACTTGGTACATATTATAGAATAAAATATATTAATATAGATTACCCAAAAGAAAATTTTCAAAAAGGAATTGATTCAATTTTCAATGACATAAACAATTCCATGTCTACATATGTTTCCACATCAGACATATCAAAAATTAACAGTGGGGATAGTACTATAATTATTAATAAACATTTCGAAAAAGTTTTTCAAAAAGCAAACTTTATGTATTATAAGTCCCAGGGTTACTTTGATCCCACAGTAGGTGCATGGGTGAATGCATATGGATTTGGGCCAAATAAAAAACTTAAAAAAATAGGATTAAAAGAAAGAGATAGTCTTATGAAAATAACAGGATGGCCTAGAATTAGACTAACAAAAGACAAAAAAATAATAAAGGATGACAAAAATATTTTCATTGATTTCAATGCATTAGCAAAGGGATATACAGTTGATCAAATAAACTTATTTTTTGAGAAAGAGGGAAGCGAAAACCACCTAATTGATTTAGGTGGGGAGCTGATATCTCGAGGCAAGAATTTTATAACTAATAAGTCATGGAGTATTGGTATTGAGAAACCAAGTGAGTCAACCTCAACTAGAAAAATATTTGATATTATAGAACTAAACAATCAAGCTCTAGCAACATCTGGGAATTATAGAAAGTATAGGATTGATAAAGAAACAAATCAAAAGTATGTCCACTCAATAAATCCATTAAATGGAAGGCCTGCAAGATCAAATATTTTGAGTGTTTCTGTAAAAGCTTCAGATTGTATGACTGCTGACGCGTTTGCAACTGCACTAATGGTAATGCCTTTGAATATGGGCAAGAAATTAGTTGATGAGATACCTAATGTGGAGGCGTTGTGGATTATTTCAAAAAGTCAAAGCTTTGTTACCCATTCTTCAAAAAAATGGTAACTTATTTTATCGCAATTCCAATAGGTATTTCTTCATCTTTAGGTAAACAATATTTAATTTTTTCTGCCATTGATGTTTTTTTTAAAATATCAATTTTTTTTGGAGTGAAACCTGAGTTAGCAAGTCTAGTGTAAAAATCCAATCCATAAACTCTCACGTGGTCATATTGGCCAAAATACTTGTTTCTGTCTCTTGGATCGATGATTTCTTTGTCTTCAAAGGTTTTTTTAAGATTTTTATCAAGAGGTACCTGTGCAATCAAGGTACCTTTGTTTTTAATTACTCTGTAAAGTTCGTTTAGAGCTTTGTAATCATCTTCAACATGTTCTAAAACATGATTGCATAAAATAAGGTCAAAGCTATTTTCTTTAAATGGTAGATTATATATGTTGGCCTTTATATCAGCTAGAGGAGACTTAAGATCAATTGATACATAATTCCAATTAACAATATTTTTAAATTTTTTTATAAAAATTATCTCAGGCGCAACATGTAATACAGAAATATTTTCTTCTAAAAACTTTGTTTTTTCTTTTAAATACAACCACAGTAGTCTGTGCCTTTCAAGAGATAGGGTTCCTGGACACAAGGCGTTTTTTCTAAGCTTACTATAACCATAAGGTAAAAAAACTCTGTAAGAACTTCCATCGATTGGATCTGTATATTTTGTGCCTTTGTATAAGATTCTTAAAACAGGTCTTAAAATCAGACTTATCCTGTTTAAAAATTGTCTCGAAAAAAAATTAAGAATTAATTTCACGACTTTTTTTGTAGGGTTTTTCTTCATCACTTTCAATACCCAAAGCATCATATATAAATTTAAAAGTTGAAAGTAATTCAGGTTTGCCATCAATCAATGCCACGTTGTGTTCAAAGTGAGCAGAAACTTTATTGTCGTAGGTAGTTAATGTCCAGCCATCGTCAAATTGTTTTAATTTTTTACTTCCAAGGTTAATCATCGGTTCAATAGCTATAACCATTCCATTAATAAATCTTTTTCCTGTTCCTCTTTTTCCATAGTTTGGGATTTCAGGACCTTCGTGCATATTTTTCCCTATTCCGTGACCTACCAATTCCCTAACTACACTATATCCATTTTTTTCACAATGATTTTGGATTGAATATCCAAGGTCACCAACTCTGTTACCTTCTTTGAAGCATTCAATACCGATATATAAAGATTCTTTGGTTGTTTTTAAAAGAGCTTCTATTTTATTACTAATTTCTCCTACAGCAAAGGTATATGCATGGTCACCGTAAAATCCATTTTTGTAAACACCGCAATCAATAGATATCACGTCTCCTTCTTTGAGTATGTTTTTATTGGGTATTCCATGAACAACTTGTGCATTAGGGCTTGCACACAAAGTATTTGGAAAATCATATAAACCCAGAAATCCAGGCTCTGCGTTATTGTCTCTAATATATTCTTCAGCTTTTTTATCTAATTCAAGTGAAGTAACTCCAGGTTTGATTTCTTTAGCTAACATACCAAGAGTTTTAGAGACGAGAAGTGAGCTTTCTCTAATCAATTCAATTTCATCTTTAGATTTTAATACTATTTCACTCATTTATAATATGCATGTTTGTATGCTTTTCCAGAAAGTATATCTAATATATCTTCTTCAATACTTTTAATCGGGAATTCAACAATTCTATTAATTTCATTTTTATTATCATAAAAAATTATTGTTGGAATATTAATCAAGTCATAATCTTTTTCAATAAAATTTGGTGTTATTTTATTTTCATCTACTGCAATGATTCTCATTTTTGTAGTATCATAATTGATAGATTCTAAAATCTTAATAAGTCCTGGAATTTCTCTTTCACTATCTTCACACCATGTACCCATAATTAATACAATACCTCTTTTTTCAATCAAGGGTTTTATTTTTTTTAGAATATCAGCCTTAGGATTATATCTGTTTGACCAATTTTTTGTGTATTCTTTAAGCTGATCAATATTTATCTCACCTAAAAGGATTTCATTTCCTTCTAGATCTTTTCCTTTTAAACTGTCAGGAATTTGAATTTCTTTATCATACATGCTTTTTTTTTGCGTGAGGTTTGAATTACAACCTATTAGCAACAGCATGACAGTTTGAAAAATAATTAAATTTAATTTAAATCTCATTATTTAAAATTAATAAAAGTCAATTTGATAATAACGATTTATGATCCATTTCATTTGGTTTTTCAATTCCCATAATTTCCAACACAGTAGGAGCAACATTTGCAAGGATACCACTAATTATTTTCCTTTTTTCTTTTTCTACTAAAATTATAGGAACAGGATTGGTTGTGTGTGCTGTATTAGGTGTACCATCTGAATTTTTCATTTTTTCACAATTCCCATGATCTGCAATAATGACTATAGAGTACTCTTTTTTCATACCTTCTGAAATTATTTTATAAGTGCAATGATCAACAGTTTCACAAGCTTTAATTGCAGCATTGAAGTCACCTGTATGTCCGACCATATCTGGATTTGCAAAGTTTACACATATGAAATCATATTCATTTTTCAAGATAGAGTTAACAACTGCATCCCTAACTTCTATAGCACTCATTTCAGGTTTTAAGTCATATGTGGCTACTGGAGGTGATTGACACAATATTCGTTTTTCATTTTTGAAAGGATTTTCCCTTCCACCATTAAAAAAATATGTCACATGGGGGTATTTTTCTGTTTCAGCTACTCTAATTTGTTTATACCCATTTTTTGAAATCACTTCTCCAAGAGTATTTATAAGATTTTCTTTTTCAAATAGTATTATAACACCTTTTAAAGTGTCATCATAGTTAGTCATAGTTAAATAATAAAGATCAATCGGTTTTGATCCATCGAAAGAAAAATCCTTCTGTGATAACATTCTTGTTAATTGCCTCATTCTATCGGATCTAAAATTATATGAAACAATAACGTCTCCTTCTTTAATCAAATAACTTTTTTCTCCTATAGACAAAGGTTCTAAAAACTCATCTGTTAGATTTTTGTTATATGATAATTCAATTTCTTTTTTGAAGTCATTTGTTTTTTTCCCAACACCATTAACTATCAATTCATATGCTTTTTTTGTCCTGTCAAAGTTTAAATCTCTATCCATTGAGTAGTAACGGCCAATGATTGAAACTATTTTTCCTGTTGTACCTTTTAAGAAGGCTTCTAGTTTTTTTAAATATTTGATTCCTGACCTTGGATCAACGTCTCTTCCATCAGTAAATAGATGTAAATAAACTTTCTCACAAGAATTTTCATTTAAAATTAATAGTAATTCTTCTAAGTGACTAATATGTGAGTGAACACCTCCGTCTGACAGTAAGCCCATTAAATGAATTGACTTATTTTTTTTCTTGGCATAATCAATAGCATTAAGAATTAACTTATTTTCCCTAAATGATTTATCTAAAATAGAATTATTTATTTTTAATAAATCTTGATAAACTATTCTTCCTGCTGATATATTTAAGTGTCCAACCTCACTATTTCCCATTTGATTTCCCGGAAGGCCAACATGATTTCCATTAGTGATTAATTCTGCAGTTGAATAATTATCTAGAAGTTTATCTATATGAGGTGTTTTTGCGTTTGCTATTGCCGATTCATTTTGATTTGAGGATATACCCCAACCATCTAAAATCAATAGAATTACTTTTTTTGTAAGCAATATTTTACTTTTAAACAAATATAGCAATTCAAGGTTTAATTGTTTGTTTTAAATAACTAGACTATATTTAATATAAAAGACAGGTAATTAGAGGAATTGTATATAAGACAACGGGCAATAGCTACCTTGTAAAAAGTGTAGAAGAGAACAAAATTTACGAATGCATAGCAAGGGGTAAACTACGTTTACTTAATATAAAGCACACCAATCCAATTTCTGTTGGAGATTATGTAAAATTTTCAAAATTCCAACATAAAGATAAAGGAGAAATCATGGAAATTTTTCCTCGCAAAAATTATATTATACGAAAATCAGTAAATCTTTCGAAAGAAACCCATATTCTGGCAAGTAATATAGATCAAGCAATCTTAGTCATTACTTTGAAAAGCCCAAGAACCTATTTTGAGTTTATTGATCGTTTTTTAATTACTTCCAATGCTTATCAAATCCCTACTATAATTGTGTTTAGTAAATCGGATACTTATCATAAGGAAGAACTCAAAGAAATTGAAATAGTAAGGAAAATTTACACTAATTTGAAAATTAATTGTCTTTTAATTTCTTGTCACAAAAAAAAAGATATTTCAAAAATCTTGAATTTAATAAAAAATAAGACTACACTTTTTTCAGGTAATAGTGGTGTTGGAAAATCAACCTTGATTAATTATTTAAATCCAAAACTAAATCTCAAAACTCAATCTGTATCTAAATCAACCAATAAAGGTCTGCATACCACGACATTCGCACAAATGTATGATGTAGACAAACATACACGTGTAATTGATTCTCCAGGCATTAAAGGATTTGGATTAGTTGATATAAAAAAAAACGAAATTTATCGATATTTTCCTGAATTTCTTGAAGCCAGTAAGAAATGCAGATTTAAGAATTGTATCCATATTGATGAACCTGAATGTGAGGTTAAAAAAAGATTGGTAACTGGTGAAATCTCAAATCATAGATATGAGAGCTATATAAATTTAATCCATGAAAAAAAAACAATTAGATAACAAATGAGGGCAGTAATACAGAGAGTTTCATATGGATCTGTAACCGTAGAAAATAAAAAAATTGGTGAAATAAACCATGGTTTGGTTGTCCTTTTGGGTGTTGATATTAATGATAAGCAAGATGACATTTCTTGGTTAGTTAACAAAATATCAAACTTGAGAGTTTTTGGCGATGAAAAAAATTTATTGAATAATTCTATAATTGATGTAAATGGAGATTTGATGATAATCAGTCAGTTTACATTATTTGCTAAAACGAAAAAAGGAAATAGGCCCTCCTATACAAATGCAGCTAAGTCTCCAAAAGCTTATAAATATTATAATTCCTTTTGCAATGAGATAGAATCTATATTATGTAAAAAAGTGATAAGGGGTATTTTTGGTGCAGATATGACTTTAAATATTATAAACGAAGGACCAGTCACAATTCATATAGATTCCAGAAATAAAGAGTAATTACAATATTTCAACTTCAGGTTGTAATCTTATTTTGAAAGTAGAATAAACATCATAAGTTATTTTGTTAGCTAAAGATAATACTTCTTTTCCAGTGCCACCCCCCAAATTTACCAATACCAGCGCTTGATTTTTATAAATACCTACATTTCCAAACGATTTCCCCTTGTATTTTAAAAACTCTATTAACCAAGCTGCTGAGACTTTGTATTGATTTTTTTCAATTTTAAATGCGGAGATAGATGGAAATCTTTTTTTGAGCTCTAAATACTTTGATTGGTCAATTACAGGGTTTTTGAAAAAGCTACCACAATTTCCTACAAGATCTGTATCGGGTAATTTACTTTTTCTAATTTTAATCACCGCTTTAGAAATTGACTTTAAGTTTATTTCTCTATTGCCAATTTCGTCTTTTACAGATCCGTAAGAGATGTTGTATTTATGTTTTTCTTTTGTAAGTCTTATTTTAATTGATGTAATTATATAAATATTTTTGTCGATAGTTTTAAAACGTGACGTCCTATACCCAAACGAACAACCTTTTTTATCAAATTCTTTTTCTGTTTGGTCCTTAATATGTAACGTTTTACAACTTATAAAAACATCTTTCAACTCAACCCCATAGGCTCCAATATTTTGTATTGGAGCGGCTCCTACAAGACCTGGAATTAGAGACAAATTTTCTATACCTCCAAAACCATTATTTACCGACCATTGTACAAAATCATGCCAATTCTCACCTGCCATTATATTGACAATAACGTTGTTTTCGTTTTCTTCAATTACATCTATTCCTTTTAAATCAATTTTTAAGCACAACCCATCTAAAAATTTTGAAAACAAAATATTGCTACCACCCCCAAGGACAGTTATTTTTTTTGTTTTATTTTCTGATAAAACATTTCTTAAATCTTTTAAACTTTTAACAATATAAAAGGATTCTGAAGTTACATCTAAACCGAAAGTATTTAATTTCTCAAGAGAATAATTACTTTTAATATCCAAGTCAGAATTTCTAATTAACATTTCCCGTAATCTTTAGGGACATTGTTGGAGAGTTAACAGCGTTGGATAAAACAGTTATTGTTTTCCTTATTGGCCCAACTCTGTTAGTATCATATTTTACTTGGATTTCATCACTTTTACCAGGACCAATTGGTGAAGAAGGTTTTTTGGGAATTGTACATCCACACGATGAATATACTTTATTGATAATTAATGGTTTTGAACCTACATTGGTAAATTTAAAAATCCTTATACCATTATCACCTTTTGATATTTTACCATAGTTAATTTCAAGAGATTCAAATTCTATTTTTGGTCCCACCTCTTGAGTAAAAATAAAACCACTAGTTATAGCAATAAAAAGGAACAATAAATTTTTCATAACCTTAATTTATATTAACAATATACGAATTTTGATATTTTTAACATATACTAGAATTGAGTGTTATTTTTTTTTTAATTAAACTAAAAGTACTTTTGTAACAAATTATTTACAGAACTATAATTTCATGCCCTTATCTACAAAGTTTGATCCATCTGAAATTGAAGAAAAATGGTATAAATATTGGCTAGAAAAAAAACTTTTTAAGTCAAAACCAAATTCAAAGAAACCATACACTATTGTTATTCCTCCTCCAAACGTAACAGGAGTTCTACATATGGGACATATGCTTAATAATACCATTCAAGATATATTAGTAAGAAGGGCTAGGATGAGTGGTATGAATTCATGCTGGGTTCCTGGTACAGATCATGCATCAATAGCAACTGAGGCGAAGGTGGTTTCTTATTTAAAAGAAAGGGGTATTAATAAGAAATCTCTTTCAAGAGATGAATTTTTAAAATATGCTTGGGATTGGACTCATAAATATGGAGGTATTATTTTAGAGCAATTGAAAAGAATAGGATGTTCATGTGATTGGGATAGAACCAAATTCACTTTAGATGACGAATTATACAAATCTGTAATAAAAGTTTTTATCCAACTTTACGAAAAGAACTTAATTTATAGAGAAAACAAAATGGTCAATTGGGACCCAAAAGCTGAGACAACTTTATCAGATGAAGAGGTGATTTATGAAGAAAAACAAGGTTTATTGTTTTATATTTCATATCAAATTCAAGACAGCAGTAATAAAATATCAATTGCTACAACTAGGCCGGAAACAATTTTTGGAGATACTGCAGTTTGTGTTAACCCTACTGATGAACGATATAAAAAACTCATAGGTAAGAAAGTTGTTGTGCCAATTTCAAACAGGTTGATACCTATTATAGAGGATGAATACGTTGACTCAACATTTGGTACAGGCGCCTTAAAAATAACACCCGCACATGACTTAAATGATAATCTTATTGGTAAAAAACATAAACTAAAAAGTATCGACATTTTTAATCCAAATGGAACCCTAAATGAAAATGGTTTGCATTATCAAGGGATGGACAGATTTGATGTTAGAAAAAAAATCCATAAGGAATTAAAAGAAAATGAATTTTTAATAAAAGTTGAAAATTATAGTCACAATGTTGGTGTTTCAGAAAGAACTAAAGTTGTAATTGAACCTAGAATTTCTAAGCAGTGGTTTTTAAAGATGAATAATATTTCAAAACCAGCTTTAGATGCCGTTTTTAAAACTAAAAGAGTCAAACTGCATCCCAAAAAATTTCAAAATACTTATAAGCATTGGCTTGAAAATATTAGGGATTGGAATATTTCTAGACAGTTATGGTGGGGTCACAGAATACCCGTTTTCTATTATGGAAAAGGGGAAGAAGATTTTGTTGTCGCAGAAAATATGGATATGGCTCTTGATAAAATCAAAAATATAAGTGGGTTTGAAAATATTGTTTCTAAAGAAGTCATTCAAGATCCAGACGTATTGGATACATGGTTTTCGTCTTGGCTGTGGCCTATGTCAGTTTTTGATGGAATTTGTAAACCTGAAAATCCAGAGTTTAAATATTATTATCCCACCCAAGATCTTGTAACAGGGCCTGACATAATATTCTTTTGGGTCATCAGAATGATAATTTCAGGTTATAAATTTACAGGGAAAGAGCCATTTAAAAATATTTATTTTACTGGATTGGTAAGGGACAAAAAAAGACAAAAAATGTCAAAGCAGTTAGGTAATTCACCTGATCCTTTAAAATTAATAGATATTTATGGAGCTGATGCTGTAAGAGTAGGACTTATGCTTAGTTCTTCGGCAGGTAATGATTTATTATTTGATGAATCTCTTTGCAAGCAAGGTAAAAACTTCGCAAATAAAATTTGGAATTCATATAGATTGATTTCTTCATGGGAAGTAGACGAAAAAAATGAAAATATTGTGAAAAATTTAAAGATTATAAATTGGTATGAAAATAATCTTCACTCTACAATAAATCAAGTAAATAAAAACTTTGATAATTTCAGAATTTCAGATTCATTAATGCTCATTTATAAATTAATATGGGATGATTTTTGTTCGTGGCTTTTAGAAACTATTAAACCTGACTCTGGTAAGTCTGTTAGTGGTCAATCATTGGATAAGATAAAAAAATTATTTTTGATCAATCTTGAGCTACTCCATCCTTTCATGCCATTTATTACTGAAGAGTTGTGGCAAAAAATCAAAGATAAAAAGGAAGATTCAATAATGATAACAAATTGGCCCATTGAAAAAAAGTTTAACTCTAAAATTTTAGATGATTTTAATCGTACAAAAAAAATCATTTCGGAAATTAGAAAATTTAGAAAAGAAAAACTTATCAAAGCCACCAAATTGTTAAGTTTAAAATTTATTTGTGATGAGGAAAAGTTACCATATTCTGGTGTTTTGAAAAAATTAGGGAACTTAGAAAGTCTTGAACCCATGAACTCAGAAAAAGATATTTCAGACTATACTTTTTTTGTAGAAGATATGGAATTTTCTATTCCAGTAAATTTTGATTTAGATCCAAAGGTTGAAAAAGAAAAACTTGAAAATGAGTTGTCTTATACCGAAGGTTTTTTAAAATCCGTAAGAAAAAAACTAAATAATAAAAAGTTTACTGAAAATGCTCCTAAAAACGTAATTGAAAATGAATTAAAAAAGGAATCTGATGCGATCAAGAAAATTAAAATATTAAAAAAGAATCTTTCGTCAAGATAACCTAAACTATCTTACTAACCCCACCTTTTACCATTTGATTAATACTTACATTCACTTTAGATTTTAGGGGTAAAAAAATATCCAATCTCGATCCAAATTTAATAAATCCTGATTCACCCCCTTGTTTAATTTCCTTTCCTTCAGATGCGTAATTTACTATTCTTCTAGCTAAAGCACCAGCTATTTGCCTGTAAAGAATATCTCCAAAAATCTTGTTTTTAATTACTACAGTGGTCCTTTCGTTTAATTCTGATGATTTTGGGTGCCATGCAAATAAATATTTACCCGGATGATATTTATTAAAAATAATTTCACCACTGACTGGATACCTTGTAACATGTACATTAAATGGGGACATAAAGATTGAAACTTGTAATTTTTTTTCTTTATAAAATTCTTTTTCAAAAACCTCTTTAATTATTACTATTTTTCCATCTGCGGGAGCAAGGATAGATTTATCGTCAAGATTAATATGTCTTTTTGGATTTCGAAAAAATTGAAGGACTAGTACAAAAAATAATAAGCATAATAATTTTAAGACGAATTTCACTTCAATGTTATTTATTGAATATTCCAATAAGATTATTAAACTAGATGTTATTAGTAATGAAATAATGATTATTTGATGACCTTCTTTATGGAACATACTTATATTAATTTCAGGAAAAGATAGTAATAAAGAGCAGAATAAATAACACTATCCATTCTATCATAAGCTCCACCGTGACCTGGCATTAAATTCCCACTATCTTTTGTTTTAGCTTTTCTTTTATTCAAGGATTGTAGAAGATCGCCTATTAGAGATAAAACAGATATTATTATGCCTAGTAGAACCCAATAATTATTAAATAAATTAAAGCAGTACTCCATAAAATAAATAAAAATCAGTGATGCAAAAAGTCCTCCAAAAAAACCCTCCCAAGTTTTATTTGGTGAAATTTCTTCTAAAATTTTATTCTTACCAAAGTAAGACCCTGTCAAATAGGCAAAAATATTATTCACCCATGTTGAAGAAAAAAATAAAAACAAATATAAAGGACTAAAAATTACTCCGTATTCATGAATTTCAATCATAAAAAAGTAAGAAGTAGTTATGTACACTAGTGAAAAGAAAACATAAATTTTTGAATTTTTAAAATTCCTTTTGAAAAAAAGTAAAATTGTGCAATAAATGCTAGAAATTAGTGAGATATAGCAAATAAATTTGATGAGGTAATCATCGATGATTAAATTTCTTGGAGTCCAAATAAAAAATAAAACAGGTAAGAAAAAAAAATAATTTTTGTTTTTGATTAGATTAAAATATTCTTTAAGAACTATAATTGATAAAATTGTAATTAATACTTTAAAAGAAAGTTTAGAATAAAAAACTGCTATTGTTATTAACGAAGCGTACAACAATCCAGATAAAAAACGAATCCAAAAATTTTTCATTTATTAACATCCCTTACTAGCAAATATAACTCTTTTGATGTTCTTTTATAGGAGATAAAATTTGAATTTTTTTTAGGGTTTGTAGGATAAATATTTGTAATATTTGACGGAATTGATTTGCTATATTTATTTTTGATAGCACTCATAGCGTCACTAACATCCTGTTTAAAGTCTGAAGTTTTAGCTAATATAATTAAAATTTTTGGTAATTGATTGAGTTTCTTGTTCAAGATTTGATTACTGGAAACCATTATGGAGCCTTGATCAGATATTAAAAATTCACAGTTTATTAGTAAAGCCTTTGCATCTATAATTTTAGTACTAATTTTGAAGTAATCTGTGAGAGAGTTTTCGTTAGAAAAAAGTTCAGAAGTAGAGATTTCATTTTCAATTAAAATATTTTGAAAATTTATTTTTAATTCTTCTTCATTTTCGCAATAAAGAAACTTACCCCCATTTAAAGTAAACTTTTTAACAAATGAAATTTCAATGGGTTCTCTTTTTTCTGTAAGATATTTACTTTTTTTAGGTTTTTTTTTCCAAAAAAAATTACCAAAAAAACTCACTTTTTAACTTTTTTTTCTGGGATTAGCCTCAGTCTCATTCTTCTGTCCAAATGGTCTGTTGCCTAAAATATTAATAAGATCGTCCTTGAAAATCACCTCTTTTTCTAATAATCTTGTTGCTAACTTGTCTAATTTGGCCTTATGGGATTTAATTATTTTACAGGCTCTTACAAATTGTTTTTCTACAATTTTTGATATTTCTTTATCAATTGTTTGAGCTGTTTCTTCCGAATATGGTTTTGAAAAATTATAATCGCTTTGACCACTAGAATCATAATAGGTTATGTTTCCAATTTGTTCATTTAAACCATAAACTGTAACCATTGCTTTAGCTTGTTGAGTTACTTTTTCAAGATCACTTAAAGCACCAGTAGAAATTTTATTAAAGATTATTTTCTCAGCAGCTCTTCCACCTAATGTTGCGCACATTTCATCTAGCATTTGTTCTGTTCTGACTATCATTCTTTCCTCTGGTAGATACCATGCTGCGCCTAGAGATCTACCCCTTGGAACTATTGTAACTTTAACCAAAGGTGCAGCAAATTCTAAGAGCCAGCTAACCAAGGCATGTCCTGCCTCGTGAAATGCAATTGTTTTTTTCTCTTCTTGAGAAATAATTTTATTCTTTTTTTCAAGCCCTCCAACAATTCTATCAACCGCGTCTAAAAAATCTTGTCTTCCAACGTTTTTTCTATTTTTTCGAGCAGCAATAAGAGCTGCTTCGTTGCAAACATTGGCAATATCAGCTCCTGAAAAACCAGGTGTTTGTTTAGCAAGAAAATCAACATCTAATGTTTTAGTTTTTTTAAGTGGTTTTAGGTGCACTTCGAATATTTCCTTTCTTTCTCTTACATCAGGTAGATCTACATAAATTTGTCTATCAAATCGTCCTGCTCTCATCAATGCTTTATCTAAAACATCGGCTCTATTGGTGGCTGCTAAAACAATTACGTTGGTATTTGTTCCAAAACCATCCATCTCAGTTAAAAGTTGATTGAGCGTATTTTCTCTTTCATCATTTGACCCTGTAAAATTATTTTTACCCCTTGCTCTTCCAATAGCATCTATTTCGTCAATAAATACTATTGCTGGAGATTTATCTTTGGCTTGTTTGAATAAATCCCTTACTCTTGAGGCACCAACACCTACAAACATCTCAACAAAATCTGAACCTGACAAGGAAAAAAATGGAACTTTAGCTTCTCCAGCTACAGCTTTTGCTAATAATGTTTTTCCAGTGCCTGGTTGTCCAACAAGAAGAGCTCCTTTAGGAATTTTACCTCCAAGAATTGTATATTTCTTTGGATTTTTTAGAAAATCAACAATTTCTTGAACTTCTTCTTTAGCACCTTCAAGTCCGGCAACATCTATAAACGTAGTTTTTACGTCTTTTTTTTCGTCAAATAATTTCGCTTTTGATTTTCCAATGTTAAAAATTTGACCCCCAGCTCCTCCTCCAGCATTACCTGACATTCTTCTCATGATAAATATCCAAACAGCAATAATTACGATAATAGGAAGGAAACTTAATATGATATCAAAAAATTTGTTTTCAACTGTAACGAACTCATATTGAAAATCTAAATTTCTTGATTTGGCTTTCTCAAGTTTCTCTTGAAAAAGTTTTAAATCACCAAATTCAAAAGAATAATGTGGCCCTGTTTCATTAATTTGTCCCAAAAAGTTTTTTTTCGATACTATTCTATGTTCATTTCTTTCTAGGGCTTCTTTTCTAAGAAAAATCTTTGCAATTTTTTCATTTTGGATAAGAACTTTTTCTATATCTCCATTTAAAAGATATTTTTCAAAATCAGATGTGTTAGTCTTATTAGAAGTTTGAATACTACCCTCTCCAAATAAGCTTATACTTAAAAGAACAACTATAATAGTACCATACAACCAATATGGATTAAGTTTTGGAGTTTTATTTACTTTTTTAGGCATATTAATTATTTTTAATCGGTATCATATTTGTCTTACAGTCACCCCACAATTCTTCTATTCTGTAAAAATCCCTTACTTTTTTTTGAAAAATATGAACAACAACATTAATATAATCTAAAAGAATCCATTCCGCATTTTCTACACCTTCTGTATGAGACGGTTTTTCCTTTAGAGTTTTACTAACCTTCTTTTTAACAGAATCTAAAATTGCAGAAACATGCGTGTTGGAAGTTCCTGAACAAATAATGTAGAAGTCACAAATCCTATTTTCAATTTTTCTTAAATCAATCATTTCAATATCTTGTCCTTTAACGTCAGAAATACCAATCACAATTTTTTCAATTAAATTATTAATACCATCAGTTTTTTTTACCATCAAACTTTTACAAAAATATTATATTAGTGAATACAAATTACAAAATTGTGATTCCCTTTAAGATTATCAAAATTAATGCCATTGACTCTTCAAATAATGAAATAAAAAGATTATATCATAATAAATTACATTTAAACGGGTTAGTTGTATGGGCAAAAAAACAGACTGATGGAAGAGGTCAAGGTAGCAAAAAATGGCTTTCCCACCCCAACAGAAATCTAACATTCTCAATTTTTTTAAATGGTGAAAACGTGTCTTTCTCATCACACTTATGTTTAAATCTAATTACCTCATTATCCGTAAGAAAAGTTTTAATGAATAATGGAATTAATGACTTATTTATTAAATGGCCAAACGACATTTTGTCAGTAAACAAAAAAATATCTGGAATTTTAATAGAAAATTTATATAAAGGTAAAAAGCTAATGGGGTCAATTGTGGGTGTTGGAATAAATGTTAATCAGGTAATTTTTCCAAAAAATTTTAACGCAAGTTCTATGAAAATCATTACAAGTAATGAATTTAGTTTAAAAAAAACACTTCATGATTTTTTAGATATTTTCAACCGTAATTTACTTTTATATAGCAATTTTGATTTGCTTAAAAAGGACTTTAACAAAAGCTTATTTCGAAAAAATGAAATAATTGAATACGAAATCAACGGAAATATTAAAAAGGGGGAGATAATTGGACTTTATGATCATGATAGATTTCAAATTTTGTGTTCAAGTGGGCTAAAAGAGACCCCAAGAATAAGAGACGTTAAAATTATTTACTAAACAATCCAGTCATACGGATTTTTTTTCCAGCTATTCACTTTATCAATATCATCTTGTGAAATTTCTGTAAACTTTTTTGAACATTCAATAAGTTTAGAAAAATCAGATAGGGAATAATATTTTTGATTTGCTTTTTCAAAGTTTATTTTTGCAATCTCCAAGCCATAGGAGAAAATTGAAAAAACACCCAGCACATAAATACCATTTTTTTTAAGCGCTTCTACAGCATTTAATGAGCTTCTTCCAGTGCTAATAAGGTCTTCAATGACAACTACAGGGAACTTTTCTAGAATCTTACCCTCAATTTGTTTACCAGCACCATGTGCTTTTGGTTCTGGACGAACATATATAAAAGGTTTTTTTAAAATTTCTGCAATAAGCATTCCTATTGCAATAGATCCTGTTGCAACTCCGGCCACGTAGAAATCTCCTTGAATTTTAGACTTTATATATTTTGAAATTTCATTCGAAATAAATTTTCTTATTTTGGGATATGAAAGAATTAATCTGTTATCACAATAAATAGGAGATTTTATTCCACTTGACCAAGTAAATGGTTTTTCAATATTTAATTTTATTGCATTAACTTGTAAAAGTAATTCAGCTGTTTGAAAAGCTAATTTTTCGTTGAAAATCATACACAAATGTATAAAGTATTTTTTAATCAAAAGCCAATAGTATTAACAACGGAGATTATTATCCCTAAAGAAGATTCACCTCTTTTTTTTGTAAAATTCACAAACAAAAAGTTTATTTTAAAAGTGTTAAAATCTAAAAAAGTAAAAATGCTTTATTTATATCATTCTAAAGAAGAAAGACTAAATTATTATTTCTTAAGCATGTTTAAACTAATTGAAGCGGCTGGAGGGTTAGTAAAAAATTTAAAAACAAATAAATTTTTATTTATATTCAGAAATAAAAAGTGGGATTTACCTAAAGGCAGAATTAATAAAAATGAAGAAGTTAAAAATGCGGCAATTAGGGAAGTAGAAGAAGAAACAGGGGTGCAAAGTCTATCAATAATAAAACCTTTAAGTACCACATATCATATATTCAAAAAGAATAGAAAATATCGTTTAAAAAAGACCTTTTGGTATTTAATGAACACTCAATATATTGGTAAACTTACACCAGAAGCTAAAGAAAATATTGAGAAGGCTGTGTGGGTTGATAAAAGCTCACTTGATTCTTTAAAAAGTAAAATGTATCAAAACATAAATCTAGTAATTTCAAATTATTTTGATTTATATAAATAATAAGTTAGTTTTTTAATTTAAATGGTAATAAATGATTGTATTTACCACCATTTTTTATAATATCTCTTACTAAACTGCTATTAACATAAGAAAAATTTTGACCCGATATAAAATACACAGACTTGACATTTGAGAAAGTATCTTGGATATCTTTAATATCTTTCTCAAATACAAAATCATTAGTATTTCTTAGTCCACGAATCAAAAAACTTACATCTTTAAATTCACAAAAGCTTGTTGTTAAGTCTGAATAAGATTCAACTGTAATTTTTGAATTAGTTTCTATTGATTTTTCAATAAAACGGATTCTGTCCTTTAAGCTGAACATACAAGACTTTGATGAGTTCTCACCAACAGCAATAATTATTTCATCAAAAACATTTAATGCTTGGTCTAGAATATCTTTATGGCCAATTGTAAAAGGATCGAATGATCCAGGAAAAATTGCTTTTTTCATTTTAATCCGTCATTTATCATATCCATAATAATTTTTTTTAAATTTTTGTTTGCAGCTTTAAATTGTTGTGGTATGATACTTTTTTCTGTCATTCCCGGAATTGTATTTATTTCTAAAAAGTAAGGAATGTTTTTTTTAAAAATAAATTCACTCCTTGTAATTCCACTCAAATTCAATTTAGTATATAAATTCAAAGCATCTTTTTTAACATTATTTTCAAGTTCTATTGGAAGTTTAGCAGGAGTTATTTCATCAGATTCTCCCTCATATTTTGCTTTGTAATCAAAAAAATCGTTTCTAGTTACAATTTCTGTTATTGGAAGGACTTCAATCTTACCATCCAATTTATAAACTCCCACCGTAACTTCTCTTCCGCTCAAATATGATTCTAAAAGAATTTCATTGTCTTCTTTTAACGCTTTTTCAATTGCGGGTTTTAGTTCTTTCTCTGAATATACTTTGCTTATGCCAAAACTACTTCCTGACTGATTAGGCTTAACAAAACATGGAAAACCAATCTTATATATAATTTTTTTCACATCAATAATTTGCCCTTTTTCAATTAATTGACTTTTTGCAGTTTTTAATCCAACTTTTTTTGCTAGATCTAAACACTTTTTTTTGTTGAAAGTCAATTCTGCCATCGATGAATTACATGTCGAATGAGAAATATCTAAATTTTCAAGCTTTTTTGTAAATTTTCCGTCTTCTCCAGGACTTCCATGTACTAAATTAATAATGTAATCGAACGAAAGATTGACATCATTTTTAAAAAATTGGAATTTTTTTTTATTTAACGAATAAACGTTATCAAATTTATCGACTACTGTATAATTATTTTTATTTACGTAAATTTTAAAACATTCAAATTTTGAATCCTTAATCAATTTAAATATAAGATTCCCGCTTTTAAGAGAAATTTCTCTTTCAGAATTGAATCCACCACAAGCTACTCCAATTATCTTCATCTATAAATAATCACAAAGGTAATAATTGAATTGATGAATTAGTCTGCTTTAATTAAATTATTATAGTTTTGGGAAATGAAATTGATTAGGTTTATAATTAGTAATATTTTCTTTAAAAATATGAGTTATCTTATTTGTTTAACTCTGCTTCTTGCCATTATGATTTTTTTTGGACTTGGCTTTGTAACTCAACACAACAAATATGTAACTGTTCCCAAATTATTTGGTCTCCATATTTCTGAAGCTATTGAATCTGCTAAAAAAAAATCCTTAAATATTGTAATTTTAGATTCTGCTAAATTTAACCAAAACCATCCTCCTTTGACTGTTCTAGAACAGTTTCCAAAGTATAATGGAGAAGTTAAAAAAGGAAGAAAAATTTATTTAACATTAAACCCAGTTGGATATAAGAAAATGAGAGTACCAAATGTTATTCAGATTACACATAGAAATGCGGAAACATTATTAAACGCTGTTGGATTTGAAGTAGGAGAGTTGATTTATAAAGATAATATAGGCAAGGATATGGTTCTTGAGATACTTCATAAAGGAAAAAAAATTGTACCAGGTCATGCTCTTCAACAAAGAGAAAAAATAGATTTGGTTTTAGGTAATGGAAAAAAATAAAATTATTGAAGAAGAAAAGTTATATGAACACTTTACTTTTGAAGCAGATACCGGACAAAAACCTCTGAGGGTAGATAAGTTTCTAATAAATCGGATTGAGAGCTTGTCAAGGAATAAAATTCAAATGGCAGCAAAATCTGGTTTTATTTTCGTTAATGAAATTTCTGTAAAACCTAATTTTAAAATTAAACCAAAAGATATAGTTAAGGTAACACTACCTCATCCCCCTTTTGAAAATTTATTGAAATCTGAAAAAATACCTCTAAACGTTGTCTTTGAAGATGATCACCTCATTGTCGTAAATAAAGAAGCAGGTATGGTTGTTCACCCAGGACATGGAAATTACTCTGGAACATTAGTAAATGCCTTACTATATCATTTTAAAAATTTACCCTTAAATTCTAACGAAAGACCCGGTCTTGTTCATCGCCTGGATAAGGATACAAGTGGTCTAATCTTAGTTGCTAAAAGTGATCTGGCAATGAGAAGTTTGGCTAAACAATTTTACAATAAAACTATTGATAGAACCTATCAGGCCTTGGTTTGGGGGAACGTTCAACAAGATAAAGGAACTGTAAACGCTAATATAGCTAGAGACTTAAAAAATAGATTAAGAATGTTTGTTTATCCTGAAAACGAAATAGGGAAAAAGGCAATTACTCATTATAAAGTCCTTGAAAGATTTGGTTATGTTACCTCCCTAGAGTGTAATTTGGAAACGGGCAGGACTCACCAGATCCGTGTTCATATGAAACATATTGGACATACCTTATTTAACGATGAACGATATGGTGGAAATGTTATTTTAAAAGGAACAAAGTTTTCTAAATACAAGCAGTTTATTGACAATTGTTTTAAAATTCTACCTAGACAAGCACTTCACGCTAAGACAATTGGGTTTAAGCACCCACTGAGTGGAAAAAAAATGACATTTACTTCTGATTTACCAGGAGATATTTCAATAGTTTTAAAAAAGTGGAGCATATATTCCAAGCACAAAGATTTTCTTTAAAGAATCAAATTTTGGGGTTTGATTTTTAAAAAAAGCTATTAAATTTGGAATTAAAAGTAAATGATGAAAATCTTAATTTCACCAGCAAAATCACTAAACTTAACTTCTAAAACACCTTTTGGTGAGTCTACAAATCCAGTTTTTTCCAAAGAAACTACTGAAATTATTTTAAAACTTAAGGAATTGTCTGTAAATTCTTTAGGAAATATACTTGGTGTTTCAGACAAATTAGCTGAGCTTAATTGGAATAGAAATCAAAATTTTAAACTTACATATAACTTAAATTCAGATTCTATTTTTAGACCATGTATCTATACTTTTGATGGTGATGTATATTCAGGTTTTGATGCTTTTTCAATTCCGGCTTCAAAAATAAAATCCATGCAAAATAAATTAAGAATACTTTCTGGTTTGTATGGAATTTTAAAACCACTTGATTTAATTCAACCTTATCGACTCGAAATGGGAACGAAAATTAAATTAGGAAAATCAAATTATCTTCATGAATTTTGGATCGATTTGGTTACCAATCATCTTAATTGCGAATTATCAAGTGGCGATATTTTGTTGAATCTAGCAAGTAAAGAGTATTTTAATGCTGTAGATCCAAATAAAATTGATGCTCAAATAATAAGTCCTATATTTAAGGATTTTAGAAAAGGAAAACTAAAAATAATTTCATTTTATGCAAAAAAGGCAAGGGGACTTATGGCTAGATATATAATAGACAATAATTCAAAAAATTTAAAACATATACTTGGATTTAATTTAGCTGGATATGCTTTCAGTGAAAATGAAACTAAGAATTCTAGCGAACCAGTTTTTATTAGGTAATCATTTAAATTTTTTTATAAATTTTCCTAAATTCTCTAAACAATTTTGTTCAATAAAATTTATAAAGGCTGATCCTATGATGGCACCTTTACTTTTTTCTATGACTTTTTCATAGGTCTTCCGGTTGCTAATACCAAATCCAACTATCGATGGATTTTTTAAATTCATTTTTGAAATTTTATCAAAATATTCGAAGCTAGCATCTTCTAAATTCTTCTTTGACCCTGTTATTGACGAACTGCTAACCATGTATATAAATCCTCTTGAATTTTTATCAATTAATTTAATTCTTTCTTCAGATGTTTGAGGGGTAATTAAAAAAATATTAAATAGATTATTTTTGTTAAAGAGGTCCCTGTATTCATCAATAAATATCTCGATAGGCAGATCGGGAATGATTAATCCGTCTATACCAATTTCATTAGATTTCATACAGAATTTTTCAATACCAAATTGTAATATTGGATTTAAATATCCCATAAGTATAACTGGAATTTTCACTGTTTTTCTTAAATCTTTTAATTGAGAAAAAAGTTTATGAACTGTCATACCATTTTCAATTGCTTTTTTTGAACTTTTTTGGATAGTTTCACCGTCAGCAAGGGGGTCAGAAAAAGGAATTCCTACTTCAATTAAATCTACATTATGTTTTTCTAGTTCCGATATAATTTTTTGAGTGTCATTCAACCTAGGAAAACCAGCAGTAAAATAAACAGAAAGTATTTTTTTTTCTTCTTTTAATTTTTTCTCTATTCGATTCATTAAAGTTTAAAATATTTAATATAAGTTTCTAAATCCTTGTCACCTCTCCCTGAGCAGTTAAAAACAAGCAAATCATCTTTTTTAAAAGTCATTGTGTCCAAAACAGAAAAAGCATGGGCAGTTTCAATAGCAGGTATAATTCCTTCTATCTGAGATAAAGCTAAACCCCAATCCATCGCCTCATTATCATTAACTGAAACAAATTTTGCTCTTTTTGTCTCATATAAATGAGAATGAAGAGGACCTATCCCAGGATAATCTAAACCCGCTGAAATTGAGTAAGGTTCAATTATTTGTCCATCTTCGTTTTGCATAAGCAATGTTTTACTACCATGCATAATTCCAATCTTACCCAATTTAATTGTTGCTGCGCTTTCACCAGAATTAACTCCTTTACCAGCTGCCTCAACTGCTATTATTTTCACTTTTTCATTATTCAAATAATGATAATACAAACCTGCCGCATTACTTCCCCCACCAACACAAGCAATAAGGTAATCTGGGTAATTTCTACCTTCCTTTTCTAAAAGTTGTGTTTTAACCTCTTGACTAATTACAGATTGTAAACGTGTAACCATATCTGGATAAGGATGTGGACCAACAACAGAACCAATAATATAATGAGTATCTTTTGGATTATTAATCCAATCTCTCATTGCTTCATTAGTTGCATCTTTTAGAGTTTTGCTTCCGGACTTTGCCTCTTTTACCTGCGCACCAAGCATTTTCATTCGTGCCACATTTGGTGCTTGACGTTTAATATCAACCTCGCCCATGTATATTACGCAATCAATTCCCATTAATGCACATACTGTTGCTGTAGCAACTCCGTGCTGACCAGCTCCTGTTTCAGCAATAATTCTTTTTTTATTTAAGCTTTTGGCTAATAAAATTTGTCCAATAGTATTGTTTATTTTGTGAGCTCCAGTATGACAGAGGTCCTCTCTTTTTAAGTAAATTTTTGTATTGTATTTTTCAGAAAGTCGTTCAGCAAAGTATAAAGGGGTTGGTCTCCCTACGTATTCAGCTAATAATTTTTCAAAATCTTTTCTAAAGCTTCTTGAGTTTATTATTTTGAGGTAATTTATTTTTAATTCATTTATATTTGGATAGAGCATTTCAGGAATGTATGCTCCTCCAAAATTGCCATAGAAACCTTTTTCGTTAACTTTATATTTCATTTTCTAAATTATTTTTAAAAGATTTAATCAATTCTATATTTTTTTTTCCTGGATTTAATTCGAATCTGCTATTTATATCAATACAGAACAAGGGTATGTCAAGATTTTTTATTTTTTTTATTGCATCAATGCTTTCAACACCTATTCCTCCACTTAGAAAAAACTTTTTTTTGTATTTATAATTTCTTAAAATTTCCCAGTTAAATGAAATACCATTTCCACCAGGAGATTTCCCTTTTGTGTCAAATAAAAAATAATCACTAACTAATTCATACTTTTTCAGAATATCAAAATTAAAATTTTCATCTACACTAAAAGCTTTAATAATTTCAACTCCTAAATTCTTTATCTTTCTGCAAAATTCAGGAGATTCTTGCCCATGAAGTTGAATAGCCTCTAATTTGTGATCATAAGATTTCCCCTTAATATTTTCAAAATCAGCATTTACAAAAACCCCAGTTTTTTTTATTTTGGTTTCTGAGAGATTTGGAGTTGAACCTTTGATGTGTCTTTTTGATTTTTCCCAAAAAATAAAACCCATGTAATCAGGTTCTAATTTAGAAAGACCTATAATATTTGATTCAAACTTTAATCCACAAATTTTAATTTTCATAAGTTAAATTTTCTAAAGTTTTTTTTAACTCTTTACCTGGGTCACTGGAAATCATAAACTTTTCTCCTATCAAAAATCCTTGGTATCCAATTTTCTTTAATTTTTTTATGGAATTATCGTTATTCAACCCACTTTCAGAAATTTTTAAAAATTTATCGGGTATTTGATTGAAAAGTTTTTCACTTATTTTTATATCAGTTTTAAAAGATTTCAGATTTCTATTGTTTACTCCTATAATGTCCACGTCATCAACTAACCCTTCTTTTAATTCTTCATTATTATGAACTTCTAAAAGAACCTCTAATTTCAACTCTTTTGCTTTTTTTGACAAATTGGCTATTTCGTCTCTTGTAAGTATTGAAGATATAAGTAAAATAGTGTCAGCACCAAAGGCTTTAGCCTCATAAATTTGATATTCATCAATTATAAAATCTTTTCTTAATATGGGTAAAGTGCAAGCAGATCTGGCTAATGCTAAATCTTCCAAGCTCCCACCAAAGTACTTTAAATTAGTTAATATCGATAATCCGCTTGCACCAAAAATTTGATAGTTTCTACAAACTTCGTGTACAGATAATTTATTATTAATTTCATTTTTTGATGGAGAACGTCTTTTGAATTCAGCTATAATTCCAAAATTATTTTTTTTAATTGAATCACTCATTGAAATTGTATTTCTCGCAAAAAGAGACATTTTTTCATATTCAGAAACGGGAATAATACTTTTTTTAAGTTTCAGTTCTTTCTTTAAGTCAATTACAATATTTTTTAAAATAGACATATTTAAATTTTAACGAGTTTTTCAAAGGATTTGAGAGCTTTTTTATTATATAACGAATCCTCAGCTATTTTTATAGATTCATCAATATCTAAATTTTTAGATGTAGATATTGCCATCGCTGCATTAGCGCAAACAACATTATTTTGCTCCTCTGAACCATTTCCCTCTAATATAGATTTAAAAATAAAGGCCGATTTTTCCACACTACTTCCTCCACTGATGGATTCCTTTCCTACAATTTTATACCCAAAATGGTGAGGCTCGAAAATAAACTCTCCAGAATTTCGAATCATTTTTGTTGGGCCTGTCAGAGAAATTTCATCGTAGCCGTCTAATGAATAAGTAATTGTGTAGTTTTTATTTGTTTGTTGAAAAAAATAGCCATACAATCTTGCAGTTTCTAGATTATAAACACCAGTAAGTTGATTTTTAGGATCAGCAGGATTTACAAGTGGACCCAAAATATTAAAAAAAGTTTTAATCCCTAGATTTTTTCTAACAGAAGCTATATTTTTCATAGCTGGGTGAAATAATGGCGCATGAAGAAAACATATTCCAGTTTTATCGATGCAATTTTTTAAGTAACTTTCATCACTGGAAAATCTAATCCCTAAAAATTCCAGGACATTACTTGATCCGCAATTCGAAGAAATGCCATAGTTGCCATGCTTTGCAACTTTAATCCCAGCACCAGCAGTTATAAAAGATGACAAAGTTGAAATATTGAAAGTATTTTTTTCGTCTCCTCCCGTACCGCACAAATCGATTGTATCGTAATCGGACAAATCTACCTTAATGCACAAATTAAGTAAAGCATTTCTAAAACCATTTAACTCATCTATAGATACTTTTCTCGTCATAAAAATTGTTAAAAAAGATGACACGAGAATATCATGATGTTTTCCTTCAGTTATTTCAATAAGGCATTTTTCAGCCTCAGAGGCGGTTAGGTATTCTTTTGCTATTAATTTTTCTAAAGTATTTTTCATGTTAATCATTTATCCAATTTTGAAGAATTTTTTTCCCACATTTTGTCAATATTGATTCAGGATGAAATTGAACCCCAGACACATTGTAGTTTTTGTGTCTAAGCGACATTAGATAACCATTGTTATCAAAGGATGTTGCAATAAGACAACTTGGTAAGGGACGCTTAACAACCCATGAATGATATCTTCCCACCACTATTTTTTTAGGAATATCTTGAAATAATTTTTTGTGATTAACGATTTTAATGCTTGTTTCAACTCCATGATATACATTTTTTAAATTCTCAATTTCACCACCAAAAACTTCCCCTATTGCTTGCATTCCCAAACAAACTCCCAAAATACTTTTAGTCATATGATATTTTTTAATTACTTCATTCAATAAACCCGATTCTTTTGGTATTCCTGGACCAGGAGACAAAAGAATGTAATCATAACCATTTATTTCATCTAAGTTAAAGTCATCATTTCTTTTAACTTTAAGATTACAATTTAAGTCCCTTAGTATGTGAACTAGATTGTAAGTGAAAGAATCGTAATTATCAACTACAAATATTTTTTTCATGTTATTTTTTCAGCCATTTCCAAAGCTTTCTCTAGAGCTCCCAATTTATTGTATACTTCTTCCAACTCTTTTTTTGGTTTCGATTTTGCCACAACACCAGCACCTGCCTGGTAATAAATAATTTGATTTTTACTTAAAAAAGACCTAATAATAATGCAATGATTAAAATTTCCCTCAAAGTCAAAATAACCTAACGCACCTCCATAAAAATTTCTTGCGACATTTTCATACTTATCAATAAGCTTTAAAGCCATGTGTTTTGGAGCACCTGATAAAGTGCCAGCGGGGAATGTGTCTGCAACAACTTGAAAATTGTTAGTTAAAGGATTTAGTTTTCCTGTTACCTTTGATACAAGATGAATAACGTGTGAAAAAAATTGTATTTGTCTGTTTTTTTCAACTCTGACCTCAGTTCCATTTCTACTTAAATCGTTTCTGGCTAGGTCTACAAGCATAACATGTTCACTATTTTCCTTAGGATCTTTTTTCAATTTTTCTGCTAATTCTTTGTCTTTAGTGTCATTTCCTGTTCTTTTGAATGTTCCTGCTATGGGGTGTATTTCGGCTCTTCCGTTTTCAATTATTATCTGTGCCTCCGGAGAACTACCAAAAATTTTAAAGCTCCCGTAATCAAAGAAAAAAAGGTATGGAGAGGGATTAATAGACCTTAATGCTCTATAGACATTAAATTCATCTCCATAAAAACTTTGAGAAAATCGTCTTGATAAAACTATCTGGAAAACGTCTCCTCTAAAACAATGATTTTTTCCCTTTTTTACTAGATCGGTAAACTCTTTATCAGTAAAATTTGAAACTTTTTCGCCATTTTTAGTAAAAGAATAATTTGTAGGTATATCATTTATTAAAAGTTTATTAATAATGCTAATGTCGTTTTTATCATTTATTGAGTGGCAGAAAATGTGTGCCTCATGATTAAATAAACTCACACAAATTATGTATTTATAAACAGCATAATATAAATCTGGTATTTCTAAATTATCTTTGTTTTTGTCTAAATCATGATCTTCAAAATGTGATATAGCTTCGTGTGAAATATATCCAAAAAGCCCATTAGTTATGAAGCTGTATTTTTTGTTATTATAATCAAATTTTTTTGAAAATTTTTCTATCAATAGTGGGAGACTGTCATTCTTTTTGAATTTTGTAGTTATTTTTTTTTGACCTGGGTAAGTGTAAGTTATTTCTCTATTTCTTACACTTATAGATGCTATCGGCTCGCAACATATATAGGAAAAGTTTTTATTGTTGGCATCGTAGTCACTGCTTTCAAGAAGTAAACTATTTGCAAACCTGTCCCTAAGTTTCAAATAAATGCTAACGGGAGTTAGTTTATCTGAAAGAATTTTTTTGTGATATGTTTTAAACTTTATTTTTTTCAAACCGTATTAAAATAAAAAAGCTTGTCGTGATGACAAGCCAATTATTAACAATAGTGGTTGTTTTCACGAATTTATATATCCATATAAAACCACCAATGATTAATAATAAATGTTTTCATGTTGCAAATATATATTAAAATTTAAACAATTTAACTTTTTAATTAAAAGTTAATTGAGCTTCTATTTCAATATCATCGTATATTAACTTATCACCTAAATTTTGGAAAAAATTCCCTGATCTATACGTAACATTGTGCTTTGTTCTGTCAAAGGTCAATTTGGCTTTTCCTTCATTATTTTGAATCGATATATTAAAACTTATAGGTTGGGTAATCCCTTTTACTGTTATATCACCTTCTACAAGCTGATTTCCATCACTTTTTAATTCAGAGGTTTTTATAGATAAAGAAGCTTTCGGGTAATCTTCGACTCCAAAAAAATCTTCAGACTTCAAATGTGACTCGAGATAATTTTTGGATTTTCCAGAAAGATCTTGACAATCTATAGATTTCATGTCAACTATAAAAGTACCACTTATAATTTTATCTCCTTTCATACTGATTTTTCCTTCTTTAAACTTTAATGAACCATAATGTGTTTTTGTAGTTATTTCCTTTCCAGTCCATTTAATTGAACTATTCATTTGATCCAGAATCATTTCTTGAGCAAATAGATTATTTGAGACTAAAAAAATTAATATTATAATAGTGGGAGTCAAATTATTTATTTTCATTGTTTATTTTTTTGTAAAAATAAAAAACTTGATTAAAGTAAAGAATATTTTTCTCACATATGTTATTTTTAACATATGATAACTCTCGACTGCGAAGATTGGGTCAAAAGGATAGATTCCGATCAAAAACAGATTATTTTAGATGTAAGGACAATTGAGGAATTCGAAGAAAAGTCTATTCCTAGTGCTGTTTTAGCAAATATACTTGAACCGAGTGAATTTATGAGTGTAGTTGAAAAACTAGAAAAAGATTACAAACTTCTTGTCTACTGCCGATCTGGTATAAGAAGTCAAAAAGCGTGTAGCATACTCGATCAATTAGGTTTCAAAGAAACATACAACTTAAATGGTGGAATATTGGAATGGGAAAAAAGAGAAAATAAACTTAACAGATGACTAAACGTCTAAGAGTTTTACTTGAAAAATATGGTTTTGCTGTTTGTTCTCGATTGGCAGACTTCTTAGGTATGAAGGTGAAATCAGTCAGATTATTTTTTATATACGCGTCATTTACGACCGTTTTCGGTGGTTTTGTTATTTATTTGATATTAGCTTTTTGGTTAAAAATGAAAGATCTATTGTTTGGTAAAAGAACTTCTGTTTTTGATTTATAAAAACCAAGTAGATTTAAAATTTGAATTTCGGGAATAATTTTTAATATTAGCGACTTCTTAACTAATTCAATCATCATGTTAAAATACAAATCTTTAATTTTTTCGTTCTTTTTTTTGTTTTCAAAATCTCTGTTTTCTCAAGAAAAAGGAATCGATGAAATCATTAATGAGGCATTTTTACCAATATCTAGTTTTTGGGAAAATTTAATTTTGCATGAGTTTTTTGGAACGGGAATACCAACTATAATTTATTTACTGGTTGGTGGAGCTGCATTTTTCACAGTCTATTTCGGATTTATAAATATCAGAGGTTTTGGAATATCATTAAAAACTGTAATGGGAAAGTACGATAAGTTAGATGAGGAAAGGTCTAACAATGGGGAAGTAAGCCATTTTCAAGCCCTAGCAACGGCTGTTTCAGGTACAGTTGGAAATGGAAACATAGCTGGTGTTGCAATGGCTATTGCAATAGGAGGCCCAGGAGCTACTTTTTGGATGATACTTTGCGGTATTTTAGGAATGTCTTCAAAATTTGTGGAGTGTACATTAGGTGTTAAGTACCGTGAGATTGGTTCAGATGGAACGGTTTACGGCGGACCTATGTATTATCTTAAAAAGGGATTATCTGAAATAGGATACGAAAAGCTTGGAAAAGTACTGGGAATCACATTTGCATTATTATGTATTGGTGCTTCCTTTGGAGGAGGTAATGCGGCTCAATCAAATCAAGCAGCGATGCAATTGGTCAACTCTTTTGGAATGACAGGAGGAAGTGCGAGAACAATAATTGGAATAATTATGATGATTGTTGTAGGCGTAATTATAATTGGGGGTATAAAAAGAATAGCTTCTGTAACTGAAAAAGTAGTTCCATTTATGGCTGGAATTTATGTTTTAGCTTGTTTATATATCATTTTTTCGAATTTTTCCTATATAGATGATGCGTTTGGATTAATTTTCAGTGAGGCCTTTTCTCCAACGGCTGCAGTTGGAGGTTTTATTGGGGTTCTTATTCAAGGCTTCAGAAGAGGAGCTTTTTCTAATGAAGCTGGAGCAGGTTCTGCCTCCATTGCACATGCAGCTGTAATAACCAGCTATCCCGCCTCAGAAGGACTTGTGGCACTACTAGAACCTTTCATAGACACTGTGGTTATTTGTACAATGACTGCACTTGTAATCATTATTTTTAATGGTGATAATACAATTTTTACTTATGGAAATACTGTGGGAGACGGAACAGCTGTAATGATTCAAGGTCAGCAATTAAGTGGTGCAGGTATAACCTCTGCTGCTTTCTCTAAGTATATTTCTTTCTCTGGTCCTTTCTTAACATTAGCAGTAGTACTTTTCGCATTGTCAACTATGATTTCCTGGTCATACTATGGTTTACAATCATGGATGTATGTTTTTGGTAAAGGAAAAGCAGCTGACTTAACCTATAAAATCTTATTCCTTTTATTTATTGTAATTGGAGCTGCAGGTGACATGTCTTCAGTTTGGGCTTTTTCTGATGCAATGATTTTGGCATTGGTTTTTCCAAACATGATTGGTCTTTTTTTCTTATATCCTAAAGTAAAAGGTGAATTATTAATTTATTTAGATAGAATAAAAAACAAAAACAAACTGAACTAATATTTCATAGGTTGTTATAAACAACCTATATTTGTTTTTTTAATTTTTTAAATATGTTGATTATACCGATCAAAGAAGGTGAAAATATAGACAGAGCTTTAAAGCGTTTCAAAAGAAAATTTGATAAAACTGGTGCTATGCGTCAACTGCGCACTAGAAAACAATTTATTAAACCGTCTGTAAAGAATAGGTCAAGAATCCAAAAGGCTCAACATGTTCAAAAACTAAAAGATAACGCCCTTCTTCAATAACCTTTCATTTTTATCTTAACGTTAAATAAAAAAGTTTACTATATTAAAGATAATATGTCTTTAGATAGCTTTATAGAGTATTTAGTTAAGGAAAGAAACTATTCAAGTAATACGATAATTGCGTATAAAAGTGACCTAAATGTATTTAAGAAATTTTGTTTGAAGGAATTTAATCATAAAAATTTAAATACATCTAATTACAGTTTTATAAGATCTTGGATTGTAAGTCTAGTTGAATCTGGTCTGACGAACAGATCAGTAAACAGAAAAATATCAGTATTGAGGTCTTATTTTAATTTTTTATTAAAAATAGGCGAAATTGAAAAAAACCCTTTAAAAAATCATAAACCTTTAAAGGAAGAAAAAAAAGTTCAAGTTCCATTCTCTGAAAATGAAATAAACCTATTGCTTAACGGAAATTATTTTACAAAAGATTATGAAGGGACAATGATAAAAACTTTAATAGAACTTTTTTATTCCACAGGATTAAGACTTTCGGAAGTAACAAATCTTAAAACTTCATCAGTTGATTTAATAAATAGAAAAATAAAAGTTTTAGGAAAACGAAATAAAGAAAGGATTATCCCAATTATTGATCCCTTAAAAAATCAATTATTTAAATTTCAAGAATTAAAAAGGGAAATAATTGAAGAGTCAGAAAATGAATTTTTTTTTGTAGATAAAAAAAATTTAAAACTCAAAAATATTTATGTTTATAAATTGGTAAATAAGTATTTAAACAAAGTTTCAACAAAATCCAAAAGAAGTCCACATATGCTTCGTCACAGTTTTGCCACGCATCTTCTTAACAACGGTGCCGACATCAATAGTGTCAAAGAACTTCTTGGACACGCATCACTTGCCGCTACTCAAATATATACACATACCAGTATGGAAAAAATAAAATCTATTTACAAAAAATCTCATCCTAGAAACTAAATCTATGAAAATAAAAAAAGTAATCTCTACAGTATTTTTTATTATCATGACAGTTTCGTGTGATAGAAAAATGGATCTAAACCTGCCAAGTGTTTTTTCTGACTTTATGATTTTACAACGTGAGACTGAAGTTACTTTTTGGGGAAAATCTAGTCCAAATGAGAAAATTGAAATTAAAGGGACCTGGGGGAAATATTCTTCGACTAAGGCAGATAAAAGTGGAAATTGGGAATTGAAGTTAGTCACTCCATCTGCTGGTGGACCTTATGAGGTTGTCATAAATGATTCTAAAAATACAATTGTATATAAGGATGTTTTAATTGGTGAGGTATGGCTCGCATCTGGTCAGTCAAACATGCAATGGAAGTTAAATCAATGTAAAGACTGCATAGATAATCAAGATGAAGAAATTGAAAATGCCAATTATAATGAGATAAGGTTTTTTAATAATCCAACAGATCTATCTGGGACTGTTGTAAATTCTCAGGAATGGAAAACTGTAAACCCAAAAGCTGCTTCCGAGATGGAGGACTCGTTTAGCACGGAAAATTACAGTGCTGTAGGTTATTTTTTTGCAAAAAAATTGTATTCAGAACTTAATGTTCCTATAGGCATAATAGGGTCATATTGGGGAGGCACCAGGGTTGAAGCCTGGACTAGTCGGGCAAAGCTCAATGAGATTACCTCTGTTAAACTTCCAAATGAAGAAATAAAAAAAATTATTAGTATGGATCGTGAAGAACTGTTACTATTTTACAAAAATTACAATGATTCTGTAGCAAACATAAATAAAGAACTTTTTGGTTTTGATACTTTTGGTTTACCTAAAATAACTCAAGAAAGAAGTATTGAGGAAAATTGGGAACTACTTTCACTCAATGATAAACATTTTTCCAAAGCTGATTTTGATGACACAAAATGGCAAAAATGGAATAAAAATTATGAGGTTACCGGTTACGGTGACCTAAACTCAAGATTTGAAAATATTTATGATCCTAAAGATTTTTTATTAAACAATGGAGTTATTTGGCTTAGGAGCTTGGTAAATATTGAAGATATTTCTTCCGATTATGAATTGATTTATAAAGATGGTGCCGATGACAC
>JBJKWZ010000015.1:0-47031 GCA_045561795.1 Flavobacteriaceae bacterium
TCTAATATGCATACCGCTAGCTTTTTATTATCAACATGCCAATCAGTTTTTAAATGAAATTGGTATGTCTAAAGCTGCTGCAGTTATGAGCCTAGGTCAAATTTCAGAAGCTCTATTTATTCTATTATTACCAGTTTTTTTAAAACGATATGGAATCAAAACTACCCTTGTAGTTGGAATGATTGCTTGGGTTTTAAGGTATATTCTTTTTGCCTACGGAGACGTTGGAGGGGGAATTTGGATGTTGATTCTAGGTGTTATTTTGCACGGGATATGTTATGATTTCTTTTTTGTTTCCGGTCAGATTTACACCGATTTTAAAGCTGGAAGTAAATTTAAAAGCTCGGCACAAGGACTTATAACTCTTGCCACGTATGGACTTGGTATGCTAGTTGGTTTCAGAGTAGCTGGAAAAATTACCGACCTTTACTCAATAGGTTCATCTCACGATTGGACACAAATTTGGTTAATCCCCTCTGGATTCGCATTAATTGTGTTGATTTTTTTCATTCTAACGTTTAAAGACGAAAAAATAAAATTAGAAAATGAGTAAAATACGTCTAGGCATACTTGGAGGTGGTGGAGATTCTCTTATTGGTATTGTTCATAGAATTGCATCTGGGATGTTCGATGAATTTGATTTAGTAGGTGGTTGTTTTAATCCAGATCCAAATGAAAATATGTCTTTTGGTAAGAAAATTGGAATCAAAAAGAGAAGAATCTACGATAATTTTGAATCCCTAATAGAGGCTGAACTTACTCTACCAATAGATGAGAGAATTCAAGTTGTTTCTGTTTTAACCCCCAACTTTCTTCATTATCCTATGGCTAAAAAACTCATTCAAAATAACTTCAATGTAATATGCGAAAAGCCGCTAACAACTACTTATTCTGAAGCCCAAGAATTAGAATTAGAGGTTAAAAAGAAAGATCTTGTATTTGCGGTAACCTACACTTACACGGGATATCCAATTGTTAGAGAAATGAAGCAAATGATTAAAGATGGAGTGATTGGAAAAATCCAAAAAATTGACTTACAGTATTATCAAGGGTGGATTAATCCAATAATTAAAGATCCTGAACTTAGAAAAACAGTTTGGAGACTAGATCCCAACAAAGGTGGTTTAAGCTGCTGCATTGGTGATATTGGAACGCATGCTTTTAATATGGCGGAATTTCTAACAGGTATGAAAATTGATAAAATTCTTGCTGACTTGAATTATCTGTATCCAGAAAATCAAATGGATGTTGATGGTACAATACTTGTGCGTTTCTCAGAGTATTGCAAAGGGGTAATTAGAGCATCCCAAATTGCTACAGCAGAGGAAAATAGCTTTACAGTTCAAATTTATGGAGAAAATGGATGTTTTAAATGGAACCAAGAAAACCCTAATTATCTTTACCATCTTATGGAGGGGAAACCAATACAAATCTTAAAACCTGGAAATCCATATTTATCTAAGTTCTCATTAAAATCTTCGAAATTACCACCCGGACATCCTGAAGGATTTTTCGATGCTATGGGTAATATTTATAATGGAGTTGCAAAAACTCTAAGAGAAGTTGAAACAAATGATGGCTCATATCCTTCAATTAGCGAAGGGGTGAGGGGGATGATGTTTATTGAAAAAGTTTTGGAGTCCAATAAGAATGGAAATATATGGATTAAATTAGATTAAAGTTTATGAAAACAATTAAAGGCCCAGCAGTTTTTTTAGCCCAATTTATAGATACCAAACCACCATTTAATTCAATCGATGGATTATGTGAATGGGCATCCAGTTTAGGTTACAAAGGGATACAAATTCCAACTTTAGATAAATGGCTCTTTGATTTAGATAAAGCTTCATCTAGCAAAACCTATTGTGATGAGTACAAAGGAAGGATAAATTCCTTTGGGCTTGAGATTACTGAACTTTCAACACATCTCCAAGGGCAACTTGTTGCAGTTCACCCAGCTTACGATTTGATGTTTGATAATTTTGCGCCCAAAGAATTGAGAAATAAACCTAAAGAGAGAACCAAATGGGCAATTGAACAAGTCAAAAAAGCAGCTAAAGCCAGTTCAAATCTCGGGATCAAATCTCACGCCACATTCAGTGGTGCGCTTCTCTGGCCATATTGGCATCCATGGCCTCAACAACCTAAAGGACTTGTTAAAGCTGGTTTTGAAGAATTAGCAAAAAGATGGGTTCCAATCTTAGATGTTTTTGAAGATAACGATGTCAATGCTTGCTTTGAAGTTCACCCTGGTGAAGACATACATGATGGAGAAACATTTGAAATGTTTTTAGAAGCATCAAATAATCACAAAAGAGCAAATATACTTTACGATCCTAGTCATTTTGTTTTACAACAACTTGATTACGTAACCTATATTGACCATTACCACGAATTTATAAAGGCTTTTCATGTAAAAGATTCAGAGTTCAAACCAAACGGAAAAAAAGGGGCCTTTGGAGGTTACGGAACATGGAAGGATAGAGCTGGAAGATACAGATCACCTGGAGATGGTCAAATTGACTTCAAAACAATTTTTACAAAACTCACAGAATATGGATGTGATGTTTGGGCTGTGATGGAGTGGGAATGTTGCGTTAAAAGCCCCGAACAAGGTGCAAAAGAAGGAGCAAAGTTTATACAGAACCACATTATTGAAGCTACTGAGAAAGTATTTGATGATTTTGCAGGTGGTGATACAGATAAGAAAAAAATAAATAAAATATTAAATATTTAGAATGAAAAAATCAATTTATATAACCTTTTTGAGCTTTATTGTATGCTCATGCATGGGACAACAAAAAAAAGAAGAAAACAAAAAGGTGAATTCTTCAAAAAGCGAATGGATTTCACTCTTTGATGGAAAAACAACAGAAGGTTGGCATTACTTCAATGGAGGGAAATTAGGAGATGAATGGACTGTGGACAACGGGGTGCTAACTTTTAACCCAAGAAAACAAGAAAAAGATCAAAATTCTGATATTGTAACCAACAAAAGCTTTACCAATTTCATGTTATCTATTGAGTGGAAAATTGCTGAATGTGGGAATAGTGGTCTTTTTTGGGGAGTACATGAGGATGAAAAGTTTTCTTCTCCATACTTAACTGGTCCCGAGATACAGTTACTTGATAATGAAAGACATTCCGATGCATTTATGAAACCTAAATATCATCAGGCAGGAGCATTATATGACATAGTTCAACCCACAAAGGATGTATGTAACCCAGCTGAAGAATGGAACCATTTTCTCCTTACTGTAAATCACGAAATCAATAATGCGAATGTTAAGCTAAATGGAACTGAAATAGTTTCATTCCCAATAAATGGGCCGGAATGGGAAGAACTGATTTCAACATCTAAATTCAGAGATAAAAGTACATACAATTATGTGGAGGCTCCAGAATTTGGGAAGTATAAAACTGGAAAAATTGGACTCCAAGATCATGGAGATAGAGTTTCATTTAGAAATATTAAAATCAAAAGGCTTTAGAATAAAAATATGATTATTTCTATGACTGGATTTGGTAAATCAGAGACCAAATTCCAGAGAAAAAAATTAAATGTGGAAATACGATCATTGAATAGTAAAAGTATTGATCTTAATCTGCGCGTTCCCAACAAATATAAAGAGATTGAATCCAAAATTAGAACAAAAATTAATGGAGAATTATCAAGGGGGAAAATTGACTTATTGATAGGCATTGACCTCCATGATGAAGACAAATTATCATCTCTTAATTATACTGCTATAAAAAAATACATTAATGAATTGAAAAAAATATCCGATTCATCTGAACTGGAACTGCTTAAAATGGCGATTAGACTACCTGAATCTATTAAAATTGAAAAAGAAGATATTTCAAAAGAAGAAAAAAAAATATTATTTAAAATTATTGATACTGCAATCTTAAAATTAAATAAGTATAGAATTTCTGAAGGAAAGTCAATAGAAAAAGACTTCAAAAATAGGATTAAGGTTATTTATAAATTGGTCAAAAGCGTGGATAAGTTAGCTCCAAAAAGAAAAGAAAAAATCAGAAAGAAAATTGAAGATCTTTCAAGGCAAAATTTAAAAGAAATAGACAATAGAAGAATGGAGCAGGAAATTTTTTACTTCATTGAAAAACTAGATATTAACGAAGAAGTAGTTCGGTTAAAAAGTAATTTAAAATATTTTGAAAAAATTATGAATGGAAAGTCTCCAAATGGAAAAAAGCTTACTTTTATTTCTCAAGAAATTGGAAGGGAAATTAATACCTTGGGCTCAAAGGCCAATGACGAAAAAATTCAAAAAATCGTTGTAGAAATGAAGGATGAGTTGGAAAAGATAAAAGAACAACTATTAAATGTACTCTAAAAATGGAAGCGAAACTCATTATTTTTTCCGCACCGTCTGGAGCTGGCAAAACATCAATTATAAAATATTTATTGGATAAAATTTCACCTACTGAATTTTCGATATCTGCTACCTCAAGGAAACCAAGAGAGAACGAAAAAAATGGTATCGATTATCATTTTATGAGTGTTAATTCATTTAAAAAAAAAATTGAAAACGACGACTTTATTGAATTTGAAGAAGTTTATCCTAATGTATTTTATGGAACATTAAATTCTGAGATAGTTAGAATATGGCGAAACGGTAATACCGTTTTATTAGACATGGATGTAAAGGGTGGACTCAAAATTAAGTCCATTTTTAAGGAAAAAGCTCTTTCAATATTTGTTAAACCACCCTCAATAAAGGCACTAGACAACCGCCTTACTAAAAGAGCGCTTGATACCCAAAAAAGTATACAGGAGAGGCTAAAAAAATCAGAATTTGAATTGAGTTATGCAGAAGAGTTTGATATCGTTCTAGAGAATAACGACCTAGATAAAACTAAAAATGAGGCTTTTCGAATAGTTCGTGAATTTATCGAGGGTAAATGAAAGAAGTAGGTCTATTTTTTGGAACATTCAACCCTTTTCATAATGGTCATTTATTCATGGCAAATTATTTTTTAAATGAATGCATTTTTGATGAGATTTGGCTCGTTGTATCTCCTCAAAATCCTCTTAAAAAAAACTTTGATATACTGAATATTAATGAAAGAATCAAAATTATTGAAAAATCAATTTCGAATAAGAAAAAAATAAAAATTTGTCTTGATGAGTTAAAACTCCCTAAACCTAACTACACTATTTCAACTTTACAGTTTTTTAAAAAAACATATTCCAAAAATAAATTTAAGATAATATTAGGTGAAGACAACCTTCACTCCTTTAAAAAATGGAAAAATAGTGTTGATATACTTGAGAAATTCTCAATTTATGTTTATCCCAGAAATGAAAAAATAGATGTTGGTGATTTCATCATTCATGATAATTTAAAAATTTTAAGGACTGCTCCAAAGATTGATATTTCTTCAACTAAAATTAGAGATTACTTGTCTAAGGGAATTGATGTCGAAAAATATTTACCCAAAGAATCTTTTGAATATATTATTAAAAATAAATATTTCATTAAATCATAAATCAGACAAAAGGTTGCTTAATTTAAGTGTTATTTTTTTTCTTGACCAATTATTTAAATTTGGAAATCTATTTGTTAGTTTCCCCTTGTTAAGAATTACTTTCTTTAGAAAATACTCTATTTCTTTGTCAGAATCCCTTAGAAACATTTTGGTGTGACTTGCTTTAGATAAAATTTTTCCTGCTTCACTTTTGGGATCGCCTATACTAAGAATAGGTACTTCTGTTGCCAAATACTCCATTATTTTGCCAGAAATCATTTCTTTTTCAGCACCAATAAAGAAAAAATTGACCAGCAGGTCAGCACTTTTAATTAATCTAACAGAATCTTCATGATTTAAATATCCGCAGTTCTTTACTTTTACTTTTGGCAAGGAGTTTTTTATTTCATTAATTATTTCATTAGATATATTTCCAGCTAGAGATAATTTTAAGTTTGTGTTACCAAAATTTTGTTTTAAGTTTTTTAATAAAGAAACATAAGGATGATTTTTGGTTAAAAGCCCAGTGTAAACAATATGGAAATACTTTTTAGATTTTTCCCTTTTTATTTTATTCATTAGAACATTATCATATCCATTAGGGACTATAGCAAAATCTTGATTTGGAGCTTTTAATTGAAGCTGTTTCTTTAAGTCTCCACCTATGGTAGTCAAGACTAAATCGGCATTATTTAAAACTTTTTTCTCCAACTCCTTTTGTTTATTAATCGACTTTTTAGTGAACAGAAACTTTTTGTTGTAAAAAATATTGACCCATGGATCTCTAAAGTCTACTATCCATTTGATTTCGTAGTCCTTTTTAATTTTTAATCCAATTAGATGGGTTGAATGAGGGGGTCCAGTAGTTATTACATGCTTGATGTTATTTTTAATTATTAGCTTTTTGCATTCTCTATAGGCGAAATCTACCCATCCTATTCTTGCATCTGGGATAAAATAATTTGAACGAATGTAATTAAATAGTTTGTTAAATAACCCTTTATTTTTGACCTCTCCTTGAGGAATTCCCCTTCTAAAGCCTCCTGTTGTTAAAAAGGAAAAAAATTTTAATGGTTCATTAGTTGAGGTTTTTATTACTTTAATATCTTTTACAATCTTCTCTAAACTAGTATCTAAGACAGGATAAGATGCTTTTTTTTGGTCAACTGTAATTACAAAAGGCTTCCATCCCAATTCCTTTAAATATTTTGAGAAATACATCCATCTTTGCACTCCAGATCCACCGGAGGGTGGCCAATAATATGTTAAAATTATAACTCCACCTTTTTTATCAAGTTTTTTAATCATTTTTCTTCTTGAATAGGGGTACAGAAGAGCATGCCTCGCCATAAAAGATACTTTTTACATGAGGCTGTAATTTCTCGATTGCTAATAAAAAAACTGTTTCAGGAATATTTTTTTTTGAGCATCCTTTAATGATTAATGGCCTGTTTTTAAATGGAGTTACATCTAAATTATATAAAATATCTGCGTATATGCTTTGTTCTAATTCTAGTATAGAACCAAACACACATTTTTTCACATATTGATTTAAATATGTTGATAACAACATTATTGACCAAGATGGAAGAATTGCATTTGTAGAACAATGTATTGCCACATAAGTGTCTTTAAATTTTGAAAAGTCGTACGACTTTAATGATGATCTATATTCTTTTTCTTTTAAAACTATTCCTTTATAAAGCCATTGAGAAATATCAATTTTGAGTCTTTCTCCTTTAGGATAATATTCCTCAAGATCAAAGGTTACAATCGGACTCTTAGCAACTTTATTTATAATTTCTTTTTCCATTATAAAAAACCAAGTTCTAGTTTTGCCTCTTCACTCATTAAATCTTTAGTCCAGGGAGGATCAAAAGTCATTTCAACTTCAACCTGATTAATGCCCTTTATAGATTTAACTTTTTCTTCAACCTCAGCAGGTAAAGATTCAGCTACTGGACAATTAGGAGAAGTAAGAGTCATTAAAATTTTAGCATCAAAGTCTTCATTTACAAAAACATCATAAATAAGACCTAATTCATAAATATCAACAGGGATTTCAGGATCAAAAATAGTTTTTAAAACTTTTATAATTTTATCTCCTAACAATTGAGGATTAAAGGTAATTTCAGACATCTTAGTTCAATTTAGTTTGAAAAGCAAGAGCATACATCTTTATTTGCTTTATCATTGATGATAGACCATTTGCTCTGGTTTGAGATAAATGCTCTTTTAAACCAATTTTATTAATAAAATCAAAACTGGAATCTAAGATTTCCTTTGGAGGCTGTCCTGAGTAAATTCTTATTAGAATTGATATTATTCCTTTAGTAATAATTGCATCACTATCTGCATGAAAAAATATATTATTATTTTTTAATTCAGCATGTAACCAAACTCTGCTCTGACAGCCTTTAATTAAATTGGAGTCATTTTTAAAATCGTTATCCATTAAAGGAAGGGATTTTCCAAGACTAATCATATATTCATACTTTTCCATCCAGTCATCCATAATTTCAAATTCATCAATTATCTGACTTTGAATTTCAATAATTTTCATAATTATAAATTTATGACAAAATTTTAATAGCTTTTCTTAGAGTTTCTATTAGAAAGTCAATCTCTTTTTCTGTATTGTAAAATGCAAAAGAAATCCTCAAAGTTCCTGTAATTTTAAAAAAGTCCATAATAGGTTGAGCACAGTGTTGACCTGTTCGAACAGCAATTCCCATTTTATCCAAAATGCTACCTATATCATACGGATGAATACCATTTACATTAAAAGAGATGACTGACGTTTTACTAGCCGATTCACCATAGATCTTAACATTTTCAATGCCATTGAGTTTTTCAGTTGCATACTCTAGTAGATGATTTTCATAATTATTAATTCTATCTAGCCCAATAGAATTAATATAGTCAATTGCAGCACCGAAGGCTATGCATCCTGCAATGTTTGGGGTACCGGCTTCAAATTTATGAGGTAAATCTGCATAAGTGGTTTTTTCAAAGGTTACTTGATCAATCATTTCACCTCCGCCTTGGTAAGGTGGTAGCTTTTCTAACAACTCTTTTTTTCCATATAACATTCCTACCCCAGTAGGTCCACATAATTTATGAGCAGAAGTCACATAATAATCTACATCTAAATCTTGCAAATCAATTTTAAAGTGAGCAGATGCTTGAGCGCCATCGATTAAAACCTTTGCACCATATTTATGTGCTTTTGATATTATTTCTGAAATTGGATTAATAGTGCCAAGTGCATTTGAAACGTGATTAACAAATACTAGCTTGGTATTTTCGTTTAATAATTCGTCAAATTTATCTAACTGTAATTCACCGATATCATTCATAGGAATCACCTTAAGTTTTGAACCCGTTTTTTCACACAAAATTTGCCATGGGACAATGTTTGAGTGGTGTTCGAGTTCGGAGACTATGAGCTCATCTTTTTCAGATAGAATTTCACTATATCCAGATGAAACAATGTTTATAGCGTGAGTTGTTCCAGATGTAAAAATTATTTCGGAATTTAATTTGGCATTAAAATGACTTTTCAACTTCTCTCTAGCCCCCTCATAAAGTTCAGTTGCTTGTTGACTCAAAAAATGAACTCCTCTGTGAATATTTGAATTGTAATTCAAATAATAATCGCTAATAACGTCAATAACCTGTTTGGGTGTTTGAGAGGTGGCTGCATTGTCAAAATATATCAGCTTTTTACCATTTACTTTTTTATCAAGTATTGGAAAATCCAATCTTATATTTTCAACATCAAACATATTATAGCTCATGTCGTATTTTAACTTCCAACTTGGAAGATATGATTTGATTTATTCTTGATTTAAGCTTTGGTATTTTTACAGAATCTAATACATTGTTGGCAAATGCATAAGTCAACAAACCCCTAGCTTCATTTATAGGAATACCTCTTGTTCTTAAGTAAAAAAGTGCATCTTCATCTAATTGACCTATTGTACATCCGTGCGAACATTTTACATCATCAGCAAAAATTTCTAGCTGAGGTTTTGTATTTACTGTAGCTCTATCGTCTATAACGATATTGTTGTTTTGTTGAAACGCATTAGTTTTTTGAGCTATTTTGTCTACAAGAATTTTCCCGTTGAAAACCCCAACTGATCTGTCAGAAAAAATACCTTTATATTCTTGATGACTTTCACAATTAGGATGTGCGTGACTAACAAGCGTATAATGATCTACATGCTGATTACCGTTTATGATTGTTAAACCATTTAATGTTGAGTTACAATTTTCTCCATTTTGGTAAAAATTAAGATTGTTTCTTGTTATTTCTCCACCAAATGAAAATGTATGTACATCTACATGTGACTTTGTGTTTTGTGATATATAAGTATTATCAATCAAATATGCTTCCTCTCTATCGTTTTGAATCTTATAATAATCTATTCTTGATGAATCTTCAGCATAAATTTCAGTAACTGAGTTTGTGAAAGATCTATGACTACTCAAACTTTGGTGTCTCTCTAAAATTTGAACCTCTGTATTTTCTTCAACAATAATTAAATTCCTTGGCTGAAGAAAAAAATCACCTTGCTTTCCAGTTGAAAAATGCATTATTTCAATTGGCTTTTCCGCTGTTACTGATTTTGGAAGATAGATATATGCTCCCTCTATTGAAAAAGATGTGTTCAATAGAGTTAGAGAATCTTTTTTATCCGTAATCTTATCGAAGTATTTATTTATGATATTTTTATATTTTGACTTGGTAAGAGCAGCTGACAAAAGACAAACATCTAAGCCATCATGGGTTGTGTCGGAAAGAAAAGGGCTGTAAACACCATCTATAAATACAATTTTATAAGTGTCAGTTTCATACAGAAAATATTTTTGAACATCTTTTAATTCAATTGCGACCTCTTTTTTTGGGAAAATTCCATAATCGCTTTTTAAAATTTTTGCCAAAGAAGTGTATTTCCAAGCTTCTTGTTTTTTGCTTGGAAATCCTTTTTCTTCAAAATTTTTAAGACTCTTAGATCTTATTTCATGAACTGGATTTGATAAATCTATATCCTGCTCGAAAACCATAAAAGAAGAAATTAGTTTTTCTTTAAAATCCATACTAAATATTATTTAACCCAATCATACCCCTTTGCCTCAAGTTCAATGGCTAGGTTTTTGTTTCCCGACTTTACAATCTTCCCATCAGATAAAACATGAACAAAATCAGGGACTATATAATCTAAAAGTCTTTGGTAGTGGGTAATTAAAACTACTGCAGTATCGTCATTTCGTAGCATATTGACCCCATTTGCTACAATTTTTAATGCATCTATATCTAAACCTGAGTCTGTTTCGTCTAATATAGCAATTTTAGGCTCCAACATAGCCATTTGAAAAATTTCGTTTCTCTTCTTTTCACCTCCGGAAAATCCCTCATTGAGAGATCGAGATAAGAATTTTGAATCAATTTTTAATAGCTCTGATTTTTCTCTAATTTTTTTTAGCATCTCACTAGCAGGCATTTCGTCCAATCCATTGGATTTTCTCATCTGGTTTATTGAAGTTTTAATAAAGTTTGTTACACTTACTCCTGGAATTTCAACTGGATATTGGAATGACAGAAAGATACCTTTGTGCGCTCTTTCTTCAGTATTAAAATCAATCAAATCTTCATCTTCAAACAATATCTCACCTTTATCGATTTCGAAATCTTCATGTCCAGCTATAACAGTAGACAGTGTACTTTTACCTGATCCGTTAGGACCCATTATTGCGTGAACCTCACCAGGGGACACTTTTAAATCTATCCCTTTTAAAATTTGTTTGCCGTCTACACTAGCGTGCAAGTTGTTTATTTCTAGCATATTTTAATTTTATCCTACAGACCCTTCCAATGATATTTCTAATAGCTTTTGTGCTTCTACAGCGAACTCCATGGGTAATTTATTTAAAACTTCCTTACTGAATCCATTTACAATGAGAGCGATAGCTTTTTCAGTATCAATTCCTCTTTGATTGCAATAAAATATTTGATCTTCACCAATCTTACTGGTAGTTGCTTCGTGCTCAATTTGGGCTGAATTATTTTTAGCTTCAATATATGGAAAAGTATGAGCTCCACAGGAATTACCCATTAACAGTGAATCGCACTGTGAAAAGTTTCTAGCATTTTGCGCGCCAGGATTTACTCTTACTAATCCTCTATAACTATTTTGTGATTTTCCAGCTGAAATACCTTTTGATATTATAGTAGATTTAGTGTTTTTACCTATGTGAATCATTTTTGTTCCAGTATCAGCTTGCTGAAAATTATTGGTAACTGCAATTGAATAAAATTCTCCTATAGAGTTGTTGCCTTTAAGAATACAAGATGGATATTTCCAAGTTATAGCTGATCCGGTCTCAACTTGAGTCCAAGAAATCTTTGAATTTTTGTGACAGATACCTCTTTTTGTGACAAAATTAAAAACACCGCCATTACCATTCTTGTCTCCAGGATACCAATTTTGAACAGTTGAATACTTAATTTCTGCGTCATCAAGGGAAATTAGTTCAACGCACGCAGCGTGAAGTTGATTTTCATCTCTTGAGGGGGCAGTACACCCTTCAAGATAGGAAACATAACTACCCTTGTCTGCAATTACAAGTGTCCTTTCAAATTGGCCAGTGCCAGCTTGATTTATTCTAAAATAGGTTGATAATTCCATTGGACATTTAACTCCTTTGGGTATATAGCAAAAAGAGCCATCTGAAAAAACAGCTGCATTTAAAGCTGCAAAAAAATTGTCTTTTGGAGGGATAACCGTTCCCAAATATTTTTTTACTAGCTCTGGGTGTTCTTTAATCGCATCTGATATTGAACAAAAAATTATACCCTTTTTTTCCAAAGTGTCTCTGAAAGTAGTGGCTACAGAGACAGAATCCATTACAACATCAACAGCAACACCAGATAATTTTTTTTGTTCATCAATGGATATTCCAAGCTTATTAAATGTTTCTATTAATTCTGGATCCACTTCATCTAAACTTTTATATTTTTCTTTCTTCTTAGGTGCGGAATAATAGGATATATCCTGATAATCTGGCTTTTTATATTTTATGTTGGCCCAATCCGGCTCTTCCATTTTTTTCCATGTATTAAAAGCATTAATCCTCCACTCAAGCATCCAATCAGGTTCTTTTTTTCTTTTGGAGATGGCAGTGACAATTTCTTCATTTAAGCCCTTAGGAAAGGTGTCAGACTCAATATCTGTATAAAAACCATATTCATATTCCTTTGTCTCTAATTCTTTTTTTAGTTCTTCTTCTGTATATGCCATAATTAATTTTTAAAGGGAAAAACTTTCACCACATCCACAGGTTCTATTTGCATTTGGGTTGTTGAAAACAAAACCTTTGCCATTTAAGCCATCTGAATAGTCTAAAGTTGTACCGACTAAATAAAGTAAACTTTTTTTATCGACTAAAATCTTTACACCGTTATCTTCAAATAATCGGTCTTCATCTAGTTGATTCGAATCAAATTTTAATTCATAAGATAACCCTGAACATCCTCCACTTTTAACCCCAACTCTTACAAAATCATTTACAGGACTAAAACCGTCGTCGTTCATTAGAGTAGACACTCTATCTTTAGCAATATTTGAAACTTTAATCAATTATATTTTTTATGCAAATATAATTTTAATTAAAGCTCTAATCAAGCGAAATCATAGATATAATTAATATTATTATTCAGTAAATCTATTTAAAAAAGGCCAAAAAAATATCTTTCTTGCCTTTGTTTTCAACAAAATAACCTTCCCTGCTATCGCTATATCCAGCTACAATAATTTCATTTTCGTTAAAATGAATAAGTGAATTAGCAATATCCTCTCCTTCTGCTCCTAATGCCAAAACTTGTCTAAGAATTTTATTTTTTGATAACTGAATCAATACTGCATCATTTTTTCCTTTGTTAAGACTTAAATCAAAATCGATGCTCCTACTATAACCCGTTAACCATAAATTACCTTTATTGTCTACTTCTATTTTTTTTCCCATATCAAAATTTGACCCTCCAAAAGTTTGTTCACTCAACAAATTGCCATCTGAATCTATTGTGATTAAACAAAAATCAGAACTCCCCATTTGAAATGAAATATCCATATCGTAACTTAAAGTACTTCCAAGAATATGAATTTTTTTGTCCGAAGATTGGATTATTGAATTCGCTGTCTCATATTTTGAGCCCCCATATGAACGTTCCCATAAAAAATCTCCATTAGAACTTAATTTAATTACCCAAATATCATAATTGCCTTTAGGAGAGCTAATGTCACTATCACTACTTTCTGAAGATCCCACTATTATAAAATCACCATCAGCAGTCTCAATTGAATCGTATGACCTATCATTATTTGTTCCGCCGAAATATTTTCTCCACAAAATATTTCCATCTAAATCTATTTTATGACACCAATATTCCCCAACTCCATGTTTAATAGACTTCACCACTTTTTCAGTAGATCCCAAACCTCTTGAGGCAGTTACATCCAAAAAACCATTAAAAAATAAGTTCCCATCTTTTGTTTCAATTATATTGTAAGCATGATCGTGCCCAGAAAAACCATAGCTCTTCTCCCAAACAATGTTACCCTTTGAATCGATTAGTATAACCCAATTGTCGTGAAAGCCTTCGTTATTGGATACATCTCCATCATTACTCATAGAGTGTCCTAATAAAGCATAACCAATCCCAGAAACTTCAACAACAGATTGACCCCTATCGTCTCTTGAACCACCATAATTTTTAACCCATTCTAAGGATTTATCTCTGTCAAATTTCATTAATATAATGTCTGATTCTGAATTTATTTTATTTTGAATCAGTCCATCATTGCTTTTAGAGCTTCCTATTACCATAAAACCACCATCTGAAGTATTTATAATATCATTTGCCTCTTCGTCATCACTTCCTCCAAAAGTTTTAATATTATCTAATTTGTAATTTTTATTGGGAATGATAAATTCACTTTTTACACATCCACAAAAAAAAATGAAGGTTAATATATTTCTTAGCATCATTATTTTCTTTTGATTAAAAACAAACCCCTTTTAATATCACTCAAAGCAATCACACCGCTTTCAAAGAAAGGATAACTATTCCAAACCCCCTCAAAAGAAGCATCATCACTTTCTGGATGAGTATCAAAAAAGGCCTCTTCAATGATTTCTTGATTTTCAATATTTTCAATATCAAGTTCTCTTAATCCAGCAGTATAGTTAGATAAATAAAGTTTGTTAGACTTAATGTATAGATTGTGATCTATTGCGTCGGTTTTCCCTTCATAAACAAAATGTATTTTAGGATTTTTTATATCCTTTAAGTCAAAAGTTATAATTCTTGTTTTGTTGCCATACCTTAATTCGTCTAACTCGTCTCCTAAATAAAAATAACGATGATTCTCACCAATCCATCCTTGATGAGTATATCCTCCATAACTGTAAGATATTGTTGAAATTAGTTTAGGATTTGTTTTTTCTGTCACATCAAGAATAATTAATTGGTTGGTTTCCCCACCATCACTGTTGCTGCCAAATAATATCTCTTTCTCGAAATAGTTTTGATCCTCACCTTTGTAGGTTATAATTTGAGCATCATGAATATAAGAGGTATCAGAGAAACCACCTCTTAATATTGGTTGCTCAGGAAATGAAATATCATAAAAAACTGGGCCCCCTTTATACAACGCAGAACCAAGAACATAGGCAAATCCCGAGGAGGTGTTTATTGCAATGTTATGTGCGCTTCCGAAATCATTGGCAATATAATCTTCATTGAAGGTTTTAAATTCTTCCGACTCAAGAAGATTATTTAAATCAAACACCTGTAAGCCATGATTAGGTGCTTCACTTACAATGAATGCATGATCATCATATATTTTTACATCCCTCCAGTCGCTGGGATCGGTCGCTGATAGTAATTTCCCCAAATAAATTACGTTTTGTGGGTCAGTTATATCCAAAAATGCCAATCCATCATTTAATCCCTGTAAAACAAATTCTCTTTTTGATTTGGAATCTGTCCATCCCCAATTATCATTTGCTGATTCACTATCAAAAAAAGACAATGGAATCCAATTTAAAAGATCATATTCCATACACGGAAATATATTTGCAAATCCATTGTTACATTTAATTTTGTCAAAATTAAATATCTTTTTTTCGGAGTTATTCTGATTTTCTTCCTGTACTGTTTCGATTTCTTCAAAATTATCAGTGGATAAATTATTTTTGCTGCACTGAGTAAACATAAAAAACAAAATAAAATTGATAATTAAGTTTATTTCAATTTTAGAAAATATATATCTAACTTTTACAGACTTTATCATTAGTTAATGTTAAATTAAGTAAATCTTTATTTCAAAATGTCCAAAAAAAAAAATAATTACACCCCTTTATCCTCGATTGGTGAGTTTGGCTTAATTAACAGAATCAAATCTAATTTTGATTTAAAAAATTCATCTAGCATACTTGGTATTGGTGATGATGCAGCAGTTATAGATAATAAAAATAAAACTGTTGTATCTAGTGATATGCTAATAGAAAATATACATTTTAATTTGATGTATGTCCCATTAAAGCACTTGGGGTATAAATCGGTTGTAGTCAATTTATCGGATATTTTTGCTATGAATGCAAAACCAGAACAAATAACTGTTAGTTTGTCCTTATCAAACAGATTTACTCTTGAAGCAGTAGATGAATTATACAGTGGTATAAAACTAGCGTGTGAAAAATACAAAGTTGATCTAATTGGAGGAGACACTACGTCTTCTGAAAAGGGTTTGATATTATCAATTACAGCAATTGGGTCATCTGGAAATAATAATTTGGTTTATCGATCAGGTGCTAAAAAAAACGATCTTGTTGCAGTAACAGGCAATCTTGGAGCTGCATATATGGGTCTTCAAATTTTAGAAAGAGAAAAGGAAGTATTTAAAGTTAATCCGCGATCACAGCCTAATCTTGATAAATATACTTACTGCATTCAAAGACAACTTAAGCCCGAGGCTAGGTATGATATTTTTAAGTTTTTTAAAAAAAATAAAATTACCCCCTCCTCCATGATAGATATTAGCGATGGATTATCCTCAGAAATTTTGCATTTAAGCGAAAAATCTAAAGTGGGAATACATATTTATGAAGATAAAATACCTATAGACCATGAGACTATTAAAATTTGTAAAGAGTTTAAATTAAATGAGATAACAGCTGCTCTCAATGGAGGTGAAGACTATGAGATTTTGTTCACTATTAATCAGTCAGATTACGACCTAGTTGAAAAAAGTGAAATCGCAACCATTATTGGTCATGTGACAAAAATTGAAGATGGTAATAAGTTAATCACGGGTTTAGAACAGGCTATTGATTTGACAGCACAAGGATGGTCAAAAATCTAAATTTAGCCTAACGCTACATCAAGACACATCATAATTATAAAACCCAATATGAATCCCATTGTCGCAAGATCGGTATACTTGTCCTGTTGTGCCTCGGGAATTACTTCTTCGATAACAACAAAAATCATAGCACCTGCTGCAAATGAAAGTGCGTAAGGTAATAGGGGTGAAAAAAAAGTTACAGCAAATGCTCCTAGTACAGCCGCTAAAGGTTCTACAATTGCAGATAATTGACCATACCAAAAAGATTTAATACGACTGGCTCCGAGTCTTCTCATTGGCATTGAAACAGCAATCCCTTCCGGGAAATTTTGAATTCCAATTCCTAAGGCTAATATGACCGCACCGGATATGGTAGCTTCAGGTAAACCTAAGGAAACTCCTCCAAATAAAACCCCTACTGCTAGTCCCTCTGGGATGTTGTGAAGTGTTATCGCCAAAACTAGTAATGTTGTTTTATGCCAAGGAGTTTTTATTCCCTCACTATCTTTAAAATTAATGTGTATATGAGGGAGTATTTTATCTAACAAAAAAATAAACAATGCCCCTAGTGCAAATCCAATTGATGCGGGTAACACCTTTATAAATCCTTCACCAGGGCTCATTTCAATTCCAGGGGCTAAAAGGCTCCAAAAACTAGCAGCAACCATTACACCTCCAGTAAAACCAAGTAATCCATCAAGGATCATCCTATTTAAATTTTTAACAAAAAAAACTAAGGATGCTCCTAGTGCTGTCATTAGCCAAGTGAAAATCGTTGCATAAAAGGCTCCAGTTATTGGGTCTTGATTTTCAAAAAATGTTATTATGTTATTCATCCAAAGCAAAAAAGTTCACTGGTGCAAAACTATAAAAAATTTATTATAATTAAAGAAATGTAATTAATCGAATTATAAGAAAAGTTAAAAATCAAATGTTTAATTTTGAATTCATGAGTGAAAAAAATTTTTATGACATAATTATTTGTGGAGGTGGTATTACAGGTTTACTGTTGGCCAAAAAACTAACCGATGATAACTATTTCAAAAATCATAAAATAGCTTTAATTGAAAAAGAAGATAAAAATAAAAATGATAGAACTATTAGCTTTTGGGAGGAAGGTAAAGGAGAGTGGGACGGTATTACTTATGGAAGTTGGAACAATGCAATTTTTATTTCAGATGAGTATGAATCATCCTTTAAACTAAGCCCTTACACCTATAAAACTATTCGAGGAATAGACTTTTACAACTATTTCAAAAATAAATTTGGTTATAAAAATAATTTTAAAATAATAAAAGATACTGTCTTAAAAATTAGATCTGATAACAGCTTTAGTTATGTTAAAACGTTAAATACCGAATACCAGGCGCCTAGAGTTTTCACAAGTATTCCAAATTTAAAATACAAAAAACAAACGTCCATTCCTGTTCTACAACAGCATTTTATCGGTTGGTTTGTTAAATCAGAAAATCCAATATTTAATCCCAAGAAACTGGTTTTTATGGATTTTAATTTACCACAAAAAGGTAACACAAGATTTATGTACATTTTGCCTTTTGATAAAAATTTTGCTCTAGTTGAATATACATTATTTTCTAAAAATAAACTCAAAAAAGAGGAATACGAAGACAATATCAGAAAATATTTAAAGGCTAAAAATGCAGGAAAATTTAAAGTTGTTGAAAAAGAATCAGGATCAATTCCTATGACTGGGTACAATTTTTCAAAACATAATAAATCAACTCTTCTTCATATTGGAACATCTGGTGGATGGACTAAGGCAAGCACTGGATTTACTTTTAAAAAGTCTACAAACAAAATTGAAAATTTGATTTTGTATTTAAAAAAAAATAAGCCTCTTGATAAATTTGAAAATAAAACAAAATTTGATTTTTATGATTTGCTTTTTTTAGATGTTTTGTATCACCACAATGAGAAAGGAAAGTCACTTTTTTCAGGAATGTTTAAAAAAAATAAGCCACAAAGAATATTTCGATTTCTAGACGAAAAATCAAGTTTTTCTGAAGATGTACTTCTTATGTTATCCTTCCCAATAGGTAAATTTGTAAGAGCCTTAATTAAAAATCTAAAAACATTATAGTTTTCGATTTATTATAGTGTCAAAAAAATTGAGAAATTGTTGTTGTTTTTTGATTTCAATCGGGAGACTTTTTATTGAACTTAAAATCTTGTTTTGATAATTATCAATAATTTTTCTTAAATAAAGATCCGATTTGTTTTTTTTGAAAATTTTTGTGACTTCCTGCTTTTTTTTCATAAAATCATCAGATTTAGAACTATACAAGTTTAAAAGAGACTTTACGTCGTCCTTCGATCCATTTTTAATAGAATGAATAAAAAATAATGTTCTTTTATTTTCTTTTATGTCTCCACCACTTATTTTCCCAAAAATACTTTCCTCACCAAACACGTCTAAGTAATCATCTTGTAGTTGGAACAAAATCCCCAAATTCAATCCAAATTCATAAAAGGATTCACATACACTTTCATCAGCATTAACTGCAAGCCCACCCATTTTAAGTGCAGCACCGATCAAAACTGCAGTTTTTAACTTAATCATTTTAAAGTATTGCGTTTCGTTAATATCAATTTTATTCGTAAAATTCATATCCATTTGTTGACCCTCGCAAACATCCAATGCACTATCAGTTAAGACTTTGTTCATCTTAATATAAGTGTCTGATTTGTAGATTTCAAGTGACTTGTATGATAATATCAGCATGGCATCACCAGACAGAATAGCGCTATTTGTATCCCATTTTTTGTGAACAGAAGGTCTACCTCTTCGATACAAAGCATTATCCATAATATCATCATGAACTAATGAAAAATTATGGAAGATTTCTATAGCCAGTGCAGCAGGTAAAGCCTTTTCATAATTATTATCTAAAGAATCTGCAGCCATTAGAGTTAATATAGGTCTAACTCTTTTACCTTTATTTTGCATTGTATATATAAAGGGTTTAAATAAACTGGTGGATGGATATTCAGCAATTTCTTTTTCTAAATAATTTTCAAAAATTTCTTTAACTGAGTTTGACAAAACTTTCATTGAAACAAAAATAAATTAAAAAAGAACTTTTAATTAAAAAAACCAAGGAAACTTTTTTGGTATTTAAAGTTTCCATTTTATATTTGCTCCCTTAAAATGAAAAACAATATTTTAAACATTTCAAGTAAGCTATTTTTAGAAATAGGATTTAAAAATGTTACAATGGATGATATCGCTGAAAAAATGGGCATCTCCAAAAAAACAATTTATTCCTATTTTAAAAATAAATATGAACTTGTAAAAGAAAGTACTCAACTTATTTTTGAAAACGCTTGTAATGATATTGAACGTATCAAAAAATCAGCAATGCACCCTATTGAAGAATTATATTGTGTAAAATCCGAAGTTTTAAAGTATTTTCAAAATGAAAAAAGTTCACCGGTTTATCAAATGCAAAAATATTATCCTGAGATTTATAATGATATAAAAAATCAGGAATACACCAGACTTGGATTTTTAGTTAAATCCAGTTTAAAAGAAGGTATTGACACTGGACTGTTTAGAAAAAACATTGATATTGACTTTGTCTCAAGGCTATACATGAATGGAATGAGAGGAATTCGTGATATCGATGTATTCCCCCCAGAAAACTTCGATATTAAAATTTTAATTGAGAGTTATTTAGAATATCATGCAAGGGCTATTGTCACAGAAAAAGGTCTTTCAGTTTTAAACAAATTCATTTCAAAAAGCCCTTTCTATCATGATTAAAACATCGATATCTACTTTTTTTCTACTATTGAATTTTTATTTATCGTGCCAGGATATTCCTAATTCTTTCACTCTTAATTCAGCTATTGAATGGGGCATGGATTATAATAAAACCATTCAAAAATCCAATTTAGAACTGCAAAAAGCTTACAAGGAAAAATGGAAAACCATTTCTATAGGTTTACCTCAAATTAGAGCCAATTTGAGCTATCAAAATTTTTTAGAACAACCTGTTTCACTTGTACCAGCTGAATTTTTTGGAGGAGTTAAAGGTGATTATGCAGAAGTGGTTTTTGGAACTGAACAAACTGCCATGGGATTTGCTGAAATAAACCAGTTATTGTTTGACGGAACGTATATTGTTGGTGTGCAAGGGTTAAAACATTATATTGACACTGCAAAAAATGTATTAGAAAAATCACAAATAGAAATTAAGAAATCTATTATTATTTCTTACGTAAACACATTAGTAGCTGAAGAAAATATTACAGTTATTGAAAGAAATTTATTTGCACTAAACAAAAATTTAATTGAGATAACCGCACTTTTCAAAAATGGATTTAGTGAGGAAGAAGATTTAGAGCAAGTAAAACTTACAATCTCTAAGCTTAAAACCCAATTTAAATATGCGAAAGAATCTTACAAACTATCTTTTGATATTTTAAAACTTTTACTGGGTGTTGAGCTTGATCAAAAATTAAAGCTCTTGGACTCTTTAGAGTATTTAACGTTACGAAATTTGAATTATGAATCGATCGACAATAATTATTCAAATAACATAGATATTCGACTAGCAGAAAATAAAGTTATAGAAGAAAAGTTTTTATTTCGATTGGAAAAGGCAAAAGGAATGCCTTCATTGAGCGCTTTTTTAAATGGAAGTTATATGGGAAACAGCAATGAATTTACATTCACTGACAAAGAGCAAAAATGGTTCGGTTCTTCGGCATTTGGATTAAGATTAGAAGTTCCAGTTTTTAGTTCATTAGGTAGACATGCAAAATCACAAAAAGCGAAACTAAGTTTGGAACAGGCAGAAAAGAATTTAACAGAGGTTATATCCAAAGTTTATGTCGAAATGAGAAGAGCTCAAAACAATTATAATCTCGCTAAAGAAAATTATTACGCAGCTATTAATAATCTTAAGCTAGCTGAAAGAATTGAAAAAAAGAATGTTATAAAATTTTTTGAAGGAGTGATTGGAAGCTTTCAATTGACACAAGCTCAACAGCAGCTTTACCAGGCTCAACAAAGTAAAATTCAAAGTATGCGTAGAGTTATAATTGAAAAAACAAATCTTGAAAATATCTTAAACAATAAAAATTAAAATACATATGAAAAATTTTATTTTAAATCTTAGCATAATACTTATTATTAGTTGTGGGCCAAAAAATTCTAAATCAACAGAAGAAGTTTTAGCTAGTGGTGATTATACCTTAATTCAAAAAAAGAAGGGGGAAATTAAAACCCAAATAAATGATTTAAAAGTTGAACTGAATGAGCTGGACTATATGCTTGAAAAAATGGATACCGATAAAAATTTATTTTTAGTTTCTGCAATTAAATTAAAACAAAAGAAATTTAATCATTACTTAAATTTTCAAGGTTCATTGGATACAGATCAGAATGTGGTTATTTACCCTGAATTACCTGGACTTTTAAAAAATATTTATGTTAACCAAGGAGATAAGGTAAACAAGGGACAATTGATTGCTAAAATTTCAGATAATGGATTAACAGATCAACTAGAGCAATTAGAACTTCAACGAGATCTGGCTAAAACAACCTTTGAGCGACTGCAGATATTATGGAATCAAAAAATTGGTTCTGAAATACAATATCTACAAGCAGAAACAAATTTTAAAAGTTTGGAGAAAAAGATTTCTCAAATGAAAGATCAAGAGGATAAAACAAGAATTTTAGCTCCATTTGACGGGATTATAGATGATGTTATTGCTGACGTTGGAAGTAATTTAGCACCAGGGTTAACCCCAATTTTGAGAATAATTAATATTGAAAAAATGAAGGTTAGTGCAGAGATACCTGAAATTCATATCCCTTATATAAAAAAGAATAAAAAAGTAAAAATTTATGTTCCAATACTTGATAAACAAATTTTAGGCAACATTTCATCTGTTGGGAATTTTATTAATCCGAACAATAGGTCTTTTAGTATTGAGATAGAATTATTAAATAAATCCAATGAATTAAAACCAAACATGACAGTGAGTTTAGAAATTAATGACTACCAAAATGAAAGTGCCATCCTGATCCCATCTAAAGATATTTTAGAAGATGAAGAAGGAAGTTTTTACGTTTACAAATTAGTTAGTGATGGGAATGATAACTATAAATCAAACAAAGTAATGATTGAAAAAGGAAAGTCGTATAATAATATGACTGAAATCAAAACCGGTTTGAACGAAGATGATTTAATTATAAATGATGGCCTCAGACAAGTTGAAGATGGGCAAATTGTAAAAGTAATTTCTACCAATATTTAAGATGAGTATGAATAAAGACTTTAAAGAATTTTTACCTTCTTCGTGGGCTATTGATCACAGCACAGTAGTTTATGTTTTGATTTCTATTTTTTTTATACTCGGATTCTCTTCATATTTAAGCTTGCCAAGAGAGAACTTCCCTGAAATAAATAGCAATGTTATTTTTGTTAGTTCAGTTTATCCAGGGAATACTGCTGAGGATATTGAAAGACTAATTACAGACCCATTAGAGGAAGAACTAAAGGGTGTTTCGAATTTGGTTGGAATTAAATCAACATCTCAAGAGAATATTTCATTAATTACAATAGAGTTTGATGAAAACATTTTAAAAGAGAAAGCAAAAAACGATGTCCAAGACAAAGTTGACGCAGTAACTGCTCAGGCTGATTGGCCAATTTTTAATGGGGGGAAAATAGAACCTGCTGTGTTTGAATATAGTATTTCCGAAGAGGTTCCAATTCTCAATATCGGATTAAGTGGAAATATTCCTCGAAAAGAAATGAAAATTTATGGAGAGGTCTTAAAAGATAAAATAGAGCAGATGGCTGAAATTAAGGAGGTTTCCTTAAGAGGTGTTCAAGATTTCGAAGTAGAAGTCTCATTAGATTTAATTAAAATGGTTGCAGCAACTGTTTCTTTCGATGATGTTATAAATTGTATACAAAGAGGAAATAATACTATCTCTGCTGGTAACATTGAGGGCAACGGTCTAAGAAGAAATATAAGAGTAATAGGTGAAATTAAAAATCCTGAAGATTTAGAAAAATTTGTAGTTAAGAATCAAGATGGGACCGTTTTTCTCGGAGATATTTCGAAAATAACTTTTAAAGAAAAGGAAATTAATTCCTACGCTAGATCAGATGGAAAAAATTCAATTGTTTTAGATGTAAAGAAAAGATCTGGAAAAAATCTGATTAAAAGCGTGGAGAAAATTAGAGAACTTGTTGAAAAAATTAAAAAGAGTGAATTCCCTTCCTCAATAAATGTAACTATTTCAAATGATCAATCTGATATTACAAAAAATTTAGTTTCTGATTTAGCTAACAACATTGTTTTTGGGGTTATTTTAGTGATAACCGTGCTTATGTTTTTCCTTGGCTTTAGAAATGCATTATTTGTTGGCTTTGCAATTCCAATGTCAATGCTTATGTCTTTTGTGGTGATTGGCTTTTTAGGAGAAACTATCAATACAATGGTTCTTTTTGGTCTCATCATGGGACTTGGGATGCTAGTAGATAATGGGATTGTTGTGGTTGAAAACGCATACCGATTGATGGAAAAAGATAAAATGAATTCCATTGAGGCTGCGAAAAAAGGGATTGGCGAAATTGCCTACCCGATAATTATTTCAACGGCTACTACAGTAGCCGCATTTTTACCCTTAGGTTTTTGGCCAGGAGTTATTGGTGAGTTTATGATTTTTTTTCCTATTACGTTGTCAATTGTTTTGGGCTCGTCTCTTGTTGTAGCTATTTTCTTCAACTCAATGCTAGTTTCAAAATTCATGAAAATTGATAAAAATGAAATATCATTGAAAAGTCTTAAACGACTCAGTTTGATCTTAGGCGGAATAGGAATAATCCTAATTTTTAATATTGGTGTTTTTAGAGCTCTAGGAACGATTATGATTTTATCTACTATTTTATTATGGGTATATAAATATTTAATTAAAGACTGGACAACATATTTTCAAGAAGTATTTCTTTATAAACTTGAATTAAAATATAAAACATTTTTAACTTTTGCGTTGTCTAGCAACAAACCTTTTTATTTTTTGTTTGGCACAATTGGATTATTGTTTTCTTCATTTATAATTCTTGGAATTGCTTCTCCAAAAGTTGAGTTTTTCCCAGAAAACGAACCTCAACAAATTTTTGTTTATATAGAGTATCCGGAAGGAACATCTATTCAAAAAACCAATCAAACAAGTAAATTAATTGAAAAAGAAGTTGCTAAAATTATCTACAATGATAAGTATTCCCAGAATGGTAAGAATTTTATGATTGATTCAAATGTTGTTATGGTCGGTTTAGGTGCACAAAACCCAGAGACAGACAGAGGAGGTGACCAAGACATGCCTCACAAATCAAAGATAACACTAACTATGAGTGAGTTTAAGTTAAGAAATGGCTTTTCTAGTGAAGAAATGAGAAAGGACATTCAAATAATTCTTAAAGATAAATTTCCAGGAATTGCTATATCAGTTGAAAAGGAAGCATCTGGTCCTCCTGCTGGATATCCAATAAATATTGAAATAAAAGGGAATGATTACAATGACCTAATTAGCATCGCAAAAGATTTAAAGCAATTCATTAACAAGGAAAATATTCCTGGAGTTGAACAAGTAAAAATAGATGTTAACAAAAGTAAACCGGGAATTGAAGTAGAGATTGATAGAAAGAAATCTGGGAGTTTGGGTGTTTATGCCGGACAAATTGGGCAACAGCTCAGAAATTCTCTATTTGGTGCTAAAGCGGGGGTTTACAAAAGAAATGGTGAAGATTATGATATAAATGTTAGGTTTGAGGAAAAATATAGAAAGAATTCTGAGAGTCTTCTTGACCAATACATTGTCTTTCGTGACCAATCAAACGGAAAAATAAAAGAAGTCCCCATTAGCGCTACTGTCAAATTAAAAAATGCTAATTCATTTAGTTCAATAAAACATAAAGATTTAAGTAGAGTAGTTACAGTTTATTCTCCAATATTGGCAGGTTATAATGCTAACGAAGTATTTTTAAATGTTAAAAAAGCAATTGAAACAGGTTTTGAGGGTTTTACAAATAAAGTGAGTTACTCATTTACTGGAGAAATCGCCGAACAAGAAAAAAACATGACGTTTTTGGTAAATGCACTTTTCACTGCGTTAGGCTTAATACTGTTTCTTCTAGTTCTTCAATTCAACTCGATTTCAAATCCTTTAATAATACTTTTATCAATTTTTTTGAGCTTTACAGGTGTTCTATATGGAATAAGTGTTTTCAAAATGCCTTTTGTAATTATGATGACTATGATGGGTATTATTTCTTTATCTGGTATTGTTGTAAATAACGGTGTCGTTTTAATTGATTATACGAATCTTCTTGTTAAAAGAAAAAAAATAGATTTAGGAATCCAAGCAGACAAACTTCTTCAAATTGAAGATTTTAAAAATTCGGTGATTGGTGGTGGAGCAGCAAGATTGAGACCTGTTCTACTTACAGCAATAACTACTATTTTAGGATTGATCCCTCTGGCAACAGGTTTAAATATCAATTTCTTTACGCTGATGTCTGAATGGAATCCCAATTTTTTTGTTGGAGGTGATACAGTTGTATTTTGGGGACCGTTATGTTGGACTGTTATTTTTGGATTAACTTTTGCCACTTTCTTAACTCTTGTAATAGTACCTATAAGTTTTTATTTAGTTTACAGAATCAAATTATATTTTTATTCTTTAAGAGAATTATAAATGAACTAAATTGCAAATTAAAACCTCTATATGTTCAGAACATCAAATTGTGGCGAATTAACTATTTCTAATGTGGGAGAAATAGTCACCCTGGCCGGCTGGGTAAGTCGTATAAGGGATAAAGGTTTTGTCTTGTGGATTGATCTCAGGGATAGATACGGAATTACTCAGATTATTTTTGATGAAAAAAGATCAAATATTGAATTTATGGATAAAGTGAGAAAAATCAATAGAGAATATGTAATTCAAATTAAAGGAAAAGTAATTGAAAGAGAATCTAAAAATCCAGAAATAAATACAGGTGATATAGAAATTTTAGCAAAATCATTAGATGTTTTAAATGAAGCTAAAACCCCACCTTTTACAATAGAAAACAAAACAGATGGCAGTGAAGAACTAAGAATGAAATATAGATATTTGGACATCCGAAGACCTATAATTCAAAATAATCTAATTATGAGGTCAAATCTTAGTCTAGAAATAAGAAAATTTCTAGCTTCTAAAGAGTTTGTTGAAGTTGAAACTCCTTATTTAATAAAATCTACACCCGAGGGTGCTAGAGATTTTATTGTTCCTTCAAGAATGAATAAAGGAAATTTCTATGCTTTACCACAATCACCTCAAACTTTCAAACAACTATTAATGGTATCTGGTATAGATAAATATTACCAAATAGTAAAATGTTTTAGGGATGAAGACTTAAGATCAGATAGACAGCCCGAATTTACTCAAATTGACTGTGAAATGTCGTTCGTAGATGAAGAAGATGTTCTAAACGAATTCGAAAAACTTATAAAGTTTATAATTGAAAAGTTTAAAGGCATCAAAGTCGATGCATTTCCAAGAATTACCTATTCTGATGCAATTGAGAAATACGGATCTGATAAACCTGATATTCGATTTGGTATGGAGTTTGGAAACTTAACCAAGGTTGCCCACGGGAAAAATTTTAAAATTTTTGATTCTCAAGAAATAGTTTTGGGAATATCAGTCCCAAATGGAGCTGGTTTTTCACGAAAACAAATTGATGATTTAATTGAGTTTTGCAAATCTCACGAAGAAGGAGCAAACGCTATTGTCTGGGTAAAACATGATGAAGGAGGGACCTTCAAATCATCTGTAGACAAGTTTTTCAACTCAAAAGATTTGTCGATGTGGGCCAAAATTTTAATTTGCAAACCTGGTGATTTAATGCTTGTTATTTCAGGACAGAAAACCGAAGTTTACAAACAACTCTCTTTATTGAGAATAGAAGTTGCAAATCGTCTAAATTTAAAAAATAATAAAGAGTTTGCCCCTTTGTGGATCACGGATTTTCCACTATTTAACTGGAGGGAAGAAAAAAATGGATTTGATTCAGTCCATCATCCTTTTACAGCACCTAAGGACGAAGATTTAGAGTTATTGGAGAAGAACCCAGAGCTGGTAAAATCAAAAGCATACGATTTGGTTCTTAATGGAAATGAAATAGGAGGGGGATCTATTCGAATCCATAAAGAAAACATACAAAGAAAAATTTTTAAAATTCTTGGTCTATCTGATAAATTATCTAATGATCAGTTTGGATTTCTTATAAATTCCTTTAAATATGGTGCTCCTCCTCACGGAGGAATAGCTATAGGTTTTGATAGACTTGTAGCTATTCTAAATGGACAAGAATCTATAAGAGACTTTATTTCTTTTCCAAAAAATAATCAAGGTAAAGACATTATGTTAAATTCACCCTCACCAATTAGTAGAGAACAACTTGAAGAATTAAGTTTAAAACTTGATAAATCAAAAAAAATATGAGGATTTTTCTAAATGTGTTATTTTGGAGCCTAACATCGTTACTAGTTTGTGGTTTATATATCAAAGAAAGAGGAAACAGCGACAAAAGCGAAGTTTTAATTGGTTTTTCAGTTTTCGCACTTAGCTTTTTATATCTCCCCATTTTTTTATATCACAGATACAAAAAAAAAGATTTTTCAAAATATACTTTTAACTATAAAAAATTAAAGAAAAAGGAATAATTTTTAAAAAAAAATGAATTTTTTTAGTGATAAGTGTCTTTTTGATAAAAAATTTCTAAAAGAACAAATTTAATAATAACATAGCCCAAGATACCAATTCATTAACGTATATTCGTAACTTATTATTTAAATAAATGCAAGGTAAAGTAAAATTTTTTAATTCCTCTAAAGGTTACGGGTTTATAGTAGATGAAGAGACTGGTGATGATGTTTTCGTTCATGTAACATCTCTTAATGGTCTTAAAATCAATGAAGGTGACAAAGTCGAATACGTAATTGAAGAAGGAGAAAGAGGTAAAACCGCTACGAATATTCAATTAGTTTAATTTTAGATTATTATAATTTCGTTTTTTTTTAAAAAAACCATTTAGTAATTCTTCTGATTCATTCTTTAAAATTCCACCATTTGTGGTTACACTTTTGTGTAGGAACTTTTTTGGATCGAAACCGTGTCTCTTGTTAGTGTCAAATGCACCGTAAACTATACGCTTAATTTGTGAATATTTAATTGCTGCTATACACATTGCGCACGGTTCAAGTGTGACGTAAATAGTACACCCTATTAGATATTTTCCTCCAATATAATTTGAAGCAGAAGTAATAGCTAACATTTCAGCGTGAGCAGTGACATCATTTAACTGCTCAGTCATATTATAAGCTCTTGAAATTATTTTATCTTTTATTGTAATTATTGCCCCAACTGGTATTTCATCTTTTTGAAAAGCTAATTTGGCTTCCTCCAACGCTTTACTCATAAAATATTTGTCTTTTAAAAATTGATTACTCATTTAAAATAAATTATGTTATTTAGATTAATTTAGAGACTAAAATTTGTCTATAAATTGAAGTAAGTAGATAAATATAAAAACTTAGTAAATAGACTCAAAACTTATTTATGCAAGAAAGGAAAAAAATATATTTTATCGATGCATATGCATTGATTTTTAGAGGATACTACGCTTTTATAAAGAACCCTATTGTAAACTCTAAAGGATTTAATACTTCTGCAATTTACGGATTTATGAACTCTTTACTTGATTTAATTAAAAGGGAAAATCCAAAATACGTTGGAGTTTGCTTTGATAAAGGTGGTTCAACAAGCAGGTCAGAAATTTTCTCAGATTATAAAGCAAATCGTCTTGAAACTCCCGAAGCAATAACTTTAGGCATCCCATATATAAAGAAAATCCTGACCGCAATGGATATTCCAACTGTAGAAATGGAAGGATATGAAGCAGATGACATAATTGGAACTCTTGCTAAAAAAGCAGAAAAAGATGATTTTACTGTTTTCATGGTAACACCAGATAAAGACTTCGCGCAATTAGTTTCTAAAAATATTTTTATTTATAAACCTGCACGTATGGGAAACGACGTTGAAATAATGGGTATAAAAGAGGTTAATGAAAAATTTGAAATTGAAAATCCAAAACAAGTAATTGATTATCTGGGTATGGTTGGTGACAGCGTGGATAATATTCCTGGTCTTCAAGGAGTAGGAGATAAGACAGCAAAAAAATTCATCAAAGAATTTGGTAGCATTGAAAATTTATTAAAAAACACTGATAAAATAAAAGGAAAACTTAGAGAAAAAATTGAGGCCAATAGAGATTTAGGACTACTTTCAAAAAAACTTGCTAAGATTATTTTAAACGTCCCAGTGGATTTTGAGAAAACAAAATTTAAATTAGAACTTCCCGATTCCGATAGGTTAAATATGATTTTTGAAGAACTTGAATTTAAAAGAATTAAAGAAACCACTCAAAAAATATTTTTTGGTATTAATAAAGATTTGGGTGTTATAGAAGAAACTAAAATTTCTGAAACAAAAGAAGGCTTACAAACTAACATGTTTGATAACTCGATGGAAGATAAAAGTGGTGAATTAAAAAAATTGGACACCCTAAAACATTATTATCAAACAATAAACACAAGTTTGGGATTTGATTTATTTTTGAATAAACTATTAAAACAAAATATTGTATCGTTTGATACAGAAACTACTAGTTTAAATGCTCTGAAGGCTGAGTTGGTTGGTATAGCTTTTTCATGGGAAAGAGGGACTGGATATTATTTACCATTCCCTGAAAATAGAAATCAATGTAAAGCTCTTATTTTGAAGCTTAAACCTTTTTTTGAAAATGAAAAAATTAAAAAAATTGGTCACAATTTAAAATATGATATCAAAGTTTTAACTAATTACTCAGTGTATGTCCAAGGGCCTCTTTATGATACGATGATAGCTCATTATTTAATAAACCCCGATGGACGACACAATTTAGATTTTTTAGCTGAAAAGTATTTAAATTATAAATGCAAACCCATTTCTGACTTAATTGGTCCCAAAGGTAGAAATCAAAAAAACATGAGAGATGTTTTGATTGAAGATCAAAAAGAGTATGCAGTTGAGGATGCAGATATTACATTACAACTTAAAAGTTGTTTTGATCTGTTAAATAAAGATATTCAAAATGAAAAACTTTTAAATGAGGTTGAGTTCCCTTTAATAAAGGTGTTATCAAAAATGGAGTCCGAAGGGTTTAATTTAGATTCAAAATTTTTGGGAAAAATGGAAACCGATTTAAATAAGGAGATAAAAGGACTTGAAGAAATTATTTTTCAAAGTGCTGGTGAATCTTTTAATTTATCTTCTCCAAAACAGTTAGGTTTGGTTTTATTTGAAAAATTAAAATTAGTTGATAAACCAAAAAAAACTAGAACAGGACAGTATTCTACATCCGAAGAGGTACTTTCATTGCTTGCTAAAAAACATAAAATAATTGATGACATTTTAAATTGGAGATCTTTAAACAAATTACAAACCACTTATGTAAAAGCACTACCATCAGAGGTAAATTCAAAAACAAACAGAATTCATACTGTTTTTAATCAAGCCGTTGCATCTACCGGAAGATTAACTTCTAATAAACCTAATTTGCAAAATATACCTGTTAGAACTAAGAAAGGTCAATTAATTAGAAAGGCGTTTATTCCTAGAGACAAAAATCATCTTATAATTTGTGCAGACTATTCTCAAATTGAACTAAGAATAATCGCTTCGTTAAGTGAGGATTTAAATATGATTAAAGCTTTTAAAGAGGGTAAAGATATTCACCTATCAACAGCTGCCAAAGTTTACAATATTCCTGAGGATAGTGTTACCCGGCGACAAAGATCAAATGCAAAAACTGTAAATTTTGGAATAATTTATGGTGTGTCAGCCTTTGGGTTAAGTCAACAAACAGATTTAAATAGAATTGAGTCCAAAGAGATGATCGATACATATTATAAAAGCTATCCTAAATTAAAAGAATACATGTCATCTCAAATTCAATATGCACGTGAAAATGGTTTTGTGTCAACATTACTCAAAAGGAGGAGGTATTTAAAAGACATAAATTCTCAAAATGCAATTGTTAGGGGTGCTGCAGAAAGAACCGCTATAAATGCACCGGTACAAGGATCAGCAGCAGATATAATTAAATTAGCTATGATTCAAATCGATAAAAAAATACACACCGAAAAGTTACAAAGCCGAATGATACTTCAGGTACATGACGAATTGGTTTTTGATGTTCCTAAAGAGGAAAAAGATGTGCTATCTAAAATTGTTAAGATAGAAATGGAAAATGCCCTGGAACTTAAAGTACCTCTAGTTGTAGATTTAGAAACAGGTGAAAACTGGCTCGAAGCTCACTGATTTTTATACCAAAGAAACCCTTACAAATGACTTTATACTTAGATCTTTATCTAAAGACTTAACATAATCTTCAACTGAAATCTTAGAATCTTTTATATAAGACTGATTTACAAGAGTATTATCCTTGTAAAACCTCTTTAGTTTTCCAATTACAATACTGGCTATTATGTTTTCTGGCCTCCCCTCCTTGATTAATTGTTCTTTTATAATTTGAGTTTCTTTATCGACTATATTCGAATCAACAGAATTTTCGTTCAGGGCCAACGGATTCATAGCTGCTACTTGCATTGCAACATTTTTTGATACCTCTTCAGAAAATGATAGTGAATCTGAAAGTGCAACTAAAGAAGCTATTTTATTTCCTGCATGGACATAACCACCAATATACTTTCCAGATAATTTTTGGAAGTTTCCAATTTCTATTTTTTCTCCAATTATCCCAGTTTGCTCGACTAATTTATCTGCTATAATTAAACTACCCATTTTTGAGTTAAGAAGATCATCAATGGAGTTTACATTTTCTGCTATATTTAAGATTTCAGTAGCAAAGTTTAAAAAATCTTTATTCTTGGCAACAAAGTCAGTTTCACAGTTTAGAGAAATTATAACTCCTTCTGATTTTTCTTTATTAATTTTTAACAAAACAACACCTTCAGAAGATTCTCTTTCAGCTCTATTTGCAGCAACTTTTTGTCCTTTTTTTCTTAATATTTCAATGGCCTTTTCATGATCCCCATTTGCTTCAACTAAAGCTTTTTTACAATCCATCATTCCAGCACCAGTAGATTTTCTTAAATTATTTACCTCAGTTGCAGTAATTTTCATAAGTAATAAATTATTTAATCTCTTTGTCCCCTTCGTCTTTAGTTTTAGACTCACCAATATCATTTGGTTTAGTTGTTTCAGACTCAATTTCAGGACTATCGGATGTATCTTTTGACTCAGAATTGGCTGCAGCATTTTTTTCACTCTGCCTCAATTCCAGACCATCTTTAATAGCAGCGACAACAATAGTCAATATTTTTTTGATTGCTTTTGAAGCATCATCATTTGAAGGGATAGGATAATCTATTTCTCTTGGATCAGAATTTGTATCAACCATAGCAAAAATTGGTATTTTAAGTTTTTGTGATTCCTTAACAGCAATGTTTTCCCTTTTTACATCTACAATAAATATAGCTCCGGGTAGTCTTGTCATATCAGAAATTGATCCTAAATTTTTTTCTAGTTTTGCTCTATTACGATTTACTTGAAGTCTTTCTTTTTTTGATAATGTTTCGAATGTTCCGTCTTTTTTCATTCTATCAATTGAAGCCATCTTTTTTACAGCTTTTCTAATAGTAACAAAATTTGTTAACATTCCTCCAGGCCATCTTTCAGTGATAAATGGCATTTTAACATCTATCATTAATTCAGATACTATATCTTTAGCCTGCTTTTTAGTTGCAACAAATAGAATTTTTCTTCCTGTAGATGCTATTTTTTTTAGGGCCTCACAAGCCTCTTGCAGTTTGGCGGATGTTTTATATAAGTTAATTATATGAATCCCATTTTTTTCAGAATAAATATAATTAGACATGTTTGGATTCCATTTTCTGGTCAGATGACCAAAATGAACTCCTGAATCAATAAGATCTTTTATTTCAACTTTTTGCATTTAATTAACGTTTGGAAAATTGGAATTTCTTTCTCGCTTTTTTCCGTCCATATTTTTTTCTTTCAACATTTCTTGAGTCCCTAGTAAGTAACCCATCAGGTTTTAAAATTTTTCTATTTTCTTCATTTAAAACACAAAGGGCTTTAGCTAGTGCAAGTCTAATTGCCTCCACCTGACCATTAACGCCACCCCCAACTACATTAATATTTATACTATATTGATCAAGATTATTTGTAAGATTTAACGGTTGTAAAAGTTTAAATTGGGATACAGCAGTTGGAAAATACTCTTCGAAACTCTTAGAATTTATATTTATTTCAGATTTGCCCTTAGAGATAAATAATCTGGCTATTGATTTCTTTCTTCTTCCTGTAGCATGAATTCTCTCCATTATTAAATATTTATTTTAAATTCTTCTGGATTTAAATTTTCAAACTTATGATTTTCTCCATTAACAACTCTAAGGTTTTTAAAAATTGAGGAACCCAATTTATTTTTTGGAAGCATTCCCCTAACAGCCTTTTCAACTAATACTGAAGGGTTTTTAGAAAAAATTTGTTCAGCAGTTAAAGATTTTTGGCCACCAGGATAGCCAGTATATCTTATGTAAGTTTTTTCTTTCCATTTATTACCAGACAATTTTACTTTTTCAGCATTTTTTACAATGACATTATCTCCACAATCTACGTGTGGAGTAAAATATGGCTTATTCTTGCCTCTAATTAAAGTCGCTACTTGTGTCGCAAGTCTTCCTAAAGAAATATTTGACGCATCAACCATCAACCATTTTTTTTTAATGTTTGATGAATTGACAGACTTTGTATACTTATTGTTTTTTTTCAAAACTGTAACTTTATATAAGTGCGTGCAAATGTAATACATTAATTTTTTATTCCCAATTAGGGAAGAAAAATTAATTTATAATTAAAAAGGTAAATCATCTTCTACTTCGTTGTCCTCGTCAGATTTTTCCGCAAAGCCTGGAGTGTCATCCGGTGGTGGAATTATATCTTTTTCAACAAATTCCTCTTTTTCAATTCTCCAACCGTGTATTGAATTAAAATATTTAATTTCTCCTTCTGGATTTTCCCATTCTCTTCCTCTAAGATTGATACTGATTTTTACGTTTTCACCTACATTAAAGGAGTCTAGTAATTCACATCTGTCTTGAATAAACTCAATTAATAAATGTTGGGGATATTGTTCTTGAGTTGTTATAACAACCTCTCTTTTTCTAAAACCGTTGTCTCCATAGGTTTTAATTTCTCCTAAAAGTTTAATCTTTCCCAGTACTTCCACATTATTTATTTTTATGACAAAAATAAACATTCAAATCGAATTTCATAAATTAGAAGCAAATAAGATATCTTCTGTTGAATTCAAATAGACTAATTAAAAATTTAATTCTTTTAGGTTCATTTATCATTGTAATCTTTATCATTTGGAATACCAATATATTATTTCAATCAATGAAGAACGAAGAAAGAAAAAAAATGGAACTTTGGGCAAGAGCACAAAAAGAGCTTGCTCAGAATCCCAACCTAGAAAAAGATTTTGGAATTTTGGCTTTCGACATACTTCAAAAAATTGGCTCAACGCCTGTAATACAAGTTGATAAAAAAGGAAGAATTATAGATTATAAAAATATTGAAAGTGATACAGAACTTGACAAAGATTCAATTATGTTGTATTCCAAATTAGAAAAATTCAAAAGTGAAAACGCCCCTATTAAGGTTATATATAAAGATATAATTAATCAAACTTTATATTATGGTGACACCTCTCTGTTAAAAAAATTGAAAATATATCCGATAGCACTACTTCTTATTATTTTTATTTTCGCTTTTTTGCTAATTTTTCTATTTCAAACAAATAAATACTCAGAACAAAACAAACTTTGGGCTGGTATGGCTAAAGAAACAGCTCATCAAATTAGTACACCCTTGACTTCTTTAATGGGATGGATTGAAGTTTTGAAAGAAAAAAAAATAAAAAAAGATTCTATACTCGAAATTGAAAAAGATATAAATCGTCTTGAATTGATAGCAGACAGATTTTCTAAAATGGGAGCTTCTCCAAAATTAAAAAATGAAAATATAATAGATTTAATTTCTATGACACTTGAATATCTAAGAAAAAGGTCAGGGAATAAAGTTATTTGGAATTGGAATCCTCCAAAAAAATCTCTCATTATTCCTATAAATTCGACTCTAATAAGTTGGACAATTGAAAATATTGTAAAAAACGGGATAGACTCCATAAAAGGGGAGGGTGAAATAAAAATTGAATTAATTAATTTAAAGAACTTGATAAGGATTTTAATTTCCGACAATGGAGTTGGGATACCAGAAAATGCTATTAATAAAGTCTTTAACCCGGGGTATACAACTAAAAAAGGTGGATGGGGTCTGGGATTATCTTTAGTTGAAAGGATAATTGTAAATTTTCATAGAGGCAGAGTAATGATAAAAGAAACCAAGTTTGGAAAGGGTACAACATTCGAAATCACCCTTAATAAGAAATTGAATCTTTGATTTTTTCTGCAATATTTTTCATCTCTTCTTCAGAAAAAGAAACATTATAATTAAAATTTAGATCATCCATTGAATTTATAGGGATAAGATGAATGTGTGTGTGATTTATCTCTAACCCAACAACTGATATAGCAATCCTAGAACAGTCAATAACCTTTTTTAATCCGACAGCAACAATTCTAGCAAATTTCATCAAGTCCAGAAACTCTTTTTCAGACAAATCAAATATATAGTCGTTTTCTTTCTTTGGAATACACAATGTATGTCCTTTAGTGTTAGGTCTTATATCAAGAAAAGCTAAATGATTTTTATCCTCATGGATTTTAAAACAATTAAGTTCATTCTTTACTATTTTTGAAAAAATACTTGTCAAAATTATCTAGTGATTTTAAGTATTTCTAATTCAATTTTTCCGCTTGGTACTGTAATAATTGCTTTATCTCCCCTTTTTTTACCTAAAAGACCCTTACCTATTGGAGAATTTACAGATATTTTACCTTTTGCTAGATCAGCTTCACTTTCAGCTACTAGGGTATATGTAATTGTTGAATTGTTGGATAGGTTTTTAACTTCTACTGTTGATAATATTAAAACTTTTGAGTGGTCAATATCTGACTCATTAATAATCCTAGCGTTAGATAATGTTTCCTCTAGCTTAGATATTCTTAATTCTAAAAGGCCTTGTGCCTCTTTTGCAGCGTCATATTCAGCGTTTTCACTTAAATCTCCTTTATCTCTAGCGTCAGCAATTGCTTGTGATGCTTTGGGTCTTTCGATATCCTTTAATTGATTTAGTTCCTCTCGGAGTTTTTTTAGCCCTTCTTCTGTATAATAAGATACTTTACTCATGATTTAAACGTTAAGAATAAAAAACCTTCCATGTATGGAAGGCTATACAAAGATATGAATTTGAGTTATATAGAACCAAATAGTTTTAAAAACCTAATTAAATTTATCATTTTAGCGGTCTTCATATTTATTTCATGTAATAAAAATTCTGTAAACAGAAATCCTTTTCTTCCTGAATTAGATTTCGAATTTTCAATTAATCTAAACCTTCCTCTTTACAACGACCTAAAATTTACTGGAGGAAGTACTTTATTAACTGATTTTGGACACAAGGGGATTATACTTTATAACCTCAATAACAACAATTATTTAGCTTGGGAGGCTAGTTGCCCAAACCATAAACCAAATTCTTGCTCAAAGACAAAAATCATCGGTAGTTTAACTGAATGTGAATGTGAAAGTTATCAATATAGCCTGGCTACTGGACAACTACTTAATCCATCACCAAATGAAACCAATCAATATCCTATGATTAATTATGGTGTTAGGGTTTCGGGTAGTAATCTAGTAATCTACAATTAAAATCTTGTATTAATGCCAATTAGAAAATTTCTCTGAGCCTGAGGATAGTAACCTACACCTTCAATTGTTTTAATGTTGCCTGGCGAAGAATAGTCGTCATCAAAAGTGTAAAAATAACCGTTAGATATATACTTCAATCCAAAAACATTATTAATTAAAAGCGATATTTTTAAATTTTTAAAAAGAGGGAAACTTGTTGGGGCGTAAATAATATTTAAGTCAGTTGTTGAATATGAGTTAAGTTTGGATAGTTTTGAGTCAATATTCCCCATAAATTGTTTGCCTACATATTTCGTCAAAACTGATATATTTGTTTTTTCATTAAATCCATAATTGAATATTGAACCGGCAACAATATTTGGCGAGAATGAAATACTTGTTTCCCCTAGATTTGTCAGAATTCCATCTTTTCTGAAATAAAAATCTTTATTTTTATTCTCACTTAATGATAAATTGGGTGCCCATGATAGTCTACTCGAAATCATGAAGTTACTTTCAAATTCTACTCCCAATCTATAACTATCTCCTACATTTTGTCTAATTGGAGATCCTACTTCGTCTATTTCGCCTGTTAAAACTAATTGGTCTTTGTATCTCATGTAATATAGGTTTAATGACCAATTATTTTTTCTTAATCCTAATTCAAAATTATTCAGCTTTTCTGGTATTGGATTTCCATTCTCGTAGTCTGTTCTGTTTGGCTCTCTGTGAGATCTAGCAAAAGAAAAATATAAATTTGAGCCATTATCTATTTTATATGTTATACCAGCCTTTGGGTTAAAAAAACTGAAGTTATCTTGAATATTTATTGGAACTAGTCTATTCATAATCCCCTTGGCATTATACTTAATATTCCTTATTTGAAGGTCAAGAAAACCTGTTAAGTTTGTTAAGATTGGTGCTGTGAATTTCCCAAAAATTGAAAACTCATCTTTTTCCCCTTTATTCCTGTAAAATTCTTGATTTGGATATCCCTGGCTAGCAAATCTTGACCAAATTAATTTTCCATAATGATCCCCATCATAATTGCTTGCCAAAAATCCGTAGACCATTTTTAGTTTTCTTGAATTATACTGAAGATTACCAGTTATTACATAATAATCGTTCTCTAACCACTTTCTTGTTACGTTATCAGAACTTGAAATAATATCATTACCAAAAACTAGATTATCTAACCCCAGGTTTGAAAATGATGTCATTCCAGAAAAAGAAAAGTTTTCGTCTTTCCATTTATCATTATACTCCTCATAATAACCTCTACCATATGTATAATTAAAGCTTATTGAAGAGGATAGTTTATTATTAAAAATCTGATTCCAATGAATTTGTATGTGATCCTGTTTGTAATTATCAACTTGGTTGTTATAAAAATTTTCGAAATTTCCACTGTCGTCGTAAATTTCTCCTGCTGAATTATACCGTCTATTTTTACTGAGCATCTCTGGATCTATACCCCAATAAGCTTGATATGTTTTTTCATGACCACCAAAAATTAGTGCTTTTATAAGTGTTTTATTTTTTGAAAAAGAGGTCTGTAAAAAATATGACCTTAAATCTGAAGACGCTCTTTCAATATAACCATCCGAAATGATTTTTGAAAACCTGCCAGAAATTTGAAACTTCTCATTTACATCTCCAGTTGAAAATCTAATTGAGTTTTTAAGTGTCGAGAAACCACCAAAGCTATTGTTAGACTCAAAAAATTTTTCTTTTGAAATCCCGTCAGTTAGAATGTTTAAACTTGCGCCAAACGCACTTGCGCCATTCGTAGAAGTTCCCACTCCTCTTTGCAATTGAATATTTTCGACAGAAGAACTAAAGTCAGGTAAATTAACCCAGTAAGTTCCTTGAGATTCACTATCATTAAAGGGAATACCATTAATCGTAACATTAACTCTTGTGGCGTCACTACCTCTAACCCTAATTCCAGTATAACCGATACCAGCACCTGCATCCGAGGTTGTTACCACGGATGGTAAAAAGTTCAACAAAATAGGTAGATCTTGTCCTATATTTCTTGGTTCCAAATTACTCTTGTCAATATTTGAAAAACTAAATGGTTGTTCTTTTATGGCTCTCGTTGAGGTCACATTAATTTCTTCGAGAGCAATTAATTGAAAATTCAAAGAGTCTTTTTCTTTTTCCTGAGAATAAAAGTTATAGAAAAGTGGGACGAAGAACAATAGTGTTAAAAGCGTATTTTTCATTTAAACAATTAATTACGGGTAACTATAAATACGCTGTGTTCCTTGGCAGCATTACCTGCCCAGGTTCTACGGGTATAATCTCAGCTTTTTAAAGCACCCCTATTTGACGTAAAAATAAAAAATAAATTAACTAATTAGTCAAATATTTTATCTAAAATTAAAATAGCTTTCTTTAATCTTGCCTGGTTGTCACCGCTAACAACAGAATATTGAATTTTATTAATATCCAACTGATTCTTAAAATAATTAAACATTTCTTCTCTATTATCAGGTCTATCTCTTAAATCATCCTTTACCCATGGAATATCTATATTGGTTAAAAAATAATAATCATATCTAACTGATTTTAAAATATTTTTTATTTGTGCAGGACAATATCCATTAAAATATGTTTCAGACCATACTTTAGTAACCAAAACATTTGTATCACAAAAAATAAATTTTCTAGATTTTGATATCATTTTATTTTCCTCTTTTATTTGACCTAAAGCAATATTTATCAAATCATCCAAATTGCATTTTTCCTTATACATATCCCATTTTCTTTGAAGATACTCTCTGGCATACTCTGGAGCCCAACTTGTTTTATAGTAATTAGCTAAATCATAAGCAAGAGTTGTTTTCCCCGTACTTTCTGGTCCGTAAATTACAATTCTTTTACAGTTAGTTTTTTTTTGTTTAATTCCCTTAGCCATGTAAAAAATCCTAAAAGTGCAATAATAGTAAAAATAAGGTATTGAATCGAGGTAAAATAAAGACCTTTATAAATATATAGGGGGACAGATATAATATCTCCAATTATCCACAATATCCAATGCTCTATTTTTCTTCTAGCCATGAACCACATTGCAGAACAAAAAATAGCAGTTGTTAAGGTATCAATAGATGAAACGTAATTTTCCTCCCAATTTGATATATTGTATAGATAGTTTATGGTTATAAATCCAATTGTAAATATAATTAAACCAAAAATTGACTCATTTAAATTAAGCCTTGAAATGTTATTTTGAAAATTTCCTTCATTTTTTCTACTCCAAAAAAACCATCCATATATACTCATTAAAAAAAAATATGCATTCACAATTAAATCTCCTAAAAGTTGGTTTTTAAATAGGATCCATACATAAATTAAAGTTGATATAATTCCTGTTGGATAAACTAAAATTTTGTTTTTTTTTGCAAACCAGACGCTCAAGATTCCTAGAAATGCAGCGAAAACTTCAAGCCCTAAATCAATGCTAATTCCTTCTAAAAATTGGCTCATAAGCAATTTTAATCAAATGGAATATATTTGCTCCTATCAGATTTAAATATTTTCAAGCTAATAATGCCGGAGTCGATTTCTTCAAAACTTTCTTGAATAGACTTTGTCAGGAAATACATAAGTGATGTATAATCTCCGTAAATATGTGTGCTTAATGGTGTTTCGTTATACTTGAAGCCTGATTTTCTTATTGATAAGATAAATTTTTTAATTTTATATTTATAGTTTTCTTCTAGTGGTGCTAAAGTAACTTCAACTGAAATTTTCATAAATACGACATTGTTAATTGATGATTATCTAAATTACTGAAATGTAAATTAATTGGAATTGTTTTTCCTTTTAAATAAACCTTCCCACGACCATATTTTTCTTTCATATCAAATTTTTCTAAAATGATGTCTTTTTTAAATGATAATTTGTTTTTAAAAATACATTTATAAATAGCTTCTTTACAAGTCCACAACCTAGTTATAACTTTAATGTCATCTGATTTCATAAAATAACTCTCTTTAATATTTATAAACTTTGATTTGATATGTAAAATTTTAGGGCGATAAGATTCAATATCAACTCCAATTTTCTGAATACCTATTCCTAAAACTGCAAATTTTATGGTATGCGAAATTGAGTAATAAACGTTCTTTTTTAATGAAAGAGACTCATAAAAATTGTTGTTTAATTCATTCATCTCAGCCATTATAATAAGTTTTCTAGATGCTAAATATTGTTTTTTATTAGAAATAGGTTTTCTTATCTTCAATTCCCTATGTTGGTCTTCCGTTAATTGTATTAAAGCTTTTAAATCAGATAATTTTTCATCTATCTTCCATATCAAAATTCTAATATTTTTTTTGACAATAATTTCTTTTAAAAACGGCATTTGAAAATTGAAATAAAGTAAGTAGATTTGCACTAAATATAAAAATTATTATGAATAATAAGGTGGAAACGCTCCAATATAAAGTGAAAGATATTGGTTTGGCAGAATGGGGAAGAAAAGAAATTAACCTTGCTGAGGCTGAGATGCCTGGATTAATGCAAATAAGAGAAGAATATTCAAAATTAAAACCCCTCGATGGTGCTAGAATAGCAGGTTGTTTACATATGACAATTCAAACAGCAGTTTTAATTGAAACACTTGTTGACCTCGGAGCCGATGTAACTTGGAGTTCATGTAATATTTTCTCTACTCAGGATCATGCTGCTGCTGCAATTGCAGCCGCTGGAATACCAGTTTACGCTTGGAAAGGAATGAATGAAGAAGAATTTGAATGGTGTATCGAACAAACGCTCTTTTTTGGTGACGAAAAAAAACCTCTAAATATGATTTTAGATGATGGTGGTGACTTAACTAATATGGTCCTTGATAAGTATCCAGAGCTTGTTGCAAATATAAAGGGGCTTTCGGAAGAAACTACCACAGGTGTTTTAAGATTATATGAAAGAATGAAAAATGGAACACTTACGTTACCAGCAATTAATGTAAACGATTCGGTAACAAAATCAAAGTTTGATAACAAATACGGTTGCAAAGAAAGTGCAGTTGACGCAGTAAGAAGATCAACAGATATTATGCTAGCTGGGAAAAGAGTTCTAGTAGCCGGATATGGAGATGTTGGAAAGGGAACAGTAGCGTCTTTCTCTGGAGCTGGTGCGATAGTTACAATATCTGAAATAGATCCGATTTGCGCTCTTCAGGCTGCTATGGATGGTTATGAAGTTAAGAAAATTGACTCAGTGATTGAAAAGATGGATATTGTAGTTACTGCAACGGGTAATAAAGATATAATTTCTGGGAAGCACTTCAAAAAAATGAAAGATAAAACAATTGTATGTAATATTGGTCATTTCGATAATGAAATTGATATTACCTGGCTTGAGGAAAATTTTTCTCATCAAAAAACTGAAATAAAGCCTCAAGTAGACTTATATAAACTTAATAATGGTGTGGAAATTATCGTCCTAGCAGAAGGGAGACTTGTTAATTTAGGATGTGCTACTGGTCACCCAAGCTTTGTAATGAGTAACTCATTTGCAAACCAAGTATTGGCTCAAATCGAACTCTGGAAGAATCATGCTAATTACGACAATAACGTTTACACTTTACCTAAGTATCTTGATGAGAAAGTGGCTAAACTTCATTTAAAGCATCTAGGAGTAGAATTAGAAGATTTAACTGCAGACCAAGCTAAATATATAGGGGTTGACAAAAACGGGCCTTTCAAGCCAGAATATTACAGATATTAAGATTATAATTGAACTTTAACAGATTCAAGCTTCAATAGAAACAAAAGATTTATTGTTTCTCTTTTTGGTAAACTTCACTAAACCATCAATTTTTGCGTGTAAAGTGTGGTCTTTGCCAATATACACATTAGCTCCAGGGTTATGAACAGTACCCCTCTGCCTAACTATTATATTTCCAGCCTTGGCTAATTGACCGCCAAAAATTTTAACTCCTAACCGTTTTGATTCCGATTCTCTTCCATTTTTGGAGCTACCAACTCCCTTCTTATGTGCCATTTATTTAATTTAAAGAATTTATAGTTTTAATTAAATCTGCTTTTTTCATAGATGAATAGCCAGTTATTTTTTTGTTTTTAGCAATTTCTTTAAGTTCACCCAAGGTTTTGGATTTAAGATCAAGTTCTTCTTTATCTTTATTTGCTCGATCATTTTTAGAACTACCCTTAGTAAGAGTAGCATCTGTATTTTTTACTTTTTTATTAAAATTAGTGTTTTTAGAAATAGACTCAATTAAAATTTCAGATAAGTGTTGCTTGTGTCCATTTTTGACTTTATAACCTTTTCTTCTTTTCTTTTTAAAAACAACTACTTTATCTCCCCTTAAGTGCTTAATTATTTTTGCTTCAACAAAATACCCGTCAATTGTAGGATTTCCTAGACTAAACTCTTTATCGTTATCAATTAGAAGAACATTTTCAAAAGAAATTTTAGAACCTTCTTTTTTATCAAGTTTGTTAACTACTAATTTTTGATTCTTTTGAACCTTAAATTGTTGTCCTAATATTTCTACTATAGCAAACATCTTTTTCTTTGGGTTGCAAATTTACTTAATTTAACTTATGAACCTAACATTTTTAGCCAAATCTTAATGAGAATTTAAAAGACTAACGAAAGTTTTTTCTAAATTTATCTTAAAATATTTAATCCCTCAGAATATTGGTTGAAAAAATAAAAATACTAATATTAACTTTAATGATTTTTTCTGGATGTACTCCAGAATATGTGCCATCGTTGGGTTTAGATTCAGAAGAATCCGAAATTATTTCTCCAACTGGAGACCCCAATGGAAATGTTGGAGAATTAGAAGCTACATTTTTGTCCTCTAAAAACAAGTTTACATTTTCAGAAAGTTCATTGAACTCTTACACATTCAATGTTTCATACGTTTCTACGGCTCAAAATTTTGATATTTTTAAATGGGTTTTTGAGGGAGGTTATACTAGTTCTGGTTCAAGCACTACATCAAGTGGTACAACAACTGTTGAAGGAAATATCAATGATCCAAATACATCTAGTCAGATAGGCGTTTTAGTTGAATATCGTGGAGGTTTTGGTAGGTATGATGTTACTCACGCAGTAGCTAACTCAGGGAGTTTCGATATAAATATTAAATCAGATTACGTAACATATGAATATTTGGATGATCTTAAAGTCCAAAATTCATCAAACCCTAACGGTTGGATAAATACTTCTGGTATGTGGTTCAGTCCGTCAGATTTATCAACCGCAACTTTTTCAGTATGTGAAAATTCTATTGTTGGCTTTTATGACAATGATGACTTTACACTTACAGAACCAATAGATATATCTAAAGAATTTACAAATTTTGGAACAAGTAAAAAAAATTTAGTTTTTGAATATAAAATTGATTTCATTGTTCTACCTGCTATTTCAAATAATTTAAAAAGAATTTCCTTGGGATATACTCCAAATTTATCCTCAGCATCAAGTATTACAATCGAAGCTGGAGAGTTATGGTCAATCTCTTCAAATGAATCAACCGAATTTAGACAAGTTATTATTCCTCTTCCATTAATTTCCAATTTTAATTTAAGTTTTACTAAGCACCCATCAACAACCAATGCTGACGGAAGACAGTCCTATCCTTTTAATGTTTGCCTAAGAAATATAAAAATTGTTCCATCTGAATAGAATTTATTTCAGTATTTTATAATTCGGATTTGTTGATTTAAACTCAGGAACAATTTTTTTTATAGAGGAAACTAAATAATTTGTGTTTTTAGAGTTTGAAGCATCTTTAATTAATTGCAATATTTTTGTTTTAATTGCGACGTTAATTTTTTGCTTTTCAGCTATGAAAATTAATTTGTTGTGTGATTTTTTTAAGTTTTCTTGGTCAGTTAATAATTCTTCATAAAGTTTTTCACCTCTATTTAAGCCACTGAATTTGATTTCAATATCTTCATTTTCAATAAGACCCGATAATCTAATCATATTAATTGCTAAATCTATGATTTTTACAGGTTTGCCCATATCAAAAACGTATATTTCACCGTGGTTGCCTGTTGCACCTGCCTCAAGTACGAGTTGACACGCTTCGATAATAGTCATAAAAAATCTGGTTACCTTCGGATGAGTCACAGTTATGGGCCCTCCTTTAGCTATCTGATTTTGAAAAATAGGTACAACTGATCCATTTGAACCTAAAACATTTCCAAATCTTGTTGTTATTATTTTTGTTTTATTTTCTGATGAAAGGACAGACAGATACATCTCAGCAATCCTTTTAGTAGCTCCCATAATATTAGAAGGGTTTACAGCCTTATCAGTTGATACAAAAACGAAGGTTGAAACCTTTTTGTGAACAGCAGTATCAATAACATTTTTGGTTCCCAATATGTTATTTAATATTGTGGCTTGAGGCATGTTCTCAGTCATGTATACATGTTTATAAGCAGCTGCATGAAAAACAACATCAATTTTGAAACTAGAAAAACAAAACTCGACTGAATTTAAATCTGTCACACTTTTCAATAGATAATGAAATTTTGTTTTCGCCTTTTTGCATTCGAGTTCTTTTCTAATATTGAATAGAGAATTTTCATTATTATCGAATAAGATAATTTCTTTTGGATTAAAATTTAGAAGTTGTCTCACAATCTCACTTCCAATTGAGCCAGCGGCACCAGTAACTAGTATAGTTTTTTTAAAATATAGTTTCTTGTTTTTATCTAGATCAATATGTATTTGATCTCTTTTTAAAAGGTCTTCAATCTTAAAGGGTGACAAATTATTAATTGTTCCCTTATTAATAGCAAGATTATCCATTGATGGGACCTTGAAAATTTTTACTTTTTTACTCTTAAAAAAATTAAATAGTGTATTCTTATTTTTTTGGCTAAGCTTATTTGTAGTTATTATTATTTGGTCAACACCTAAGCCTTTGTTGCTAATCTTTTGAAGTTTATTATTTAAACTTTGAACCGGTAATCCTTCAATTGTTCTTCCAATTTTAGATTTATCATCATCCAAAAAACCAATAACTTTTGTTGAGTTACTGTCATCTAGAGCTCTTTTAACTCTAAGGCCATTTGTACCTGCTCCATAAAGTAAGGTGCTTAAACGCTTATCATCTTTAATGGTTCTATTGTA
>JBJKWZ010000016.1:0-44107 GCA_045561795.1 Flavobacteriaceae bacterium
GTTAGGATTAAAATTCTCATTTTCTTATTTACAAAAATAGAATATTGAAATGAAGAAATGTGAGAAATGCAGAAATGAATTTAATACCCTTTATAGAGTAAAATATCTATCTAAACATTATTCTAAAAAGGATTGGGTTTTTATTTGTAAAGGTTGCTTAATGATTGTAAAACCTAGGAATGATAATTATACTTATGGAGGAACATGGAAAGGTTAAATTTTCTATTAATTTTCATAATCAATTAATTATTAAATGAAATTACTCGAATTTACATCTAATGGTATCTATTGTTCTAAGGCCGATGTTTATTTAGACCCTTGGAGGGGAGTGAATAAAGCATTAATTACTCATGGACATTCTGATCATGCAAGATGGGGTAGTAAAAGCTATATAACCCAAATTGACAATGTACCTATTTTAAAACATAGGTTAGGAAAAATAAATGTTTCGGGTAAAAAATATGGAGATAAATTTAAAATCAATAGTGTTACTTTTTCATTCCATCCTGCTGGACATGTTCCAGGCTCGTCGCAAATAAGAGTTGAATATAAGGGTGAAGTTTGGGTTTTCACTGGTGATTTTAAAACTCAGGATGACAAAATCTCTACTCCTTTTGAACCAATAAAGTGCGACACGTTTATAACTGAATGTACTTTTGGATTACCAGTTTATAAGTGGGAAAAACCAAAGATAGTTCATGAGCAAATAAATAATTGGTGGGCTGAAAATAAATCAAATGGTGTTAGCAGTTTATTGATGGGCTACTCGCTTGGGAAAATTCAAAGATTGTTAAAAAATTTAAATCCTGAAATCGGAAAAATTTTCACACACGGAGCCACTGAAAAAATGACAGAAGTTTTAAGATCCAAAATAGATTTTCCCAAAACGACTCTAATTACAAGAGATACCTCAAAAAAAGAGATTGAGGGCAATCTGGTACTTGCACCACCCGCTGTTTTGGGAAGCGCATGGAGTAAAAAATTGGGAATCACATCATCTGGTTATGCATCGGGGTGGATGGCAATAAGAGGTGCAAGAAGAAGGAGAGCAGTGGACAGATCCTTTATATTATCAGATCACGCAGACTGGGATGGATTGTTGTCTGCAATTAATTCAACTGAATGTGAGAATGTAATTACTACTCATGGTTATACTGATATTTTTGCGAAGTATTTAAATGAACAAGGATTAAATGCGCTGTCAGAAAAAACAGAATACGAACAAGAAACACCAGAAACAGAAAATCAACAGTGAGAAAGTTTGCACGCTTAATTAAAACTCTTGACAACACTAATAAGACTAACCTTAAAGTTGAAGCGTTATCAAATTATTTTTTAAAATCTTCAAGTGAAGATATGTTATGGGCTATAGCTCTAATGTCTCATAGAAGACCTAAAAGACCACTGACTACAACTCTTCTAAGACAATGGGCATCAGAGGAGAGTAATTTACCTAACTGGCTTTTTGAAGAATCATATCACATAGTTGGTGATCTTGCTGAGACAATATCGTTATTAATCACTCAAGATAATTCTTCATTTAAAATATCTTTAACTGGCTGCATTAAAGAAATAATATCATTAAAAGATAAAACAGATGAAGAGAAAAAAAAATATATATTGAAAAGATGGAAGGGATTTAACAACTATGAAAGATTTGTTTTTAATAAAATTTTAACTGGTGGTTTTAGAATTGGTATTAGCCAAAAACTGATGACCAGAGCTTTGTCCAAGGCAGTTAACATTGAAGAACACATTATTGCACACCGTTTAATGGGAGAATGGGATCCCCAATCAACTACTCTTGAAAAACTAATAATCAATCCTGATCCGAAAGATCAATTGTCAAAACCATATCCATTTTATCTGGCTTACCCTATAGATTCAGATTTATTTTCAAAATCAAACGTAGGTGAATGGCATATAGAACACAAGTGGGATGGAATGAGAGCACAACTAATTGTAAGAGGAGGCAATTTTTATTTATGGAGTAGAGGTGAAGATTTAATAACAAAAAATTTTCCTGAACTTAAAATTTTGTCAGAACAACTTCCAAACGGAACCGTTATAGATGGAGAACTTTTACCTTTTAAAAATGGAGCAATTGGAGATTTCAACACCTTGCAAAAAAGGATTGGGAAGAAAAACATTTCCAAAAAGGATTTGCATCGAAATCCTATTATAATAATGGCTTACGATCTTCTAGAAATTGGAGGCAAAGATATAAGGACCTTACCTCTATTTGAGAGACAAAAAAAACTAGAAGTCATTTTAAAAAATAATTTAAAACCTTCATCGCCAGTCAGATTATCCAATTATATGAAATTTGAAAGTTGGGACGAAGTTAAAATGGAAAGGAAGAATGCTAGTAAAAAAAAGAGTGAAGGATTGATGATAAAAAGAAAAGATTCTAAGTACGAAGTTGGAAGGATAAAAGGAAATTGGTGGAAATGGAAATCTGATCCAAAAACTATTGATGCAGTTTTGACATATGCCATGCGAGGTCACGGAAGAAGAACAAACTTATATACAGATTATACATTTGGATTATGGAATAATGGAGAATTAGTAACTTTTGCGAAGGCTTATTCAGGACTAACTGACAAAGAAATTAAAGAGGTAGATAGATTTGTAAAACAAAACACAATAAATAAATTTGGTCCAGTAAGGCAAGTGAAACCGAAACTTGTTTTTGAAATAGCATTTGAAGGTGTTTCATTGTCTTCAAGACATAAAAGTGGAGTTTCAGTCCGTTTTCCGAGGATTCTTAGACAAAGACATGATAAAATAATTGCAGAGGCTAATTCAGTTGAAGACTTAAAAAAGTTGTTAGCATGAGTTCAGTGGAAAAGTGGTTTAAATCAAAGCGATGGAAACCCCAGGACTTTCAAGTTGATTGTTGGAAACTCTTCGAGAAAGGAGAAAATATTATGCTTCACGCACCAACTGGAACAGGAAAAACCTATGCTATTTGGGGAGGTGTTTTAAATGAATCTTTTAAATTAAAAAAAATTAAAGAAGGAATAAATGTTATATGGATCACTCCACTTAGAGCCTTGGCAGTCGAAATCCAAAAATCTACACAACAGTTATGCACAGATTTAAAAACGGATATAAAAGTTGAATTAAGAACAGGAGATACTCCGCAAAGCAAAAGAATAAAACAAAACAAAAAATTTCCTTTTGGATTAATTACCACTCCAGAGACTTTACATATTCTTATAAGCTCAAAAAAGCACAAAGATGTATTTAAAAATTTGAGATTCCTAGTAGTTGACGAGTGGCATGAACTTTTAGGAACAAAAAGGGGTGTTCAGGTAGAACTAGCAATCTCATATCTCAAATTTTTAATACCAAAAATGAAAATTATTGGTATTTCTGCTACACTTGGGAATAAAAAACTAGCTGGTGAGATATTAATGGGGATAGGAAATAATTTTAAAGCCATTACATCTAAAATAAAAAAGAAAATAAATGTAAAATCCATCATTCCAAAAAGTATGGAGAGATTTCCATGGAGAGGTCATTTAGGCACTCATTTGATAGGTGAGGTAAACAAAATTATTAGAAAAGGTAAAACAACTTTAATATTTACCAATACGCGTTCACAGTGTGAAATTTGGTACCACACAATCATACATTCTTATCCAGAATTAGCTGGAGCAATTGCAATGCATCATGGGAGTATCGATAAAAAAATAAGACTATGGGTAGAAAATAGTCTAAGAGAAAATAAATTAAAGGTTGTCGTGTGTACTTCTAGTCTTGACCTTGGAGTTGACTTTAGTCCAGTTGAAACATGTATCCAAGTGGGAAGCCCAAAAGGTGTTGGAAGGTTTATTCAAAGGGCTGGTAGAAGTGGACATAAACCTAATAATCCCAGTACAATATATTTTCTTCCTACCCACGCAATTGAATTAATTGAATCTGTAGCTTTACAAGAAGGAATTAAAAAACAAATGATTGAAGACCGATTACCGCATATTAATTCTTATGACGTGTTGATTCAATTTCTAACCACTCTTGCAATTGGAGAAGGTTTTTTTCCTGACGAAATTTTTTCAGTGATAAAAAAAACATTTAGTTTTCAAACGATTAATTATAGTAAATGGAAATGGATTCTAAATTTTTTAACTAAGGGTAGCCAATCTTTAGAATATTATGATGAATTCAAAAAAGTACAAATTTTAGAGGACGGATTGATGATTGTGCTTAACAAAGGAATTGCATTGAGACATAGACTCTCAATGGGAACAATTGTAAGTGATTCAGTACTTAAAGTTAAATATCAAACTGGTAAACATTTAGGCACAATTGAAGAATGGTTTGTGTCAAAATTGTCAAAAGGAGATATTTTTACATTTGCAGGCAAAAACTTAGAACTCTTAACTCTCAAAGGGATGGAGGTGATAGTTAGAAAATCAAAAGTAAATAAAGCTAAAATACCAGCTTGGATTGGAGGAAGGTTTAGCTTTAGTTCTAATTTAAGTGATCTTTTAAAAAACACTTTCCACAACAAAAAAAACCACTCAAAACAAGAGTTCAAAGCCCTAAGGACTATGTTTAAACAACAGAACCGAGAATCAAAAATACCAAATAGTGATGAATTGCTTATTGAGCGTTTTAAAACTAGAGAGGGTTTTCATACTGTATTTTACCTTTTTGAAGGATATGCAGTAAACGAAGCAGTTTCAAACTTACTAGCTTATAGAATAAGTTTACTTTATTCAATAACTTTTACAATATCCGTCAATGATTATGGATTTGAGCTTTTATCAGACCAAGAGTTTGACAGAGATATTTTTTTAGAAAATAATTTATTAACCAAGGAGTATTTATTAGATGACCTTTCAAAAAGTGTTAATATTTCTGAAATGAGTAGGAGGAAATTTAGAGAAATCGCAGTAATTTCAGGATTAGTTTTTCAGGGTTATCCTAAAAAACCCTTAAAAACAAAACAGCTTCAGTCAGGTTCTCAACTATTTTATGATGTTTTTAAAGAATACGAACCTGACAATTTACTTTATCTGCAGGCCATAAATGAAACTTTCGATCATGGAATAGAAAGTTCAAGAATACAGAGGTCTTTTGAAAAAATTGAAAAGCTAAAAATTGTCTGGAAAGACTGTAAATATCCGACACCATTTTCATTTCCATTAATCACAGACAGAATTAGAAGTAAAATTTCATCTGAAAGTGTCGAGGACCGAATTAGAAAAATGTATTTACAACTTGAAAAGTCGACTAAATGAAAGAAATAATTATTTTTAATAATCACTTTTATTTAGATAAAACCGGGGCTATTTTTTGGAAAGAAAAAGATACACTTTTACTTGCAGACATACATTTGGGAAAAGTAGGACATTTCAGAAAAAGCGGTATACCTGTTCCTAGAAAAGCTGAAGGCATTTTTTATGAAAAGATATCGAAACTAAAAAAAGCACTTAATTTTTCCCAAGTAATTTTTTTGGGAGATTTATTTCATAGTTATCTAAATAACGAATGGTTCCTGTTTGAAAATTGGGTAAAAAAGAGCTCATTTAAAATTGTTTTAATTAAGGGTAACCATGATGTCATTTCAAAATTAAAATTTAAGCAAATAGGAATAAAAATTTATGATGACTTAAAAATAGATAATTTTTTTTTCACACATTATCCTAAAAAAATAAATGATTGTTTTGTTTTTTCTGGACACATTCACCCTGGAGTGAGATTAATCGGAAAAGGGAAACAAATAATGAAATTACCTTGCTTTATCTTTGATAAAGATCAAATAATATTACCCTCTTTTGGTGGTTTTACAGGAATGCACTTACCAAAAATTAAAAATGAGCAACGAATATTTGTAATAACGAATAGTGAAATCATTGAAGTAAAAGTAAAAACAAAAAAAGAAAATCATGAAAAATAGACTCTTATGAGTTAATAGCTTCTACTTCTTTTACTTCTGTTTTATCTTCGAATTCCATTGTATTATCGTCCCATTCAAATCCACTCTCTATTTTTTGATTTCTAGGATAATATGTGACCTCAAGATATTTCAACCTGTCATGACCTTGAACCTTAACTTGGACTATAAAAGTGTGATAGTGATATCTATCATAAGGACTTATAAATGTTTGATAGTTATCCCAAATTATATTTCGAGTAAATTCAACATTAACATACTTCTCTTCGATAAAAAAACGAATCTTCTTGTTTATTTCTCTGTCATTTATTGGAGTTATTTCACCACTATCATTTTCTTCAAGACCTTGATGTTCGGTAACAAAATCTTCAATACTGGCTTTCTCTTCCTGGGAATAAATATTGATAAACAGCAAAAGAAAGAATAAAAAAATTAAATTTTTCATATGGATTTTTTAATCATTATAATCCAAATATAGAAAACACAATTATTAGTGAAAAAAAAACGGCACAAATATTTTATTTATAAAGCCATCTGTAGAGGTCATTTCCGTTTGCATAAATGACTAAAGTGATAAGAAATATGAATCCTATTACCTGGGCATACTCAAGAACTTTGTCATTGGCTTTTCTACCGGTTATAATTTCATATATCAAAAACATAGCATGTCCTCCGTCTAGTGCTGGAATGGGTAGAATGTTCATGAAGGCGAGAATAATTGAGATTAGGGCTGTGCTAGACCAAAAACCTTTCCAATCCCATTTTGATGGGAATAAGCTACCAATTGCACCAAAACCACCCAATTGTGAAGCTCCCTTTTTTGTAAAAATATATTTGAATTGTGCTATATATTCATAAAGAGTCCAATATCCGTAGCTGAAACCTTGAATAATACTTTCAGAGAATGTTAAACCAACATGAGTTAATTTAAAATTTTGCTTGAAATATCCTCCAAAAAATGAATTTTCTTTTGGGTATACATACTTTACGATTGAGTTTCCGTCTCTTTGAATTGTAAATTTCAGCGAATCTTTTTTAGAATATTTGTCAACTGTTATGTCATTCCTAGATGAAATTTTATCTTCAAAAAGACCAATAATTTTATCACCTGCTTTAATTCCTGCAAGATCAGCTGGTCCACCCATAACGATACTGTCAACAGTATTACTGATTCTTGGAGATAATGGAATTATTTCACCAGCTTCAAAAAGTTTAGAGCCAAAATTTTCAGGAATGTCGATTACCCTAATTTCCCCGTCTGGATGCTTAACTTTAACTTTTTTCGAATTTCTAAGAAAAAGATAACGATTCACATCCACTACAGATTCTAGCTCTTTGTTGTCTACTTCAAGTACTATGTCTCCATCCCTAAAACCGATCGATTTTGCAACTGGGGAAGCATTAAATCCGTCAGGCATATCAGCGTAGGGTAAAATATCTTTTCCCCAAATAAATAATATCATCATGTAAATAAGAAATCCTAAAATAATATTTACAGTAACCCCTCCCAACATTATAATTAATCTTTGCCATGCGGGTTTTGATCTAAATTCCCATGGCTGAGGATCTTTTTTCATTTGATCTAAATCCATACTTTCATCTATCATACCAGCTATTTTTACATAACCTCCTAAGGGTAACCATCCAATTCCATATATGGTATCGCCAATTTTCTTTTTATAGATGGAGAATTTAACATCAAAAAACAGATAAAATCTTTCTACTTTGGTTTTAAAAAGTTTTGCAGGAATGAAATGTCCAAGTTCATGTAACAATACAATTAAAGATAAGCTTAGTAAAAATTGAAAAGCCTTAATTAAAAAAATCTCCATAAATTTTTCTTATTGAGGCACAAAAATAAACATTTCAAACTTCTAGTATTGTTTATATTTCAATTTATATTTGATTTAACATTTGTTATTTTAAAGATTATATAATCAATGTTTTAAATTATGTCTGGATATAAAGTTTTTATAGTCATATTTTTATCAATTGCCTCTACTATTTTGTTTCTTTTTTATGAAGCTTTAACACCAAAAAAAGTGTTGCCAATTTTTCAACCTAATGATGTAAACTATGAGCTTGTTGATAGCAGTATTCATCATGTGAAAAGATTTCACAAAATTAAAAGTTTCGAGTTCTTAAACCAAAATGGAGAAATAATATCAGAAAAAGATTACGAAGGATTTATCTATGTTGCTGATTTTTTCTTTACAACTTGTCCATCAATTTGTCCTATAATGACTAATAACATGGTTAATATTCAAAATTATATAAAAGATAAGAATAAAGTTAAATTATTATCGTTTTCTGTGACTCCAGAGATAGATTCAGTACCTGTTCTTAAAGAATATTCTATTAAAAAAGGTGTGGATGACAAGTATTGGAATCTGTTGACAGGAGATAAGTCAAAAATTTATTCTCTTGCTAGAAAATCATTTTTAGTGGTAAAAGAAAATAGAGAAAGTAATTCTCATGATATGATTCATACAGAAAATTTTGTTCTTGTCGATAGAGAAAAAAGGATTAGGGGATTTTACGACGGCACTGATGACACAGATATGCAAATACTTAAAAAAGATATCGAAATTCTACTTGAAGTATATAACTAGTCCTAAAATCATTTTTGCAAACCAATCATTTTAGACTAATTTAGTTAAATAATCCATCCTAAATTTGATGACTTTAGATAAAATCAAATTAAATCAGCTTGTGAGAGTTAGTAAAGTTCATACGGAATATGTCCCTACAAAGTTTGTTCAATTAGGGTTTATTCCTGGAGCTGAAATATCGTTAGAGAGATCTCCTTCTAAAAACGGTTTGTTATATATTGTTTTGGACGGATTTTATTTAGCAATAACAGAAGAAATTGCCAAAAAAATCGAGGTTGAAAAAATAGATTAATGAAAAAAAAATTTAATCTTTTGCTTTTGGGTAATCCAAATACTGGAAAATCTTCTTTATTTAATAAATTAACAGGTCTGAACCAAAAAGTAGGTAATTTTCCGGGAGTTACAGTTGAAAAAAAAGAAGGGGTTTTAAATTTTAAAAACAATTATTTTGCCAATGTAATTGACTTACCAGGGACTTATAGCATTAACTCATTTTCCCCAGAGGAAAAAATTGTATCAAATATTTTACTTGAAAAAAATGAAATCTCGCCTGACGCTGCTCTTGTAGTTTCAGATATTGAAAATCTTAAACACAATCTCCTACTATTCACCCAAGTTAAAGATCTTGGTATTCCATCATATTTAGTTATAAATATGAGCGATATTATGGAAAAAAGAGGGATAACTATAGATACACATAATTTAGAGATTGGATTGAAAACAAAAATTTTTTTAGTTAGTACAAGAAATTCTTCTGGGATTGAAAATTTAGTAAATGAAATTCCTAAAATATTAGACTCAGATGTCTCAACACTTTTAGATAACAGTTACATAGAACTTAAAACTCTTCAAAAGATTAACAAAAAAAATAACCCTAATTCAATATATAGAGAGTGGCTTTTGGAAATAAATAATATTCCAAATGTAAACGACCTAAAAAAAATAAAACATAAAGAGGCAATTGAGAGATATAAATTCATAAAAAATAAATTAAAAAAAGTCCTAATTATTGATAGTAAAAAAGGTTATGATCTTAGGTCAAAACTTGATAATATATTTCTACATTCCTTTTGGGGTACAATTATTTTTATATCAGTTTTGGCTATAATATTTCAAACAATTTTTACTTGGAGCAGTTCTCCAATGGAATTTATTGATGAAATGTTTTCATACTTATCGAATTACACAAAAACGATTTTGCCTAAAGGAATATTTACAAACCTTTTAGCAGAAGGGATTATAACTGGAGTCGGTGGTGTAATAATTTTTATCCCGCAAATAGCTCTTCTTTTCATGTTTATTTCTATTCTTGAGGAGACTGGATATATGAGTCGAGTGGTTTTTTTGTTTGATAAAAGACTAAAAAAATATGGTTTGAGCGGTAAAAGTATAATACCACTAATTTCCGGAGTAGCTTGTGCTATACCCGCTGTTATGTCTACAAGGAATATTGATGATTGGAAACAAAGACTTATAACTATACTGGTTACACCTTTTATGACTTGCTCTGCTAGGCTGCCAGTTTATCTAATTCTAATTTCTATTGTAATTCCAGATAAAAAAATTTTCATATTCAATTATCAAGGATTAACCCTTTTAGGGTTATACCTGCTTGGTGTTTTAATGGCTTTAATTTCCGCCTTTGTGTTAAGTAAAATAATTAAGTCTAATTTTAAGAATTATGTTATGATTGAGATGCCTAACTACAAAATACCCGTTTTAAAAAATGTTTTATTTACTGTTTATTCAAAAACAAAATCATTTGTTTTTGAAGCAGGTAAAATAATATTATCAATATCCATTTTTTTATGGATTTTAGCTTCAAATGGACCTGGAGATAATTTTAAGTATGCGGAGGAAATTATTATGGAGAAATACCGAAACAAAAAAAATACTAATGAATTAGATTATGAGATTCAATCTTATAAATTAGAAAACTCTTATATAGGCACCACAGGGAAAATACTAGAGCCTATTTTAACTCCTCTAGGATATGATTGGAAAATAGGAATCGCGATCATCACCTCCTTTGCAGCAAGAGAAGTATTTGTTGGGACTTTGGCAACGATTTTTAGCGTTGGTAGTGAAAATATAGATACAATAAAAGAGAAAATGTCATATCAAAAAAAGCCAAATGGTCAACTTTTATTTAACTTACCAACAGGAGCTTCTCTAATGGTCTTTTATGCATTTGCACTTCAATGTATGAGTACAATTGCAATTGTTAAAAAAGAAACTAATTCCTGGAAGTGGCCAGCAATTCAGTTCATGTTTATGACAATTATTGCTTATATTTCTGCATTTATAGTATATAGGTCCCTGTCATGAATTCTTTTATCCAGTATTTTTTCGTTATCGCCTGTCTTTTTTTATCCTTAAGATTTTTATATTATAAGTTTTTTAAAGCGAAAGATAAATCTTGTGACACAGATTGTGATTGTCACTAACTATTCATAATACTTTCGATTTCATCGATTTCAATTGGTATGTTTTTCATTAAATTAACAGGTTCACCTCTATCTTGAACTACTACAACATCTTCAAGACGTACACCAAAACCTTCATTAGGTATATAAATACCTGGTTCAACAGTGAAAACCATATTCGGTTCAAAAGGTTCATTTAAAAGTCCATAATCATGAGTGTCTAAACCAATGTGATGAGAGGTTCCGTGCATAAAATATTTTTTGTACGCAGGGGATTTAGGGTTTTGCCTTTTAACATCATTTTTATCAATTAATCCTAATTTTAAGAGCTCTATAGTCATAATTTTTCCAACTTCTTCATGATATTCTTTCCATAAATTACCGGGTGTTAAAAGAGCTGTAGCCTCTTTTTTAACATTAAGTACTGCATTATAAACTGCTTTTTGACGAATGCTATATCTCCCCGAAACAGGTATTGTACGGGTAAGGTCACTACAATAGTTCCCGTATTCGGCTGCAGAATCAATTAAAATAAGTTCTCCAGATTTACATTGTGAATTATTTTTTATGTAATGCAATATGTTGGCATTTTTTCCACTTGCTATTATTGGTGAATAAGCAAATCCTTTAGACCTATTAGAGATAAATTCATGGAGCAGTTCTGCTTCAATTTCATATTCCCAAACATCTGGTTTAATAAATTTCAAAATTCTTCTAAACCCCATCTCAGTTATATCACTAGCTTTTTTAATTTGGTTTATTTCTAAAGGATCTTTAATGGACCTAAGGTATTGTAATATTGGATTACTTCTGTATACAGAATGAGTTGGGTATTCTTTCTTGAACTTTGAAATGAATCTGTCTTCTCTAGTCTGTGTCTGGGAATTATTCCTGTAATGTTCATTTTTATTAAGATAGATTCCATTATTTTGGGAAGTAATTTCCTTAAGAGTAGAATCAAATTCATCTAACCATAAAATTTTTTCAATGCCACTTATCGATCTTGCGTCTTCTTTTGAGAGTTTTGGTCCTTCCCAAACTTTAAGATCTTTATCAGTTTTTTTAATGAATAAAATTTCACGGTTTTTAATTTCTTTAGCTTGAGGATAAAGTATCAAGATGGTTTCTTCTTGATCAATACCAGTTAGATAGAAAATATCTCTATGTTGTTCAAATGGGAAAGTTGAATCTGCACCGATTGGATATATATCATTTGAATTAAAAACAGCAACACTGTCCTTTTTCATTTTATTTGTGAATCTACCTCTATTTTTTTTGTAAATACGACTACTGATTGGAATATACCTCATAGGATAAAATTAATTAATTTCTTTTCAATTTTAAATTAATTAAACGTTGCTTTTGTTTGATCTTTTGTTATTTTTCATTGATAAAAACTTAACAAACTCAGTTATTTGGTTTCTTAATCAATAAATCATTTATGTACCTTAAAAAAAATGTGTACCTTGCGAATAATTACATTTTACTTTTAGATGATGTTCAAATTATTTAATCCTTCTTTAGTTAAAAAATATTCAATGGCTATTTCTGGGCTGTTTTTAATTCTTTTTTTGCTTCAACATTTTACAATTAATTTAACTTCTGTCTTTTCTGAAAAGATTTTTAACAGTATTTCGCATTTTATGGGGAATAACCCAATAGTTCAATTCATTTTGCAACCAATATTAATTTTTGGGGTAGTTTTTCATTTTATTATGGGAATGGTACTAGACTACCAAAACCGTAAATCACGTTCTGTTAAATATTATTATGTAAAAGGCAGTTCAAATTCTTCTTGGATGTCTAGAAACATGATTCTATCTGGAATCGTTGTTTTGCTTTTTTTGTTTCTACATTTTTATGATTTTTGGGTTCCTGAAATGAATTACAAGTATATTAGATTTAGCCCATTAGACCCTGACAGATATTTCCACGAAATGATACATAAATTTGAAAGTCCGGTAAGGGTTGTCATTTATTCATTTTCATTTATTTTTCTGGGACTTCACCTTTTACATGGTTTTAATTCATCATTCCAATCCGTAGGAGTAAACAATAAATATATCCTTTCAATTAGAAGTTTGACAAAACTTTTTGCTATTGGCGTCCCTTTAGGTTTTGTTTTTATAGCATTATTCCATTTTACTAACACATTATGATTAGATTATTTCCCATTGTTACTTTTGAAAAAACAAATATCAGTTGGTTAATGAGTTTGTACACCTCAAATAACATGTGTACCTTAAATAATAAAAATTTTGAAAAAAACAGTAAAAATTAGATATAGACCAAATTCAAATGGAACCTCTTCCATTAGGTTAAATTTCTTTTCTGGTTACGAATTTGTAAATGGTAAACGTAAGCCAAAGCGACTTATTAAAACTCTACCCTTTCATTTATTCACCGACCCAAAGACAAAAGGCGAAAAAAGTCAAAATGGTATTTACATAAAAAAAGCAAAATTATTAGCTAAAGAATGGGAAAAAGCTCTTTTAAAGCCTACTAAAAAAAACTCTTATGAACTTGACTCAAAAATTCCAAAGGGTGCTCTTTCAGAAAAATGGATTAATCATAAAAGTAAAATTAATTTAGTAAGTCCAGCAAACAAAAGACAAATTGATATTATTGTCGTTGGGACTGGTTTAGCGGGAGCTTCTGCCTCTGCTACTTTAGCAGAATTAGGATATAATGTTAAAACATTTTGTTTTCAAGACTCCCCTAGAAGGGCACATTCAATTGCTGCCCAGGGAGGTATAAATGCTGCTAAAAATTATCAAGGAGACGGTGATTCTACTCATAGACTATTTTATGACACTATTAAAGGAGGCGACTACAGGTCGAGAGAGGCTAATGTATATCGATTAGCAGAGGTTTCAGGGAATATTATAGATCAATGCGTTGCTCAAGGAGTTCCATTTGCTCGGGATTATGGAGGCCTTTTAGATAACAGATCTTTTGGAGGAGTACTCGTATCTAGAACATTTTACGCTAAAGGACAAACTGGTCAACAACTTTTGCTAGGTGCCTATTCTGCTATGAATAGACAAATTGGTAGAGGTAAGATAAAAATGTATAACAGACATGAAATGATGGATATCGTCTTAATTGATGGAAAAGCAAGAGGGATTATAACAAGAAATCTAATCACTGGGGAAATAAATAGACATTCTTCACATGCGGTAGTAATAGCTTCTGGTGGTTATGGAAATGTTTTTTATTTGTCAACTAATGCTATGGGGAGTAATGTTTCTGCTTCATGGAAAATACATAAAAGAGGGGCCCTATTTGCAAATCCTTGTTTTACTCAAATCCACCCTACCTGTATCCCTGTTTCCGGAGATCATCAATCGAAACTAACTTTAATGTCAGAATCACTTAGAAACGACGGACGAATATGGGTACCAAAGAAATTAGAAGATGTTAAAATGATTAGAGAAGGTAAATTGAGCCCAACTCAAATTTCAGAAAACGACAGAGATTACTACCTAGAAAGAAGGTATCCTGCATTTGGTAATCTGGTTCCAAGAGATGTTGCATCAAGAGCTGCTAAAGAACGTTGTGACGCAGGATATGGTGTAAACAAGACGGGTGAAGCAGTTTATTTAGATTTTAGCTCTTCGATTGAAAGATATGGAAAAGAAAGAGCGTTAGTTGAAGGACTTGATGATAATGATGTATCTATAGTAATGAAATTAGGGAAACAAGTTGTTAAAGCAAAATATGGGAATTTGTTTCAGATGTATGAAAAGATTGTGGACCAGAATCCATATGAAACCCCAATGATGATTTATCCTGCTGTACATTACACAATGGGAGGTACTTGGGTTGATTATAACTTAATGACCACTATACCTGGATGTTACGCTATTGGTGAAGCAAATTTTTCTGACCATGGAGCTAATCGCCTTGGAGCGTCAGCACTAATGCAGGGACTAGCAGACGGTTATTTTGTTTTACCTTACACAATAGGAGATTATTTATCCGATGATATTCGTACTGGTCCAATTTCCATTGATAACCCTGAGTTTGAAAAGGCAGAAAAATATGTTAAAGAATCTTTAGAAAAGTTAATAAATGGAAAAGGAAAAAATTCTGTTGACTATTATCACAAAAGACTTGGTAAAATTATGTGGAATAAGTGTGGGATGTCTCGAAATAAAAAGGAACTTAAGGAAGCAATAAAAGAAATTAAAAACCTTAGAGAGGATTTCCATCAGAACCTAAATGTGCCTGGTGAATTGTATGAATTTAATGAAGAACTTTCAAAAGCTACCAGAGTATCAGATTTTCTTGAACTTGGTGAATTATTTGCTAAAGACGCGCTTGAAAGAGAGGAGTCATGTGGGGGACATTTCAGGGAGGAACATCAAACAAAGGAGGGCGAAGCTCTGCGAAACGATAATGATTACAAATATGTTTCTGCATGGGAATTTAATAAGGAACCAACAAAATCTGTACTTCACAAAGAAAAACTCGAATACGAAGAAATTGAGGTAAAAACAAGATCATATAAGTAAAATGAATTTAATATTAAAAATTTGGCGACAACGAAATAATAATTCTAAAGGGAAAATGAAAACATATAAGATGTCAAACGTTTCTCCTGACATGTCATTTCTTGAAATGATGGACGTTTTAAACAGTAAGATCATTTCCGAAGGAAAAGAAGATCCAGTTGCCTTTGACCATGACTGTAGAGAAGGTATTTGTGGAATGTGTTCTATGTTTATAAATGGTCAGGCTCACGGACCGGACCGACTTGTGACAACATGCCAGTTGCATATGAGAAAATTTAAGGAAGGTGATACCATTATTATTGAACCTTTTCGTGCTAATGCTTTTCCTGTAATTAAAGATTTAGTAGTTGATCGTTCAGCATTTGACAGGATTCAACAGGCGGGAGGCTTTATTAGTGTAAATACTTCTGGTAACACGCAAGATGCAAATTCTATTCCAATTGAAAAAAGTGATGCAGACAACTCATTTGATGCTGCTACTTGTATAGGTTGTGGAGCTTGTGTTGCTAGTTGTAAAAATGCTTCTGCTATGCTATTTGTGTCTGCTAAGGTCTCTCAATATGCGTTACTTCCTCAAGGTAAAGTTGAGTCAAAGCAAAGAGTTTTAAATATGGTTAAACAAATGGATGACGAAGGGTTCGGAAATTGTACTAACACAGGGGCATGTGAAGTTGAGTGTCCCAAGGGCATTTCCTTAAAGAATATAGCTAGAATGAACAGTGAATACCTGTCATCTACACTGAAACCATAATTCTTAATTTTTTTAAATTTTGAAAAACAACCTTCAAATTGCTGCGATTCAATTCGATATTAAATGGGAATTGAAGCAAGAAAACCTTAGGATTATTGAAAAACATTTGGACAAAATTTCTAATACAGATATTGTGTTATTACCGGAAATGTTTACTACGGGATTCACAATGCAAGCAAAAAAATTTTCTGAAAACATGGATGGTGAAACAATCCAATGGATGAAATTATGGTCTAAAAAGTTAGATTCAGCTATAAGTGGAAGCATTATTATATCAGATCGGGATGAGATTTATAATCGGTTTGTTTTTGTAACTCCTGAGAGCGAAATATTTTTTTATGATAAAAGACATACTTTTACACTTGCGAATGAAAACAAATATTACACTAAAGGAAATAATTTGGGAATTTTTGATTATAAGGGGTGGAAGATATGTTTAAGAATATGTTATGATCTAAGATTTCCAGCTTGGTCAAGGAATAAATATAATTATGACCTTTTAATTTATGTTGCAAATTGGCCTGAGAAAAGAATTCAAGCCTGGGATACGCTTTTAAGAGCCAGAGCAATTGAAAATATGTGTTATTGTTTGGGTGTAAATAGAGTAGGAAATGACGGAAACAATAAAAGTTATCCTGGCCATACATCGTTTTTTAATTACTTAGGAGATAGGGTTGCATGCAGTATCGAACAAAAAAATAATATTATCGACTTCGATTTTGATAAACAGGAAATGATATCAATTCGAGAAGAATTGAAATTTTTGAACGATATAGATGATTTCAAATTTCAATAGTTTCATTTAATTCCCAGTTAGCTCTAACAATTATCGATTCTTTCAAATACGTAACTTCCTCTGGTTGTATTTTTTTTAAATAATTGCCAGTGTCCCATCTCCCATTCCCGTTAGCATCTTTAATTATTCTAATTTGATATTCTCCAGGTGGTAAATATTCCATAGTGTAAAAGTTGTCAAGATTGTTTTTAATCCTTCTAATCAAGTCTCCTTTTCCATTTATAAGCTCTAGTATATATTTTTTCTGATAATTACCCCTTTTTACATTCAAAAATAATTTGCCATAATCTTCAATCTTCGTAGTATTGATTTGATGAAAAATAGTATCATTCGTTGACCCTAAGAAATCATTTATTGCATTAGGCAAAATTTGAATTTGATATAAATCGTTGGGAAGCTTTTCGAAATTTAAATAAATAAAATCAAGGTTTTTATCAATTCTAGTTGAAAATGGAATTTCTAAAGTGTCAATATCAAAGATTTGAATAAAGTCCTCGTTAATTTTTGTGATGGGTAAATTACTCTTTATTTTTAATGTGTCTAGAAAATCAATTTTACTTCCATTAGAGGGAGAAATTTTTAACATCAAAGAGTCTTTTTCAAGTTTAAACGGCTTTAAAGTAACTACTGCCGTACTATCTTTAAACTCTACTTCTGTCACAATAGAATCAAGTTTTTTCTGAGGAGTAAACCAAAAATGAAGGGTGTCTTTTTCTCTATCTCTAGTAAAAAAGCTCTTTGTGCCCTCCTCAAATTTATTTTTAATACTTACTCTTTTGTCTCCTAGTTCTCCGTAATAAGGAAATTCAATATGATGATCATTTATTATTTTAGCTCTACCCCATTGAAAGTTTGTAATTTCCTTAAATAGAACAGGTAGAAAAAAGGTATCTTTCGGAATTTCGATTGGGTTTTCAAAAAAACCTATTTTATCAAAGCTTTGATCAAAATAATAATTTTTTGATTTGTCTTTAATAGCAATAAATTCATATTTCCCAGGTGCAAGACTATTTAATTCAAAATAGACACTATCAAGCGTATTTCCAACATAAAAAGGTTTTTGATTATAAATAGTTGAATCATTAAAGACTGAATCTAAAGGATACAAATGGATGGAAACAAAACTCAAAGAATCGATTTCATAGGCATCTTTTACAAATCCAGAAATTTTCAACGAGTCAATGTAATCCCCTGTAGATAATGTATAATTAAAAAAAGGTAAGGCATTTGATTCATTGTAATCAACAATGGATGAGCCGAAGTTAAATGTAAAAGTGGAGTTTTCACGCAGCTTATTTTTAATCTCAATTTCAACTTTTTTTGTTACTGTATTTTCTGGAATTATTTTATAATCTTTTTTTTCCAACGGAGGTGAAATAATAAGTTGTTCATTAATATCTTTTAATTCTATGTATTCATTAAAGTTGAGAGTAATTTTTTCTGAGTTAAAATTTAAATTGTTTATTGGCGGGTCAGCACTTATTAAAACGGGTGGAATTGTATCTTTCAAACCACCAGTTAGTGTTCCTCTTTTTGCACAGTTAATAAGAGTAAAACTTTCAAAAAAAATTAAAAAAATTAAAAGCCACTTTAGCACAAAAAAAAGTTGAAGAGTTACACACTAATATAAGTAAATTATAATTGTAAATATTTCATCATTAATTCACAATTTAATTCGCTTATAAAATCTCTTGTCTTTTATATTACTTAATTCCTTGTTTGTACAAAAAGAAGTATTTTTGGAGAATTATGGAAATAAAAAAAATAATTTCTCATGCCAAAGAGTATGGTTTTATTTTTCCTTCTAGTGACATATACGAAGGGTTAAGTGCAGTTTATGATTACGCTCACAACGGTGTAGAACTTAAAAATAACATTAAAAATTACTGGTGGAAAGCCATGGTTGATCTCCATTCAAACATTGTCGGTATTGACTCTGCAATTTTTATGCATCCAACTACTTGGAAAGCTTCCGGTCATGTAGATGCGTTTAATGATCCATTAATAGACAATAAGGATTCAAAACTAAGATATCGCGCTGACTCATTAGTTGAAGAATATTGTGAAAAGTTGGAAAATAAAATCATAAAGGAAATTTCAAAGGCCAAAAAACGATTTGGAAAAGATTTTGATGAAAAAAAATTCACCGAAACAAATTCAAAAGTTAATGAGCTCAAAAAAAAGGTAGAAAAAATATTGAATAGACTAAATAATTCTTTAGAAAAATCTGATTTAAATGATGTCAGAAATTTAATTATTGAACTTGAACTCGGATGTGAGAAATCCGGTTCAAAAAATTGGACTGATGTTAAACAATTCAATTTAATGTTTTCTACCAAGCTCGGAGCCACCTCTGAGTCTATGACTGAAATCTTCCTGAGACCAGAAACCGCGCAAGGTATATTTGTAAACTTTTTAAATGTCCAAAAGACTTCAAGATTAAGAGTTCCTTTCGGAATTGCCCAAGTAGGGAAGGCATTTAGAAACGAAATAATTGCAAGACAATTCATTTTTAGGATGAAAGAATTTGAACAAATGGAAATGCAATTTTTTATTCCACCCGGAACCCAAAAAGAATGGTACAAGAAATGGATGAATAAAAGAATGGAATGGCACAAGTCAATTGGAATGGGTTCCGAAAATTACAGGTTCAAAAACCACGAAAAACTCGCTCATTATGCTGATGCAGCCTGTGATATTGAATTTAAATTTCCTTTTGGATTTAGAGAACTTGAAGGAATTCATTCTAGAACCGATTTTGATTTAAGTAATCATGAAAAGTTTTCTGGGAAGAATCTTAAATACTTTGATCCAAAACTAGAAAAAAATTATATTCCGTATGTTGTTGAAACATCCATCGGGCTTGATAGAATGTTTTTGGCAGTTTTATCTTGGTCTTTAAGAGAAGATAAATTAACCGACGGCACCATAAGGAAAGTATTAAAATTTCCAGTTTTCTTAGCTCCAATAAAGTTAGCTGTACTTCCTTTAGTTAAAAAAGATGGTTTGCCAGAATATGCAAAAAAGATTTTTGATGATTTGAAATTAAATTATTCTACACAATACGATGAAAAGGATGCTATTGGTAGGCGGTATAGAAGACAAGATGCAATTGGAACTCCATTTTGCATCACAATTGATTATACGACTCTTGATGATGACACAGTAACTTTAAGAGATAGAGATCATATGAAACAAGAAAGGATTCCTTTGGCTTCTCTTGAGAATATTCTAAATGAAAAACTTAACGTAAGAAATTGGCTAAGAGCTAATTGATTGTAATCGAATTTTGGAATAAAACCTTCTCTAAATGATAAAAATAATTTCTTACAACGTAAATGGTATTAGAGCTGCTTTGAAGAAAAATCTAGTTAATTGGATTGAACACATAAATCCAGATATTTTATGTTTTCAAGAGATTAAGGCTATGAAGGATCAAATACCAACGGAAGTATTTGAAAAATTAGGTTACTATCATTACTGGTATCCTGCAAAGAAAAAAGGATATAGTGGAGTAGCAATCTTAACAAAAAGGAAACCAAAAAATATAACATATGGTACTGGAATAAATCATATTGACGAAGAAGGAAGGGTGATTCGTATTGATTACGAAAAGTTTTCTGTAATTAGCCTTTATTTACCCTCTGGTACAAATATTCAGAGACTGGGTCATAAATTTAAATTCATGGATGATTTCCAAAACTATATAAATGAATTAAAAAAAAACTTAAATAATATTGTTATTTGTGGAGATTACAATATTTGTCATAAGCATATAGATATTCACGATCCAATTAGAAATAAAAATGTGTCTGGATTCTTACCGGAAGAAAGATTATGGTTGGATAACTTTATGAAAAATGGATTTATTGATTCATTTAGAAAGTTTTCTAATAAAAAGGATAAATATACTTGGTGGAGTTATCGTGCTAACTCGAGAGCAAATAACAAAGGATGGAGAATAGACTATATACTGGTTTCAAATAGTTTAGATGACAAATTGGCCAATGCAAATATATTTTCGGATACTTATCAATCTGATCACTGCCCAATAGGTATTGATTTGAATTTTAATTTAGTTTAAAATGAGTTTATGATATATACTAATCTACCAAGTACTGACATTAGTGTAAGTAAGATATGTTTAGGGACAATGACATTTGGAAAGCAGAATTCAGAGATTGAGTCACATTCTCAGATTGACTTTTCATTGGAAAAAGGTATAAATTTTTTGGATACAGCAGAACTATATCCTGTACCAGCTGACAATTCTACTTATGCTGATACAGAAAGAATTATAGGTTCCTGGATAAAAAAAAGTGGCAAAAGAGAAAAAATTGTTCTAGCATCTAAAATTGTTGGCCCTGGTTCATATACGGCACATATTAGAAAAAAAAACCATTTCAGTCCAAATAATTTGCGAGGAGCTTTAGAAAAAAGTCTCGATAGACTCAAGACAGACTATCTTGATCTTTATCAATTGCATTGGCCAGAAAGACAGACCAACAATTTTGGCATTAGAGGATATAAGTTTTCACCTAGTGAAGACCCATGGACGGATAACTTTGAAGAAATTTTAATGACTCTGGATGATTTAATTAAAGAGGGTAAAATAAGGTCTATCGGTTTATCTAATGAAAATCCCTGGGGCATAATGAGATTTTTAAATTTAGCAAAAAAGGGTTTGCCAAAAATCACCACTGTTCAAAATCCATATAATTTACTAAATCGCCTTTTCGAGATTGGATCTGCAGAACTTTGTATGAGAGAAGGGATTGGTTTATTAGCATACTCCCCATTAGCTTTTGGTCGTTTAACTGGCAAATACAGAAAAGGACAAATGCCTGAAAAGTCAAGATTTAAACTTTTTCCTAATTTGGCCAGATTTAGTGGTGAAAATTCGATAAACGCTACAGATGATTATTACGAAATAGCAAATAATTTTGGCCTCACTCTTACTGAAATGGCTATTAGCTTTGTTAATTCTAAAGAATTTGTTACAAGTAACATAATTGGAGCAACAAACTTAAATCAGTTGGGCGAGAACATTAATTCAATTAACAAATTACTATCATCTGAAATTTTAAGTTTAATAGAGAAAGTACATTCCAAATATCCAGATCCGGCACCATAGTCTTGATACTAATTTTTTAAGAAAAACACTTCCTTGTCTTCCAGTAAGGGGTCGTTTCTAAATCTCAATATTACTTGTGATAAAACCAAAACGTGATTTTCACAGTATTCAACAATTTTATCTATTTGTTTTTCAATGTAAAACTTATTAGCTATTTGCTTCCCTTGTAATTTTATTTTTTTTGAATTCAACCCCAAAACTTCAGAAAGAAGTCTAAGTGATATTGAACTTTTGTAGTCTCCAAATTTCCATAGATAAAGAGTATCTAAATGAGGAATTTCCCAAGGTTTTTTTTCATGCATATCAAGTATTTTGGGTAATATAATTTTGTTGATAATCATTCTTCTTGCTACAAATGGGAAGTCAAATTCTCTTCCATTATGAGCACATAAAAGACTACTTTTTAAATAAAAATGCGAGTCACAGAGGTTTTTAAAATTTTGAAGAATTTCTATTTCTTCTCCAATAAAACTTTTAACTCTGAATGATCTTTTTTTGGAAGTTTTTAAATCAAAAAAGCCGACAGATATGCAAATAATTTTTCCAAATTCAGCCAGCATACCTGATTTTGGATATTCCTTCTCTCCTCCATATTTTTCTTTCCATATTTTTTTCTTGTTACTGTTTAGCTCCCTATAATTGTATGTTTCAGGAACTGTCTCTATGTCCAAAAAAAGCACTCTAGATAAATTAATATTCTTTAACATCACTTATCATTTTGAATGCCTCATCAATATAATAACCCTCATTTTTTGGACCTTTCTTATGGCCCAATCTTACGATTATTAAATCTGATTTTGGAAATACAATAACATATTGACCAAGATGACCTCTCATTAAAAATCCTTTTTCATTTTTTCTATTTATAAGCCACCAACCATATCCATATTTAGGGCTATTTTCAAATCTTGGATTTAAACTTAGATTCACGAAACTTGAATCAATAATTTGTTGCCCATTCCATCTCCCTTTATTTTTAAATAACTTAGCAAATCGAGCGAAATCTTTTGCATTTGATGCAAAACAGCAAAATGCTTTTTCCATCTTATTTTTTATACCATCAATTTGCCAAAGTGCGTCTTCTTCTGCTTCAATTGGGATCCAAAAGTTTTTGGAAAAATAATCCGATAAAGATTTACCCGTCGCTTTCCTAATAACCATTCCTAAAAGTTGAGTATTACCACTTAAATACTTAAAGGATTTACCTGGTTGTCCTGTGATTTTTCTTGATAGTAATAATTTTTCAAGATCCTTAGTAAAATAAGATTCAGTAGTTATGTTTACAGGGGAGTAATATTTTTCTGTCCAATCTAAACCGGACGCCATTGAAGCTAAGTCACCAACAGTTAGTTTTGAAGCAAATCCTTGAGAAAACTCATCATAGAAATCACTTACTTTTTGATCAAGATTGGATATGTGACCTTGCTCTATAGCCTTTCCAAGCATAGCTGTGATCATAGATTTTGCCATCGAAAATGAATTACTTTTAGATTTAGAGTCATGACCCAAATAATAAGATTCATGCAGTAAACTATCTTTATGAAAAATAAGATAAGCTACTGTTTCATATTTCTTATTAATTGAATCAAACTCTTTTGATAGTGGGATTTGATTGTACAGATTGTGGTGATTCCACGTAGTTTTAATCGATCCATTTTTAACTACGGCATTATCAAATATTTTGTAATCATCAAGGAAAGCTGTAGTATGACCAGTTCCGTAAATTTTAAAAACCCCTGGTATTACATATCCTATAGGACTTAAATACAATAAAATTATTACAGTTACTATAACTGAAAAAGAAATTAATACTGATTTCATAATTTTATATTTAAATAATATAATTTAATATTTTTAATAAGACAATTTCTTTGATGAATTTAAATATAAAATCGTTAGTATTATTTATTCTGATTTTTTCTTCCTGTTTGAAACAAGAAGACTCTAAAGTCTTTGAGAAAGTTATTCAAGATTTTGAGAACTTTAAACCATTTGATGATTCTAAATATTTAATCGGCGATTTTAGTGAGGAAAGGTTTGAGAGAGAGAATCTATTTTACAAAAAAACATATGAAAGGTTATTTAAAGTAAATAAAGATCTCCTTTCTGAACAGGATAAAATCTCTCATAAACTATTAACATTTATTTTAAAGAAAAAAATAGTTGATTTTAATTTTAAAACCCATTACAATCCCATTTTATCAGATGCAGGTTTTCACAACAATTTAGTTTACAGAGTAAAAAAAATTTCAAGCATTGACCAGGCTCAAAATTATATCAAAACTTTGGGAGAGATTCCAAATTTCGTGAGGCAAAATATTAAACTGATCTCTAAGGGTCTTGATATGGGTATATCCCAACCTAAAATAATTTTTGAAGGTTATAATACAACTTATGACAAACATATTACTACCTCTTATAAAAACAATTTTTATTACTCTCCCTTTTTAAAACTACCTAACTCAATTCCAAATCACATAAAAGACAGTATAAAAGTCATAGCAGCTAATATCATAATGGATTCTGTTATTCCCTCTTTCAAAAAAATTAAACTTTTTTTTGAGAAAGAGTATCTACCTAGGACGAGGAGTACAATTGGAGTTTCTCAAACCCCAAATGGAGAGAAGTACTATGAAAGTAGGATTAGATTCTATACCACTCTTGAGATTAAGCCGCAAGAAATTCACAATCTAGGTATTGCAGAGGTAGAAAAAATAAAAAAACAAATGTTTAAAGTTATTAGTGAAGTAAAATTTCAAGGTGATTTCAAAGAATTTTTAAGTTTTCTTAGAACCAATAAAAAATTCTATGCTTCTTCTCCAAATGAATTATTAGTTTATTCAAGAGACGTAGCAAAAAGGTTAGATGAACAACTACCTAGATTTTTTAAACATTTACCAAGACAACCCTATGGTGTTGCCCCTGTACCCTTGGCAATAGCTCCAAAATATACTGGAGGAAGATACATACCCGCTCCAAAAGATGGTACTATTCCTGGTTTCTACTGGGTTAACACTTACAATCTTCCTAGTCGACCCTTATTTAATATCCCTGCTTTAACAGCACACGAAGCTGTACCAGGACATCATCTACAAGGTGCCTTAAATAAGGAACTTCCAGAGTCTATTCCAAAATTTAGAAAAAATTTATATCTATCAGCATTTGGGGAGGGTTGGGGATTATATAGTGAACTTTTGGCAGAGGAAATGGGTATCTATACCAACCCTTACGAAAAATTTGGTCAACTATCTTACTCAATGTGGAGAGCGTGTCGGTTGGTAGTTGATACTGGTATACATTCTTTTAATTGGACTAGAGAGCAAGCAATAGAGTACATGTTAAATAACACTGCTTTATCTGAACACGAAATCAACACAGAAGTAGATAGATATATATCTTGGCCAGGCCAGGCGCTATCGTATAAAATAGGAGAATTAAAAATCGTTGAATTAAGAAGGGAGGCAGAAAAAAAATTAAAAGAGAAGTTTAATATTAGAGATTTTCATGAGTCGATACTGAAAAACGGAACTCTTACTCTTCCTTTATTAGAAGGTCAAATTTCAGATTATATAGCCTCAAGTTTATCAAAAAATTAATTTTTCCTTGTATTGAGAATGCTTGCAATGTCTTTCGCACAGTAAGTAATTATCATTGAACAACCAGCCCTTTTGAATGCTACCATATTTTCATAAATCACAGAATGGTAGTCTATCCAACCCTTTGATTGAGCAGCTTTTAACATAGCGTATTCACCGCTGACTTGGTAGGCGGCTATTGGTTGATTAATTTTTGCATTCAAATCAGAAATTATGTCTAAATAAAATATTCCAGGCTTAACTATTACAATATCAGCCCCTTCGTCAATATCAAGTAAAGTTTCACTAATTGCTTCTTTTCTATTGTGAAAATCCATTTGGTATGTTTTCTTATCACCAAATCCTGGATTAGATGATAACGCATCTCTGAAGGGAGAATAAAGATTTGATGCATACTTAACACTGTAACTCATAATTCCGGTATTCTTAAACCCGTTGTTTTCAAGAATCCTTCTAATTTCACCGATTCTCCCGTCCATCATATCGCTTGGAGAAACAAAATCAACTCCAGCTTGAGCATGAGAAAGAGCCACTTTTGATAAAACTTTATTGGTCTCGTCGTTAAGAATTTTGTTATCCAAAACGATACCATCGTGACCATATGATGAGTATGGGTCTAGTGCAACATCGGAAATCACTAGAATTTCAGGATTAAAGGACTTAATTAATTTAATTCCCTTTTGCATTAATCCGTTTTCATTTAAAGCTTCAGTTCCTTTATTATCTTTAAGTTTATTTGGGATTTTTGCAAAAAGTAAGACAGCTTTTAAGCCTAATCCCCATAATGAATCTATTTCTTCTTGCAAAAGATCAAGGGATAACCGAAAGTAACCCGGCATAGATTCTATTTCCTCTTTTATTTTTTTACCTTCTGTCAAAAAAATAGGGGTTACTAAATCATCGACAGTTAAGTGGTTTTCACTTACAATTTTTCTGATTGAATTAGAATTTCTAAGTCTTCTTTTTCTTTGTTTTGGAAACATATATTTTATTTTAAATCCATTCTTTTGGTTTTTTTAACACACCAACAAGTTCACTTTCTGAACTGTTTTTTTTTGGTTGAAAGTTATATTCCCACCGAACAGTTGGAGGCAAACTCATAAAAATACTTTCTATCCTTCCATTTGTTTTGATTCCAAATTGGGTTCCTTTATCATGAAGAAGATTAAATTCAACATATCTGCCTCTTCTGACTTCTTGCCATTTTTTTTGTTTATCTGAGTAGCTAACATTTTTGTTTTTATTTACAATTGGCAAATAAGAGTTCAAAAAATTATCACCAACTGTAGTCACAAAACCATATATTTCATCTACCGATTTACCGTTTTTTTTCAAATAATCAAAAAAGATTCCACCGACCCCTCTTGCTTCTTCTCTATGCTTATTCCAAAAATAATTATCACAATTTTTCTTAAATATATCATAATAATTTTTGTCATGTTCATCACATGAAATTTTACAAACTTTATGAAAATGATTTATATCAAAATTGTCAATATAATATGGTGTTAAATCAATTCCCCCGCCGAACCATTGGTCTATAACCACATTGGATTTATTGTAAAGTTCAAAGTATCTAAGATTGCTATGAATAGTTGGAATTAGTGGACTTTTAGGATGAATAACTAAGCTAAGTCCACAAGCGCTAAAATGAGAATACTTAGTATTTAAATAATCTTTCATAGTTTTTGGTAATTCTCCAAAAACATTAGATATGTTTACCCCTCCTTTTTCAAAAATATCACCATTTTCAATAATTTTAGTAACTCCACCACCACCACCTTCTCTGTGCCATTTTACATTACTGAACTTTGATTTACCATCAACCTTTTCAAGTTCTCTTGTTATTGACTTCTGAAGATTTTGAATGTAAGTATAAAATTTCTCTTTCATTTTATGAAATTTTATACTCCTTTACAGCGTCTACAAAAGCTTTAGCGTGAGATACAGGTATATTTGGCAATATTCCATGCCCAAGGTTCACAATGTACCTTTCTTTGCCAAAGTCGTTAATCATTTGGCGCACATCTGATTTGATAGTTGAAATTGGGGAAAGTAACTTGGCTGGATCGTAGTTACCTTGTAGAGTTATATTCCCACCAGATAAATATCGAGCATTTCTTGCAGAGCAACTCCAATCAATTCCAAGACCAGAAGCTCCAGTTTTGGCCATTTCATTCAAAGCAAACCAACATCCTTTTCCAAAAATAATAACGGGGGCGTAGTTCTTAATTTCCGATACTATTCTATTTATATACTTAAGTGAAAATTTACTATAATCAGAGGGTGATAAAAGCCCTCCCCATGAATCGAAAATTTGAACAACATCTGCTCCTGCATCAATTTGTCCCTTCAAATATTCAATGGTCGTCAAGGTAATCTTTTCAAGAATTGTTTCGGTTTCTTTTGGATTTGCAAAAGCGAAGCCTTTAGGTTTATCAAAAGTTTTTGAGCCACTGCCTTGAACTAGGTAACAAAAAAGTGTCCATGGAGAGCCGGCAAATCCTATTAAAGGAACTCTATCATTTATATCCCTTTTAGTTACTTTAATAGCCTCAAACACATATCCAAGTTTATCCCTAACATCTGGGATTATTAAATTTTTCACTTTTTCTTTTGAATCTACAGGATTAGGAATATATGGTCCGAAATTAGGCTTCATCTCCACCTCAATATCCATTGCTTGAAGGACAACCAGTATATCACTAAAAATAATAGCAGCATCTGTTCCTATTTGATCAATGGGCAAAAGAGTTATCTCAGAAACTAAATCTGGAGTTCTGCAGCGAGTGAAAAAATCATACTTATTTTTAAGTTTAATGTAATCTGGTAAATATCGTCCAGCCTGTCTCATTATCCATACAGGAGGTCTTTCAACTGGAAGACCTTTCAAGGCTCTAAGAAGCAATTCATTTTTCATATAGTCTAGTGTAAAAGTTTTACTTTGTCAATCAAATTACTAATTGTTGGTTTTTTAGCAATATGAATTTTTTTAGTATAATTTTCAAGTTCATTAGCAGTAGAATCACCAATTGCAAAGCACTCTATGTTTCCAAAAGAATTAAGTTCTGCGAAGCATCTTACACCCGAAGGACTGAAAAATAAAACAATATCAAAATTTTGAAAACATTTAGAATTACAATACGATTTATAAACCTCGACAACTCTAAAATTATTGTTTTGATTATCGAAGAAGTCTTCGATATTATTCATACGTTGATTACCGGTAAAAAAAATAAATTTTTTACCCAATAGATTTCTTTCTAAAAATTTAACCATGTCCTTTGAACTATTGAAAAAGTTGGTAACATTTTGTTTTTTCTTTTCCAAAAGTTCTTTAGTTTTTTTCCCTACACAGATACAATTCCTGCTTATTATGTTTTGATGCTGTGAGAAAAACGAATTAACCGCGTTTTGGGATGAAAAAATAAGTATTTCTTCATTTAAATTAATTGAAAATTTCTTTTCTTCCACTCTTATAAAGTTCCACTGTTCAACTTCATGCCCGTGTATATCAAGTTTATATAACTCATCTTTATTTAAAAATTTAGTTGATAAGATTCTTTTATTTTTCATTTTATTTTTGACTCCTCTATGTATTTTCTTCCTCCATTTTTTAAAACCTCATTCGCCAACCTTTTCCCAACTCCATTTCTCTCATCAATTTTTAGTAATGCTTCAATAATTTTTGGTTGTTCTCCTTTCATTGAGAAAACCCCACCTTTAAAATCAATAACTTTTCCTTTTACCTCTGCAATTGCACCAATTGGAGCGGAACAACCACCCTCAAGAGTTCTCAAAAAATCTCTCTCTATCTCTGAACAAATACTAGATTTTTTATTATTTATTTTATTTAGATTTTCAATTATAAACTTGTTTTTTTTTAAACATGTTGCTACAATAAATCCCTGGCAAGGAGCTGGAAGAAAATTATTCAAAGTCTGCTCATTTTTTTCATAAATTTTTAACCTAGAAAGAGCCGCGCTTGCAAAGAAGACCCCATCGATTTTAGAATCAGTTTTTAACTTTTTGATCCTTGAAGGTATATTGCCTCTTATCGGAACTACTTTATCATCAGGATATTTTAGTTTCCATTGAAATTTTCTCCTTAGACTACCAGTTGCAACTGATCTAATTTTTTTTGACTTACATTCTATATTTTTCCATAAAATAATATCCCCCCATTTTCCTCTTTTAAGTACAGCTCCGATACAAATTTCTTCAGCTAGTCTTGTTGGAACATCTTTTAAACTATGAACCGCGACATCTATTTCTTGGTTTAATAATGCTTGATCCAATTCTTTTGTAAAAACTCCTGTAATTCCCATAGAATAAATTGGGGTTTTAAGATCAATATCTCCAGAGCTTTTAATTGTTTTAACTTCACATTTTATGCTTGAATCTTCGAGTTTTTTTTTAACTAAGTTGGTTTGCCATAATGCCAACTTACTGGCTCTTGATCCCAACACAATTGGCCTATTCATGATTTTGAAGGTCGAGTTGGAACACCTCATTAAAGATATTCATTGCATCGTTGGCCTTACTTGGGTTTTCTTTTAGATAAAATGCAAATTGACCCGTTATTTTTTGAATCATATCATAGGAAAGTGATGGGTCACTAATTCTAACTCCGTTTTTCCTTTTACGAGAACCTATTTCTGCATTTTGTTGTTTAATTAATTTATCTTTCAATGCCTTCAAAGCAGGAGCATATCTTCTATCATAAGTCCATTGAATAAATTCATGTTTTATTTGTTCAATAATTTCTTGTGCCTTAGGTATATGTTTTCTTCTTTCTGAAAGGGTGTTGTGAGTAACTTTTGAAAGATCGTCTAAATTCACAATCCTAACATTCTTTTGGCTTTTATCAATTTCGATATTTGAAGGAATTGTTAAGTCAACAATTAATAAATTTCTATTATTTCTTAATAGATTATTTTTAATTAGAGGTTCTTCAGCGCCTGTAGCTAAAACAATTATATCAGCTTTTTCAATCTCAGAATAAATTTCACTAAAATCCTTGACTAATACGTCAAACTTGTGACCCATTATTTCGGCTTTTTCTATGGAGCGGTTAATTACTGTTATTTTCTTATTTTCGGTATGTTTAACTAAATTTTCACAAGTATTTCTTCCAATTTTTCCTGTTCCAATTAACAAAACATTTTTATCTGAAAGGTCATTAATTTCGTTAGTAATAAATTGAACCGCTGCATAAGCCATAGATGTTGCCCCCGAAGAAATCTTTGTTTCTGTTTTAATTCTTTTACTAGCTTGGATTACACAATTCATTAATCTCTCCGTAAAATTGCCTATCAAATTGTTTTCTTTTGAAAGATTAACACTATTTTTAAGTTGTCCTATAATTTCAAAATCGCCTAAAATTTGTGAATCAAGTCCTGTTCCAACCTTAAAAATATGATTTATAGCCTCCGTATTTTTGAGTATATATCCAAGGTTTTCGAAAGTTTCAAAATCACCTTTGGAATTTTCACATAATAAACCAACTAGTATAGATGAATTTTCAGCAAAAGAATAAATTTCAGTTCTATTACAGGTACTACTTATGAAAATTTCTTTTATGTTTTGGGATCTGGCTTTATTTAAAATTTTTAGTCTTTGTACTTTAGAAAGACTAAATTCACCTCTTGTATATAAATCCGCATTCCTATAACTAATTCCTACAACATAAAAATTAGTTAAATCATTAAAATTCTCCATTCAAACTCAAATACAACGCAAAAATAACATCACTTTCACAAAAAAAATAACGATAAAAGTATAATAATTAACGCAAAGAGTATACTTTTGATGTATCTAAGGTAAACATGGGCTGTAATGACTGCAAGGTCCCCTTATATAGATTGATTCTAAATAATACGTTTAACAATGTCTGATAAAAATAACGATAAAAGTTTAACAAATAAATTTGAGTTAAGTAGTGGTTTTTACATGTATCATTTCAAAAATGATTCTGAAATTCATAAAACCAATACCAAAGAAGTAAAAAGAAGTCTAATACAATTTCATTTTTGCGTTAAAGGAGTAGCTAATTTTATTTTTAATAATGGAAATTATTTGTTGCCAATTGATCAAAATAAAGTTGTTTTACTATTTAATCCAGAAAAAGATTTACCAATCAATTTAAATTTGAATCCAAATTCCTCAATTCTTAGCATTATAATATCCATTAAAAAATTTCACAGCTTATTTTCATCCGATGCTGAAAATATTCCCTTTTTAAGTGACGAAAACACTGCCAAAAAATATTACGAGTCGTTGAGAACAACTTCTAGTATGAATTTTGTGATTAGTCAAATCATAAAGGCTAAAGTCAACAATAATATGAAATCATTATATATAACTGGTAAAATTTACGAATTATTGAGTCTTTGTTTTAGTAAAAGTGAAGATTCAAGTTTGGAAAATTGTCCTTTTTTAGCTGATGAAGATAACGTAAGAAAAATAAGAAATGCAAAAGAAATAATTCTTCAAAATTTTTCTGAACCACCTTCACTGGTTGAACTTTCCAATAGGGTTGAAATAGGCTTAAATAAATTAAAAGAAGGATTTAAAGAGTTGTACGGGGATACTGTTTATGGATATTTACTGACTCACAAAATGGAGGAATCCAGAAGAATGTTGGATTCTGGGAAATACAACGTAAACGAAGTAGGACTGAAAGTTGGGTATTCAACCGCAAGTCATTTTATAGCTGCGTTTAAAAAGAAATTTGGAATTACACCAAAAAAATATTTACTCTCATTATCTTCGTGAGAATTTTTTAAAAATATCAATAATATATGAAAGGAGTTTTATTAGTAAATTTAGGATCACCCGATACACCTGAACCTGCTGATGTAAAAAATTATTTGAGAGAATTTTTAATGGACGAAAGAGTCATTGATTTCCCTTATATCGTTAGAAGTTTACTGGTAAAAGGAATCATTTTAAATACCAGACCAAAAAAGTCTGCGAAGGCTTATAAAAAAATTTGGTGGAAGGAAGGGTCTCCTTTAATCGTTCTCTCAAAAAGATTGAAGGAAAAGCTAGAGAAAAAAGTTGATATACCTGTAGAACTTGCAATGCGCTACGGCAACCCATCAATAAAATATGGTCTGGATTCTTTATCAAAAAAAGGGGTAAATGAAATACTGCTTATTCCTTTATATCCCCAATTTGCAATGGCAACTACAGAAACCATTCTAGTATTAGCAGAAGAAATTAAAAATAAATATTACCCTCACCTTAAATTCTCTTCGTTTAAATCTTTTTATAATGATAAAAATTATATACGAGTTTTATCAATTTCTATTAAAGAGTTTTTAAATAATAAAAAATGGGAGCATCTTTTATTTTCATATCATGGTATTCCAAAACGACATATAAAAAAGTCTGATATTACTAAGTCACATTGTAAGATGAACAATGTTTGTTGTGCTACTAAGTCAAAGGCTCATAATTTCTGTTACCGTCATCAATGCATAAAAACAACTGAAGCAGTAGCAAAATTCCTCAAACTTAAAGATGGTACCTACTCTACATCATTTCAATCAAGACTAGGTCCTGATCCTTGGTTGCAACCATACACAGATAAAACAATAAATAATTTTGCAAAATCTGGAGTAAAAAATATGGCTGTTGTAACACCTGCATTTGTCTCTGATTGTTTAGAAACTCTTGAGGAAATTGGAATGGAGGCAGTAGAGGATTTTGAGGAAAATGGTGGAGAAAAATTGCACGTTGTTCCATGCATTAATGACAGAGACGACTGGGTAGAACTTTTGTCAAAATGGGTTAAAGAATGGAATGAAAAGGTGCTTGAAAAAATATGATTGGCTCTGCTTCTGAAATGGGAATTGAACCTATTGGAAAATTACTTATTAAACATGCGGTACCTTCATCACTGGGTATTTTAGTAATGTCTTTAAATATACTCATTGACACTATTCTCGTAGGACATTGGATTGGTCCCAACGCAATTGCTGCAATTAATATTGTTCTTCCAGTATCATTTTTTGTTGCTGCAATTGGAATGTCAATTGGTATAGGTGGTGGGTCAATTATTTCAAGGTCTCTTGGAAATAAAAATCATAATAAAGCAAACAAAACATTTGGGAATCAAATTTCATTGACGTTGATCTCAACCATTTTTTTCATGTCATTAGGGCTTTACTATACAAACCAGTTGATACCTCTTTTTGGAGGAAAGGGAGTGTTATTTGATTTAGCTAAAATCTATTATGTAATTGTAATGCTAGGAGTTCCTGTTCTTGGGCTTTGCATGATGTCAAATAATACAATTAGATCTGAGGGGAAACCCAAGATCGCCATGTATGCTATGTTTATTCCTTCAATTTCAAATTTATGTTTGGATTATTTATTCATTTATGAATTTGGTTTGGGGATGTATGGTGCAGCATTGGCAACCACCTTATCCTACTTTATATGTGGTATATATATAGTATTATTTTTTGTTTTAAAAAAATCTGATTTGAAATTAAATATAAGTGATTTGAAATTTGACATGAGCATAGTTAAAGAAACTGTATCTCTAGGGTTTGTTACTCTATCTAGGCAAGCTGCCGTTAGCTTGACGGTTTTAGTGGTAAACAATATACTTTTTTCATTGCAGGGTGAAAGTATGATAGCTGTTTATGCTATAATTAGCAGAATGTTGATGTTTATGTTATTCCCAATTTTAGGAATTACACAAGGATTTATTCCCATCGCAGGATATAACTTTGGAGCAAAAAATAAAGAAAGAGTTCTAAATTCAGTAAAAAAAGCTATTATTTATTCAACGGGTATGGCAACAGTAATATTTTTGTTTATATATACATTCTCAGATAGCGTAGCAAATGCTTTCACATCTGATGTAAATATAATTAACAAAACGTCGGATGCACTCATTTTAGTTTTTATGGCGACACCAATTATTGGTATTCAGTTAATTGGTTCTGCATATTTCCAAGCAATTGGAAGGGCTTTTCCAGCACTAATGCTTACACTTTCAAGGCAAGTATTTTTTTTAATACCATTAGTTTTTTTTCTTTCTAAAACATATGGCGTTTACGGTGTATGGATATCATTTCCGTTGGCGGAGCTCTTATCTACGGTAATTACTGGAATTTATTTGAATTTTGAATTAAAAAAATTAATAATAATCACATGAGCAATTCCAAAAATGCTTTTTTGTAATTTTATTAAAACTTAGATTTTGGAATCGTATTACAATTATTTTAAAGCCCTTCATATTTTCTTTGTTGTTGCTTGGTTTGCTGCTCTTTTTTATGTTCCTAGATTATTTATATATCATATTGAAGCTTATAAAAGAGATAGTCCGGAAAAAGAAATTCTTACAAAACAATTAAAAATAATGACAAGAAGATTATGGTATATAATTAGTTGGCCTTCAGCTATACTAACTATACTGTTTGGTGTTTTAATGTTGCTAATTATTCCTTCATGGATACTCCAAAAGTGGATGATTTTTAAGTTATTTTTTGTAGCTCTATTAGTTATTTATCATTTAAAAACTCATTTATTTTTTAAACAATTACAAAGAGATGAAATCAAAAAATCTTCTTTTTTTATGAGAATATGGAACGAGGCACCAACTCTACTTTTATTTATAATAATTTTATTAGCTACATTCAAGGAAGGGATTACACTTTTGTCAGGAGTTATAAGTTTTTTCTCACTTATAGTTTTCCTTTTCATAGGAATTAAGTTATATCAGAAATACAGAAAATAAGTATGTTATGAAAGGTAAAATTTCGTTAAGGGTAAGAATTTTCTTTTCAATGATATTGCTAACAATATTTTCTCTTTTACTAATTGTAGTGGCCACTTATTTCCAGTATTTTGCTCAAAATGATGATTATAATAATAGAAGATTGATAAGAAAAGAGACTCAAGTAAAAAGTCATTTAAAAAATATTATTATCAAGGACACCACAATTAAATTTATTTCTAAAAACTATGATTATTTTTTAAAAGAGTTTAATCCTATCTCTACTATTCATAAGGTTGAATTTGCTCTCTATTCACTTGACGGAAAACCGCTCTATTATTCATATGTGGATGACTTTGATGAAACAGACCACCTAAAGATAAATGATACCATCATAAAAGATCTCACAAAAAATCAGACCACAAGGATACTTGAACAAAATATAAACGAAAAGGGTGAATTTCAGTCCTCTTACAGTCTACTTCTTGGAGACGATTTGAAACCATATCTAATCTTATATTTTCCGTATTTTGAAGATTTATCATTTAGTCAAACAGAACTCAACATCTTTCTAATTAGGTTGCTACAAGTATATTCTTTGATGTTGATTGCAACAATTTTCTTTGCCTTTTTCTTATCAAGTTTTATAACTCGTCCAATAGAAAAGTTAAGGTCTAAAATTCTTAAAACTGGATTATTAGAAAAAAACAATAGGATAAAAATTAAAACCAAGACTAAAGAAATTGAAAGTTTAGTTCGTTCTTATAATAAGATGTTATCAGAACTTGAAAAAAGTGCTGAAAAGCTTGCTAAGGGGCAAAGGGAACAAGCTTGGCAAGAAATGGCCAAACAAGTGGCTCATGAAATTAAAAATCCCTTAACTCCTATGAGATTAACAATCCAGAGTTTCCAGCAATTTAATAATCCAAATAAAAAAAACTATCAAAAAAAATTAGAATCCTTTCTAAAAACACTAATAGAGCAAATAGATACTATGAGTATGGTTGCAAATACCTTTTCAGATTTTGCAACTATGCCAAAGCCTAAAATAAAAGATCAAGATATAGTTGAAATAACAAATTCAGCTGTCCAAATTTTCAAAAATGCTAATCTGAAAATTAAAACAACCAAGGAAAAGATAATCTGGCCTATTGACAGGACTCAGTGGATAAGGGTACTTACCAATTTAATTCAAAATGCTATCCAAGCAGTTCCTGAAAATAGGACACCTAAAATTAACTTGCTTATTTCACTTGAAAAGAATAAACTTAAAATGAACATAGAGGACAATGGAACCGGAATTGTAAAAAAGGATCAATTAAAAATATTTGAACCAAAATTTACAACAAAGACTGCCGGGATGGGACTAGGTTTAGCTATTGTAAAAAATATTATTGACTCTTTAAATGGTAAAATTAGCTTTAAATCCAAGCCTAACAAGGGAACTAAATTTTCAATAATCTTAAAAAAATAAAAATGGAGGATAAAGAAATATTAACAAAACGAAAAGGTAAAATTGCATTTTTATATCTGAATCGACCAGAAAAATTCAATGCTTTAAACATTTCTTTACTTAATAAAATCAATTCAACTCTTAAGACAATATCCAAAGATGATAAAATAAGAGTAATAATTTTGACGGGTGTTGGTGAAAAAGCTTTTGCAGCTGGAGCAGATATTTCAGAGTTTTCAAAATTTAAATCCAAAGAAGCAATAGAGCTTTCTAAAAAAGGAAAAGAAAAAGTATTTGATTTTATTGAAGATTTTTCAAAACCTGTTATTGCAGCTATCAATGGATATGCATTAGGCGGAGGGCTAGAACTAGCTTTATCCTGTGATATCCGAATTGCATCAAATAATGCTTTAATGGGTTTTCCTGAGACGTCTTTGGGAACTATTCCAGGTTATGGAGGCACATACAGATTAGCGGAGATAGCAGGAAAAGGAATTGCAAAAGAAATGATTTTAACATGTAGAAAGATAAGTGCCAAAGAAGCCTTAGAGATAGGATTAATTTCATATTTGACAGAAAAAAAAGAATTACTAGATAAAGCGACAGAGGTTGCAAACCAAATTATGATGAACTCTCCAAATGCAATTAATTCTGCAATTAAGGCAATTAATTATGGTGGGAGGGATAACAAAAAAAATTGCAGTGAGATTGAATCCAAATATTTTTCAAAGTGTTTTGACCATCCAGAATTTAAAAAGGGAGTTAGCGCGTTTTTAAATAAACAAAAACCGAATTTCTGAATTATTTACAATGCTCGTCGTATGCAGATTTTAAATTTTCAGCTATTGCTTCTGCGGGTCTTCCCTCTATGTGATGTCTTTCAATCATGTGAACCAATTCCCCATCTTTAAATAGAGCAATTGAGGGAGATGATGGGGGGAAGGGAACCATCAGCGACCTGGCTGTATCTGTGGCTTCACGGTCCACTCCAGCAAAGACCGTTGTTAGTTTGGAAGGTAAAGCCTCATTTTCTAGTGAAAGTCTCACTCCCGGCCTAGCATTTGCAGCGGCACATCCACAAACAGAGTTAACAACAACTAATGTGGTTCCTGAACTTTTTATTGCGCTTTCAATTTCAGATGATGTAGTTACTTGCTTAAAACCAACCGAAGTTAGTTCCTCGCGCATAGGTAAAACAATTTCTTCTGGATACATTTATTTTTTTTTCAAATATAGATATTTTATCAATTTATAATTAGCATAAAAAAACATTTTTATATAAACTTATATTTGCAATATACTTGTAAGTCTATGATAAAATGGATTGGTGCAATATTTGGTTATATCTACTTCAGATTTGCTGGGGCGATTATTGGTTACTTTTTAGGCAGCATCTTAGAAAACTCACTCAAATTAAAGGGAGGGTACTATAGTACTGGAAATTTTCGAAGAAAATTTACCGATGATAAATTACAATTAAATCTTCTTTCTCTAGCCGCAATTGTTATCAAAGCAGACGGGAAGGTTGATGATAGAGAATTGAACTTCGTAAGAAATTATTTTATATCTAGTTATGGAAAAATGAATGCGGATGTGATTTTTTCAAAATTTAATAAAGAAGTGAATAAAGATAGCCAAGATGTTGTAAATCTATGTAATTATTTTGTCAGAGTCGCCCCTTATGAAATTAGACTTCAAATTCTTCATTTTTTATTTGGAATAGCAAATGCAGATGGAAGAATTGACGTATCCGAAGTAAACAAAATTTTTCAAATATCGGATTCATTAAGAATTAACAATATAGATTTTGAGAGCATCAAAGCAATGTTTATAAAATCAACGGATAACGCATATAAAATCCTTGAAGTAAGTCCTGATTCAAGTGATTTAGAAGTTAAAAAAGCATATAGAGAGATGGCTAAAAAATATCATCCAGATAAGATACAATCAAATGATGAGGCGCTAAAAAAAGGAGCAAAAGAAAAATTTCAGAGAGTACAAGATGCATATGAAAAAATTCAAAAAGAGAGAGGTTTCTAATGGATAGCTTTTATTTTAATTTATTGCTAGGGTTTCAACACGTACTAGACCTTGATGGTTTAGATCACTTATTTTTTATCGTTGTATTGGTGATTAATCATACATTTAGAATGTGGAAGAAAACTTTTGTATGGGTTACTTTTTTTACACTCGGACATACAATATCACTTTTTTTCGGGAATTATTATAAAATAGAAACTTCCTCTTATATAATTGAACTTTTAATTCCAATTACAATCTTTTTAACTGCAATTTCAAGTTTGAGAAATAAAGTAAATGATAATTTTTTATACCAAAACATAGTAACTTTTTCTTACGGTATCATCCATGGATTCGGGTTTGGTAAATATTTTGGATTCATTTTTCAATCTAATAATTCATCGGAAACTTTATTACCTTTCGCTTTAGGAATCGAGTTCGCCCAAATATTGATTGTTCTTATAGTCATCTCAATAAATCAAATTTTTTCTAAAAAGGAAACATTATTTCAAATGTGGAGAGTTGTAATAATTTCAATTGTTATTTTAGCATCTGTACAAATGATTTTTTCAAGATTTTGAATTTAATATTATTTTAAACTAATTGGATAAAACAAAAAAATATGATATTGCCTATTTAAAAATGGCAGAAACTTGGGGGAAACTTTCCTATTGTAAAAGAAGACAAGTTGGTGCCATCATAGTTAAAAATAGGATGATAATTTCTGATGGTTACAATGGAACGCCAACGGGTTTTGAAAATGTTTGTGAGGATGAAGAGAACTATACAAAATGGTATGTTTTGCATGCCGAGGCCAACGCAATTTTAAAAGTTGCAAGTTCGACTCAGTCATGTGATGGAGCAACCCTTTACGTAACTCTTTCACCATGTAGGGAATGTTCTAAATTAATCCATCAATCAGGAATATCTAGGGTGGTCTATTCTGAGGCCTACAAAGATTTATCTGGGGTTGAATTTTTAAAAAAAGCCGGTGTTATAGTAAATCAAATTGTTTTAAAGTAATTAAATAAATGAGAAATTATATATATCTGATAATTATTGCAGGTAGTGCATTTTTTTTAATGTATAATTTCAAAAATTTAGGAAATAATTTTTTTCAGTCTTCCAATAACCCTGAAAAGAAAATTGAAAACTTCTATTACTACTTAAAAAATTATTATGTAGACAAAATAGATTTAGATAGTCTTTCTAGTGAAATTATAAAAGATGTTGTAAAAAGATTAGACCCTCATTCTTTTTATATTTCAAAAAATGACTTACCTATTGTCAATGAAAGTATGAGGGGGAGTTTTGAGGGAATTGGAGTAAACTTTTTTTTCATAAATGACACGGTTTCTATCATAAGGGTTTTGAAAGGCAGTCCAGCTGAAAAATTTGGTTTAATAGCAGGGGATAGAATCTTAATGAGTGATAGGGATACCCTTTATGGTAAAAACCTCTCAAATCAAAAAATTTTAGATAAAATCAAAGGACCAAAAGATTCAAAAATTAATCTTGAAATCTTCAGGCCTAGTTCCGCTGAAAAATTTGAGGTAAATATAGAGAGAGGAAAAGTCGAAATCGGTTCAGTTTTTTTTTATGAATTAAAAGATGATATAGGATACATTAAAATAGACAGATTTATTAAAGATACGCATGTTGATTTTAAATTGGCCATTGAAAATTTTAACGAAAAGGGGGTTAAAAAACTTATTTTGGATTTAAGAGATAACCCTGGTGGTTACTTGTTCTCAGCTGAGAAAATTTCGGATATATTCTTGGAAAAAGATCTAAAAATTGTGATTGTTAAATCAAGTAAAGGTGAAATAAAAGAAAAACTTGCTTCAGGGGAAGGAATATTTAAAGAGGGAAATATTTGCATTTTAATAAATAAAAACTCTGCATCTGCAAGTGAGGTTTTAGCTGGCGCCCTGCAGGACAATGATAGAGCTCTTATAATTGGAGAAACTTCTTTTGGCAAAGGGTTGGTTCAAAATCAATTCCCTCTAGGAAGTAAAGACGCAATTCGCCTAACCGTAGCCAAATATTATACACCCTCTGGCAGAAGTATTCAAAAACCCTTTGAGTCCTATAATGACAATATCGACTACTTGATAAAAGATTCAAAAAAGCAAAATAATCAAGCTATTGACACTGTAATGTATTATAGCACTAGTGGTAAAAAATTATTTACTAAAGGGGGAATTTTACCTGATAAAATTTTACCTAATACTGAAGCCAAAGTGGGAAATATTAGTTATGAAATAATTGGGATTCAGCTGAATCGTATGGTTTTTGAGGAGGTGGATAAAAATCGAAAATTTTATTCTCAACTAAAAAAAGAAGACATCTTAAAAGACGAATTTATAGACAAATCAAAATGGATTGAACTTTTAAATGCATTCTCTATAAAAAACAAAATAGATTTGAAATCTAGTGATTATGAAACTATGGTTAATAATATTAAATCTATTTTAGTTTTTCAACTTTTTGACAGAAAAACACAGATTGAAATAAACAATACCAATGACCCATATATATTTGAGGCAATAAAAATTTTGAAATAGTAAAAGTTTAATTCCCTTTCTTTTTAAGACGTTTTATCTTAAGTGATAAGAGAAGTATTAGAAGAAGTAAAAAAGAGCAAAGTGAAGAAAAAACTCCAATTACAGCAATTAAACTTTCGTTCACAAGAGGATTATCAAAGTCTACTAAAAAGGCATTGAAGATCAGCATGCCAATTGAAATTAAAATAAATACCCAAATCAAATTTTTCATCTTACATTTAATATGTTTCAAATTTATCTAATTATTTTAATTTTACTTAAGTATGATTAAAATTGATGATGTTATTGTTTCTAATGAAATATTAGAAAAAAAATTTATTTGCGATATAAATAGTTGTAAAGGGCAATGTTGCGTAAAAGGAGATGCGGGGGCACCCCTAGAGAAAGAGGATATAAAAAAGTTAAAAAAGAATTACAAACATATCAAACCATACATGACTAAAAAAGGTATTGATGAAGTTGAAAAAAAGGGTATTTATGTTAGAGGCTCAGACGGAGATTTAGAGACACCAATAATTAATGGTAAAGAATGCGTATATGCTTTTTTTGATGAAAAAGGTACAGCATTATGCTCAATCCAAAAATCATTTGAAGAAAAACAAATAAATTGGGAAAAACCAACCTCATGCAGTTTATACCCTCTAAGAGTAAAAAAATATAATTCTTTCACGGCCATCAATTATCATGATTGGAGTATATGCAAATCGGCTTGTAGATCGGGAGAAAAAAACAATGTTTATGTGTTCCAATTTTTAAAAAAGAGCATTATCAAAAAGTATGGATCTGAGTGGTATGAAAAACTCGAGGAGATTTTTAGAAAAAAAATTAATCAGAAAAATCAAAAGGGGTATTAGAGTGTTTGTTTAAGAGGTTAATAACTTTTATAAGTGCTTTTAAATAATAGTTTTTGGCATATCTAAACATTTATAATTTTTATTTTTATATCTAAAGTTACAAGACTCAAAAAATTAAATTCAAGATGCAATTAAAACAACTCTATTTGACGTTTTCCATCTTTTCTAACAAAAACGGGGTTTCACAAAGGATTAAATTCCTAAAGTATTGTGTATTAATTAATTAAAAAAAAGTTCAAAAATAAGTTTTTTAAAAAAAATCTACTTTTTGTTAAAAACTAGCCATCATTGTGGAAAAGTTGGTCTTTCAATTCTAATAAAATTTTCGAAATATTTGTTAGTACAAAAATTGTCATTAATTCTTTAAGTAAAATGCTTTTCAATTCTATCAAAATTGAAGGGGTATTTTTTGGAGCTAATTTTAAAAAATATGAAGATAGAACATATAATCAAAAGGGACTTTACTACTACAGTTTATGATTTAAATAAAATCATAGATGCTATTGAAAAAGCAATGAGCGCTGTTGGAGTAGGTAATAGGCAGAATGCAGATGATGTAGCTTCATTGGTAAATCAAAAACTACTTGAGAGAAAAAAAACAGAACCTGAATATATTCCAACGATTGAACAAGTTCAAGATACAGTTGAGACCAAACTAATGGAAAGTCAGTTTCCAGAAGTAGCAAAAGCGTATATCCTATATCGTAATAAAAGAAGCCAACAAAGACAATCCGACATCTTCGAAAAACGAATCAATTTAAAACCCTATGAGTATCCAAATTTGTACGAATATGTTCCAGCCATAAGACATTCTTACTGGATTCACTCCGAGTTCAATTTTACAAGTGATATTCAAGACTTCAAATCAAGACTATCTCCAGTTGAAAAAAATGCCATTAAAAATACAATGCTTGCAATATCTCAAATAGAGGTTGCAGTAAAGTCTTTCTGGGGAGATATCTATCATAGGATTCCCAAGCCTGAGATTGGATCTGTAGGATCAACTTTTGCTGAAAGTGAAGTTCGCCACGCGGATGCCTATTCGCATCTACTCGAAATTTTAGGTCTTAATTCAGAATTCAGTGAGCTAAAGAAGAAACCCGCAATAATGAAGAGAGTCCGTTATTTGGAAACTGCTCTAAGAAATTCCAAAAGCGATGACAATAGAGAATATGCGGAGGCGATTCTTCTATTTTCATTATTTATTGAACACGTTTCGTTGTTTTCGCAGTTTCTCATTATAATGGCCTTTAACAAACATAAAAATATGCTCAAAGGCATTTCAAATGTTGTAGAGGCAACTTCCAAAGAAGAACAAATCCACGGCGATTTTGGAATTGATCTAATTAAAATTCTTCAAAAGGAGAATCCCGAATGGTTTACCTCAGACTACAACAGAAATATACACGAGCTATGCAAACAAGCTTATGAGGCAGAAAAAGAGGTGGTAGATTGGATTTTTGAAGATGGTGAACTTGACTTTTTGCCTAAGTCAGTAGTTAATGAGTTTTTAAAAAATAGATTTAATAACTCTTTAGAAAGCATTGGAATTGAAAAAGCTTTCGAAATAGACCAAGAACTGGTTTCCCAAACTGAATGGTTCGATGATGAAATCATAGGAACCAAGCATGGAGACTTTTTTGTAAAACGTTCTATAAATTATAGTAAAAGAACACAAAGTATAACGAGTGATGACCTATTCTAAAAAATGCAGAAAAAACTAAAAGCCAAGGAGGAA
>JBJKWZ010000017.1:0-40813 GCA_045561795.1 Flavobacteriaceae bacterium
CTTCCTCCGTTGAAACCTCTTTTTCAGTAGCAGGCTCTTCAGCTGGTGCTTCCTCCGTTGAAACCTCTTTTTCAGTAGCAGGCTCTTCAGCTGGTGCTTCCTCCGTTGAAACCTCTTTTTCAGTAGCAGGCTCTTCAGCTGGTGCTTCCTCCGTTGAAACCTCTTTTTCGACAGCCTCCTTGGCGGCAGTTTCCCTATCTAAGATTCTTTTTTCGTTGGCTTCCTTTTCTAGTTTTAACTTTTCAGCTTTCGATTTGTCAATTTCTTTTGAAATTTTGTCTTCCTTAGCGCTAATTTTAGATTCTTTTTCTTTAAGCCATGCCTGAAATTGCTCGTCAGCTTTTTCTTGATTAATTGCCCCTTTTAAAACACCTTTGTATAGATGATGCTTCAACATAATCCCTTTATAGGACAGCAATGTTCGAGCTGTATTTGTTGGAATTGCACCGTTTTGTAACCATTGCAATGCGTCATCAACATTTATTTCAACTCTAGCAGGATTTGAATTCGGATCATAAACCCCTAATTTTTGTAAATATTTACCATCTCTTTTAGCTCTGGAGTCAGCCACGACAATCCAATAAAATGGTTTCCCTTTTTTACCATGTCTTTGAAGTCTTATTTTTACTGCCATATCACATTAATTTTAATTGTACTCGACAATCGATTATTAATTCAGAGTGCAAATGTAGTATTAATTTTGAAAAAATCTACTTGAATTAATTTTTATTAAAAACTTATTTGAATGTGATTATACCTTTGCAAACAAAATTTAAAATACTAATTTTGCGAGCTAACTTATAAGTATGAAAATCGATCTTAAAAAAATAGATAAGTTAAATTCTATAATCTCTATTTCAATTGAAAAAAAAGATTACGAAAATAAGGTTGGAAACATAATTAAAGATTATAAAACAAAAATTAATCTTCCTGGCTTTAGGAAAGGGCATGTTCCATTATCTCTCATTAGAAAAAAATATGAAAAAGCAATAATTGTTGAAGAAACTAATAAAATTTTAAGTGAGTCTCTTAATAAGTATATAGTAGATAACAATCTGAAAATTTTGGGAAATCCAATCCCAATATTAAATGAAAAATTAGATTGGAATTCAAATGTTTTTAATTTCAAATTTGAAATTGGTTTAAGTCCAGATGTAAAAGTCAGTTTTAATTTCAAAAACCCAGCAATCTATCACAAAATTAATACCGAAAATAAAATTATTGAAGAGAGAATCCATTATCTGCAAGAACAACATGGTGAATTAAAAGACGAAAAAAAAATAACTGATATTTCTGAATTAACATTTGAATTTACTTCCGATGAGGAAAACATAAATAAAAAATTAACCTTAAAACTTAATCAATTAAAAACAAAAAAAATGGTTGATTTGGTTCAGAAATTAAATCTAAATGAATCCTTGAATTTTGATTTAAAAGATTTTTTTAAAGATGAAACTCAATCATTGAATATTTCAAATAAAACTATAGAAGAAATCAAAAATTCAAAAATTGATGTTAATGGCAAACTATTATCAATACAAAAAAGAGTCAACGCTAAGCTAGAAACCCCTTTTTTTAAAAAAATATATCCAAGTAAATCAATTAAAACTCAAATTCAATTTAAAGAAGAAATTAAAAAGTCTATAGAATCTCAATATGATCAACAATCTGATCAGAAATTTTTAAATGATGTTACGAAGAAATTAATTGAAGAATTAAAATTTAATCTTCCTAAGAAATTTCTTATAAAATGGCTTCAAAAAAGAGACGAAAAAGAAATTTCGATTGAAAATGCAACTGAGCAATATGAAAAATCTGAAAAGGGTTTAAGATATCAACTAATTGAAGAAGAAATTATTGATAAAAATAATTTAAAAGTTGATGAAAAGGAGATTAAGAGTTTTGCTAAAAAGATTTTTTTAAGTCAATTTGGACAAATTTCGAAAAAAGATAATGATCAAGAGATTGAACAAATGGTAGACAGAATAGTAAGGAATGAGGAGGAAAGAAAAAGAATTATCGAACAGGTCAAAACAGAAAAGTTAATTTTATTTTTTAAAGAAAATATAAAATTCAAAATAAAAAAATTAAGCTATGACTCTTTTATTAAAACCGCTTATCCAACTACACAATAAAAATGTTTAATTTTAGTTAATATAAAAAATTATGAATTATAAAAAGGAATTTAAAAAATTTGCTACAAAAAAGCATGGTATCAACTCTATGTATTACGACAAAATAGTTAGTAGTATGACTCCATATATAATCGAAGAAAGACAACTCAATGTTGCTCAAATGGATGTTTTTTCAAGACTAATGATGGATAGAGTAATGTTTCTAGGAACCGCAATTAATGACCAAGTAGCAAATATAATTCAGGCACAACTTTTATTTTTACAAAGTGTTGATTCGAAAAGAGATATCCAGCTTTATATCAATTCACCAGGCGGAGGGGTTTATGCAGGTTTAGGCATTTATGACACAATTCAGTATATTTCTCCTGATGTGGCAACCATTTGTACTGGAATGGCTGCTTCCATGGGAGCAGTACTTTTATGCGCAGGCGCATCTGGAAAAAGGTCTGCCCTTCCTCATGCGCGTGTAATGATACATCAACCTCTCGGAGGAGCCCAAGGACAAGCATCTGATATCGAAATAACAGCACGAGAAATTCTAAAACTAAAAGATGAACTTTATCAAATTATAGCCAAACACAGCGGTCAAAAAATTGAAAAAGTAAATAAAGATAGTGATAGAGATTACTGGATGAAAGCTCAAGAAGCGAAATCATACGGGATGGTTGACGAAGTATTAAAAAAGTGATATTATGAGTGAAGAACTTTCATGCTCTTTTTGTGGAAGAATAAAAACTCAAACAGAAGTTTTGATAGCAGGACTTGACGCACATATATGTGATCAGTGCGTTGAACAAGCGAATGGAATCATTCTTAATGAAAGTAAAAATGGTGAAACCACAAAGCCTTCATTCAATTTAGAATCTCCTATTAAAATAAAATCATATCTAGATCAATACGTAATTGGGCAAAACTATGCAAAAAAAGTATTATCAGTAGCGGTTTATAATCATTACAAAAGAATTATTAATACAGATATCGATGATTCGATTGAGATACAGAAAAGTAACGTTTTAATTGTTGGGCAAACAGGAACGGGAAAAACTCTTCTTGCTCAAACAATTTCAAAAATGTTGAAGTTACCTCTGGCGATAGTTGACGCAACAATATTAACTGAAGCTGGGTACGTCGGAGAAGACGTAGAAAGTATTTTAACTAGACTTTTACAAGCTGCAGATTATGATGTGGAAAGTGCTCAAAAAGGAATTGTTTTTATTGATGAAATTGATAAAATTGCAAGAAAAAGAGATAACCCTTCTATCACTAGAGATGTTTCTGGAGAAGGAGTACAACAAGCACTTCTTAAATTACTAGAAGGGACTTTAGTTAATGTTCCCCCGAAGGGCGGTCGAAAGCACCCTGACCAAAAATTCATTGAAGTTGACACTTCAAATATATTGTTTATTGCTGGTGGTGCATTTGACGGGATTGAAAGAGAAATAAATAAAAGATTGAACTTAAAATCCATTGGGTTTAAATCAAAAAAGACAACTGATCAGATTGATTTTTCTAATTTGCTTGAGCAAATTAACCCAAAAGATGTTCGTTCATTCGGTTTAATTCCTGAAATTATAGGTCGTCTTCCAGTAATTACTCATATGAATCCTTTAGATAAAAAGACACTCAGATCTATATTAACTGAACCTAAAAATGCAATAACAAAACAATACACAAAATTATTTGAAATTGATGGTATAAAATTAGAATTTACTCCAGGAGCATTAGATTATATAGTTGAAAATGCACTTTCCTTTAACTTGGGAGCTAGGGGGTTGAGATCTCTTTGCGAATTAATTTTAAACAATGCAATGTTTGAACTCCCAGGATCCGAAACTAAATATTTAAAGGTCACAAAATCTTACGCTTACTCACAACTTAAAAAAACAACATTCCCAGATTTAAAAGCTGTTTCTTAAAACTAAATGCTTAAAAGGTTTTCAATAAACTTTCTATCATTTGAAAGTCTTTGAATCTTGTGCTGACCTCCCATCTTATTATAATTTCTGAGCCATTTATCAAATAAACCCTTCTGAGCTACACTAATTTTTGGGCTACTCATCGTTATATCTTTATACCTTTTAGCATCGTAATCTGAGTTAAGCTCTCTTAATTTTTGATCAAGCATTTTACCAAATGTGTCTAAATTATCTGGTGTATCTTTAAATTCAATTAACCACTGATGTGAACCTCTTGAATTGTTATTGCTGATATATATAGGAGCTACAGTATAATCAACAATCTTTACTCCAGTATGTACAGAAGCTTCTTCAATTGCTCTATCTGTGTTTTCAATTACTACCTCTTCTCCAAACGCATTGATAAAATGTTTGGTTCTACCAGTAATCTGGATTCTAAAAGGATAAAGAGAAGTAAACCTGACAACATCACCAATCCTATACCTCCACAGCCCTCCGTTAGTGGTAATAACCAACTCATATTCAACGAATAATTCAACATTTTGAATTTCGATAATAGACTCTTTATCTTTACCAACAGGTATAAACTCATAAAAAATGCCGTAGTCTAACATGAGCAAAAGATCATCCGAATCATTCTGGTCCTGAATTGCAAAAAATCCCTCTGATGCATTGTATATCTCGTAATAATGGATTGGATTAAAAGAAAATATCTGATCGTATTGATTTTTATATGGCCTAAAACTCACTCCTCCGTGAAAATATACTTCTACATTGGGCCATATTTCGAATACATCTGTTTTGTTCATCTTTGCTAATCCTTGATTAAGAAGGACTAGCATCCAGGAAGGGACACCTACCAAACTTGTAACATTTTCCGAAAGACATTCACTAAGAATTGCTTTTATTTTACTATCCCAATCTGGCATTAAAGACACCTTCATACTTGGCGTGCTGTTAATTTCAGCCCATAATGGCATGTTATCAATTATTATAGAAGATAAATCGCCAAAATAATTTTGTTGGTTTTGGTGCAACTCTTGGCTTCCTCCAAGTCTAAGACTTTTTCCTGTAAAGAGTTGGGTATTTGAATTATTGTTAATATAAAGAGAAAGCATGTCTTTCCCTGCCTTATAATGACAATTTTCAAGAGCCTCAGTACTGACAGGAATAAATTTACTTCTAGAATCTGTTGTCCCACTTGACTTTGCATACCATTTAATCTTGGTTGGCCAAAATATATTATCTTCACCTTCTCTGCTTTTATTAATATCCTCTGCTATTTCTTCGTAAGACTTAATTGGAACTCTTTCTTTAAACTCATTATAGCTTTTAATTGAGTTAAAATCATATTGATACCCAATTTTAGTATTTTTTGCAAAAGTTATCAAATCCATTAAAACTTCTTGTTGAACTTCAACAGGATATTTTAAAAATAATTCAATTTGATGGATTCTTTTTTTTAGGAACCAACTAGCAATTGAATTAAATAAAGGAAAAGGCATATTTATTATATATTTAAGCAAAAATAAAATAAGTTATTTATGTTTTCCGGAGTTTTAAAGAAAATGTATACTGAAATTGACGAGGAGGTAAAATATTATTTGGACTTTGAAGATCATATAATCAACTTCAATCAATGCCTTGATAAAAAAATAAGTTTAAAATTTGATGGATATGAATGTCTTTTATGTTACAAAGAAATTGAAATTTTTAGACAAGGTTTTTGTAAAAACTGTTTTTTTAAGTCACCCCTTGCAGGCGAATGGATAATGAGACCCGAATTGAGCAAAGCGCACTTGGACATTGAGGATAGAGATTTGGATTTTGAGAGAAAAATTCAACTACAACCCCACATTGTTTATTTTGCAATATCTAGTCATATAAAAGTAGGTGTTACAAGAAAGACTCAGTTAATTACTAGGTGGATCGATCAGGGAGCCGATAGAGGTTTAGCTTTATTTGAATTTCCAAACAGATATCTTGCAGGTACTTGTGAGGTCATACTTAAAAAGAATTTTTCGGATAAAACCAATTGGAGAAAAATGCTTTTATCTGTATCTGACCAAAGTCTGAATTTTAAAGAAGCTGAAAAATTTGTCGATAACAATATTGAAGACAATCTTAAAGTTTATCAACTTCAACCAAAGGTTTATAAAGAAATTAATTTTCCCGTTATCAAATATCCAGACAAAGTTAACAGCTTGAATCTGAAAAAAGACAAGCTTTATTCGGGAAAATTAAAAGGTATAAAAGGTCAGTATTTAATTTTTGAAGATTCAACAGTATTTAATATAAGAAGTAATGAGGGTTTGAGAGTTGAAATTAATATAGAATAATTTAATTATTTATTAAATTTAATTCATGACTTGATAAATGTCTCCATTCCCCAATTTCAACATCTAGTTTAATGTGCATAATTCTAATTCTTTTAAGACTAATTACTTTATATCCTAAAAATTCACACATTCTCCTAATCTGCCTGTTGAGGCCCTGAGTTAAAATTATCTTAAAAGTGTTAGAAGAAACTTTAACTAACTTACAATTCTTAGTTATGGTGTTCAAGACTGGAATTCCATTGCTCATCTGTCTAATAAAATCTAGGGTGATATTTTTATTGACCTCGACTAAATATTCTTTTTCTTTATTATTTCTAGAGCGCAAAATTTTATTAACTAGTGAACCTTCATTTGTCAATAGAATTAACCCTTCAGAAAGTTTATCAAGTCTACCAACTGGAAAAATCCTTTCTGGGAAATTAATATAATCTATAATATTATTTTTTTCTATCAAGCTGTTTGTAGTACACACTATACCTCTCGGCTTATAAAATGCAATTAGAATTGTCTTTTTTTTTTTAGGTTTAATTAATTTATTATCAATAGTTATTTTGTCTCCTTCTTTAATTTTAGTTCCTAAAATAGCTATTTCATCGTTGACTTTTACTCTCCTGGAATCAACAAGTTTATCAGCTTCTCTTCTAGAACAAATTCCGATTTGACTTAAATATTTATTAATTCTCATAAAATATATACTTTTTTAATCTATATCTATTTCATCATTTATCCCTAGGTTAAATTTTTTTCGAATTAATCCAACTAATAAATATAATAGGGGTGTATCAATTACTGCTACCACAATTTTAAAAGTTATGCTAGAAAGAACTAAACCCAAAAATAAATCCCAAGCTAAAATATCAAATATACATAGAAGGGCTATCACTGTAGTTGAATCAATTATTTGTGAGGAAAAAGTAGAGAAATTATTTCTAAGCCATAGGTATTTCCCTTGGGTTAATTGTTTCCAAAAATGATAAATCCTTATGTCCAAAAACTGAGCTATCAAATACGCAGACATAGAAGCTAAAACAGCTAAAGGCGAAGCAGAAAAAACCAAATTAAAAGTTTTATTATCAATAGGTGATGAACTACTTGCTGGCAACACATCTCCTAAAAGGAGAAGACCTATTGAAAAAATTGATGCCAAAATACCCATAACAACTACTTGGTTGGCTTTTCTTTTTCCAAATATTTCAGAAATAATATCAGTAATTAGAAAGGTTATGGGATAAGGAAGAACTCCCACGGATAACTCAAAAAGTTTTATTCCAAATACTTGAAAATTAAACGGATACCAAGAAAAAAATTTTTGAAAAATAAGATTTGATACTACTAAGGCAGTGATGAAGATTGAACTTAGAAAAAAATATAATTTCTGAGCTAGTAATTTGTTTTTAGAATTCAAAACTATCTTATATCTAAGTTAAAAGGTTGACTTATAAAAATTATTGGTTTTTTTTCTTTATTTGTTATTGATTTTATAAGAGGATCTAAATCTGATAATTTTAAAAATTCTGAAACTGATGAATTAAAAGGAATCATTACTGATAAGATATCATTGATTTCGGGTTCAATTTTTGGATAAGAAGTAACATTAAAGTCATTCCCCAAATCTGCTAATTCTGCTGCGGCATTGATAGCATCTTTTATGTCTCCTTCTTCATTTGCAAGACCATTTTTCAAAGCTTGCCCTCCTGACCAAACTCTGCCTTGGGCTAGAGCTTCAACTTCATCCATAGAAATATTTCTTCCATCAGAAACACGTTTTTTAAACATTTCGTAAATATTTTCTATATTTTTTTTTACTTCTAATCTAAATTTTTGTGAAGGCTTCTCAAATGGTGTATAAAAAATGGAATTCTTATTAGTCTCCACCTGCTCTGAATTAATACCAATTCTTTTTGATAATTCAGTAATATTTGGAACCATAGCAAATACTCCGATTGAACCTGTAATTGTAAAATCATTAGCAAAAACTTTGTCAGCGACAGTAGATAAATAATAACCTCCAGAAGCAGCTACATTTCCCATAGAGACTACAATGGGTTTTTCCTTTTTTAATTCAATTAATTCATCCCAAATTATTTCAGATGTAAGAGCCACGCCACCAGGAGAATCGATTCTGAGGACTACGGCTTTAATTCTTTTACTGTTTTTTATTTTCCTTATTGTTTTTGAAAATAGTTCTTGCCCTATGTTACTCTCATTCCCTTCTCCATATATAATTGGACCCTGGGCATAAATAATTGCAATTTGATTTCGTGTTCCTTTTTTAAAATTGGAGTTATTTTTTATTTGCAGATATGAAACATTATTTAATTTTTCGTCTGACTTGATTCCTAATACACTTTTTAACTTATGTTTATATTGAGTTTTTGAAACAATACCGTCTACTATATTATTTCTATACGCGTTTTCTGGAAAGGTAGCATCTAAATTATCTACGAGTTTATTGAAATTTTCTGAAGAGATTTTTCTTGATAATTTAATTTGATTACCTATACCGTCCCACATAGAATTCAAAAGAGACTTTATTTGATTTCTGTTTGCATCACTCATTTTATCATCAAGATATGGTTCTACCGCACTTTTATATTTGCCGTGTCTGACAACTTCCATTTTAAATCCATATTTTTCTTGTAGTTGTTTGTAGTAAAGGACCTCTGCCCCAAGACCCCTTAATTCAATATTCCCCATGGGATTTAAAAAAATTGAATCTGAAACAGATGCTAGGAAGTATCCTTTTTGAGAAAAAAAATCACCGTAGCTATAAATAAATTTTCCTTTATCCTTGAACTTTTGAAGTGATTTCCTTACTGTTAAAGCTTGGGACCACCCCATTTTTGGAGATTGGCTTTTTAAATTAATTCCGTTAATATCTTTATTATTACCGGCTGATTCTATCGCATTAATTAAATCTAGGAACTTTATAATCTCTGGAGAAACTCCTAAAATTTCCTCAAATTCTTGAGTTATAGGTATATTGTCATATACATTCTTATCTAAATCTAGATTTAAAATACTGTTTGAAGAAATTCCATTTTTAAGTATGTTTTTGTCAAAGGTGGCAACTGATGCAATACCAGCCAGTAAAAAAAATCCCAAAGATATTATCAGAATTAAAGCGGTTATTGATCCAAGAAAGGAAGCTAAAAAATTTCTAAAAAAATTCATTAAACAACTGAAATTTATATTGCTTTTGGTAATAAATTTATGCAAAGATTAAGTTTTTTATTTAATATCAAATAAAACTCAGTTTAAAATATTTATTTTTTAAAACTAATTTCAATAAATGATTTATTTATCTATAGGAAGTAATCTTGGAAATAGATTGAAATTCTTACAACTAGCTGTAGGGTTGATATCTTACAGAATATCGAAAGTTAAAAATGTTTCAAGAATTTATGAGACACCCGCAATGGGTTTCAAAGGAAATTCGTTTTACAATATATGTGTTGAAATTAATACTGATTTACAGCCAAAATCTCTACTTGAAAAACTTTTAGATATTGAAAAATATCTTGGTAGAGTCAGATCATCTGACAGTAAACCAAAATCAAGAAAAGTAGATATTGATATAGTTTATTTTAAAAAATTGATAATAAAGGATAAAGAACTGTTTGTCCCTCATAAAAATATGCACGAGAGAAACTTTGTTCTTTATCCTTTGCTTGATATCTGTTCCGACTTTAAAGATCCCAGAAATGGAAAGTCCATCCAGACATTGTTAGATAATTCTAAAGATTATTTCATTCCAAAAAAAGTAGAAGAAAAAGTATATATCCCAGAAATCAAAAAAGTAATTGCAGTAGAGGGATTAATAGGCATAGGAAAAACAGAGTTTTCAAGAAAATTATCGGATGCATTATTTGGAGAGTTAGTGTTAGAAGAATTTGATGAAGTACTTCTAGAAAAGTTTTATACGAACCCCACTAAAAGAGCATTTGAAACAGAAAATTCTTTTTTAGAATTCAGATTGGAGCAGCATAAAGAATATAAAACCAGAAAAAAATATCCACAAATTTTTGATTATTTGGCCCATAAGTCAATAATTTTTGCTAGGAAAACTATGACAAAATCAGAGTTTAACAAATTTCAAAGGGAATTTAATCATTGTTCAAGTTTCTTTATCAAGCCTGAAGTTGTAATCCTTTTAGATCAGGAAATAACTTATATTTTAGATAAGATTAAGAGAAGAGGAAGAAAGTTTGAAAAAAAAATTGACAGGAAATATTTAGATTTAATTCAATCAGAATACAATAGTTGGAAAACCAAAACTAAACTTATGATATATAATTTAGACTTGGATGATTCAGATTTTAAAAATAATCATTCTGTATTTTTAAATATTTTAAATTTATTTTTTAGGCATTAATTTTTAAATAAAAATCCCAACACAAAATTCCTGAAACTACAGAAACATTTATTGAATGCTTAGTACCCTGCTGTGGTATTTCAATAACTTGGCCTGTTATATCTATAATTTTTTGTTTAACTCCAAAAATCTCGTTGCCAAGAACAAATGCAGTAAATTTATTTTTATCCGGGCTATAATTTTTTAAATCTATTGATTTTTCGGTTTGCTCAATTGACCAAATATCACAATCATTGTTTTTAAGTTTGGTGATTAAATCGAAAATATCCTCCTTATATTCCCAATCTACAGACTCATTAGATCCTAAAGCAGTTTTCATTACCTCTTTATGAGGGGGAACAGGAGATATACCACATATATAAACTTTGGATAACAAAAATGCATCTGCTGTCCTTAAAATGGAACCTACATTGTGGCCACTTCTAATATCATCGAGTATTAAAATTAATGGTGTTTTCTTTGATTTTAAATATTCTTTTTTAGATTTTCTGTTTAATTCCCGATTTTTTAATTTCCTGTTTTTCATTTTAAATAAGAATAAGTTTTTTAAACTTAAATATGAATTATATTAGTGTCTATTTGATTTTTTAATGAGTTTGGATAAAAAAGTAAAATTAACACCACTGATGAAACAATACAACCAAATCAAGGTTAAATACCCTGATGCATTGCTTTTATTTAGAGTTGGGGATTTTTACGAGACTTTTGGAAAAGATGCAATAAAGGCATCAAAAATTCTTGGTATCATTTTAACTAAAAAAGGTGCGGGAAGCATGAGTGAAATTGAACTTGCCGGATTCCCATATCATTCTATTAATAATTACTTACCAAAACTCGTCAAAGCTGGATGCAGAGTAGCCATTTGTGACCAATTGGAAAATCCAAAACTCACAAAGAAACTTGTCAAAAGAGGTGTTACGGAATTAGTAACACCAGGAGTAGCGATAAATGACGATGTATTAGAGCATAATAAAAATAATTACTTATCAGCAATAACTTTTGGTAAAAATAAATCTGGGATTTCATTTATGGATATTTCAACCGGAGATTTCTCTTTTTTTTCTGGATCAATTGATCAAATTAAATTAATTATTGAAAAATATGAACCTGCGGAAATTATTATTTCAAAACTTTCCAAAACAGAATTCCTTTCAAATTTTGGGGCAGATTTTACTACATTTTTTCAAGAAGATTGGGTGTTTGATTATGAAAATAGTTATGAATCATTAATAGAACTTTTTGAAACCAAGTCTTTAAAGGGCTTTGGAGTTGAAGTTGATAACAAAGAGGGAATCATAGCCGCCGGAGTTGTTTTGCATTATCTCTCAGAAACCCAACACAACAAATTGGCTCACATCAAGTCACTGAAAAAAATTAATACTGAAAACTATCTTTCCTTAGATAGATTTACAACTAGAAATTTAGAGTTAAATTATTCGGCTAATGGAGGGGTTTCACTTATTGAAGTTATTGATTTCACATCAACTTCAATTGGAAGCAGAGTACTTAAAAAATGGTTAAACTTTCCATTAAAATCGATACAGAAATTAAAGCTAAGACACGATTTTGTTGAAATTTTATTAAATGAAAAATATTTAACTGAAAATCTAATTAATCATTTAAAAGAAATTGTTGACATTGAAAGAATCGCCTCTAAGATTGCTACAGCTAAAGTCAATCCAAGAGAGCTAGTTTCATTAAAAAAAAGTATAGGTGAAATTCAAATGATAAAAAAAACATTTGAAAAAAATAATAATGATTTAATCATAAAAACCGGAAAAAAATTAGTTACATGTAAAACTATTTTCTCTAAAATTGAGAAAACAATTAAAGAAGATGTTCCTGTTTCAATTTCAAAAGGAAATTTTATTACGGAAGGATTTTCTAAAGAACTTGACGAATTAAGAGGACTCTTAAAACACGGGAAATCAATGCTTGATAAAATCCTTAAAAAGGAGCTACTCAAAAATGATATCCCGTCACTAAAAATTGGTTTCAACAACATATTTGGATATTATTTTGAAGTGAGAAATACTCACAAAGAAAAAGTTCCAAATGAATGGATTAGAAAGCAAACACTTGTAAATGCAGAAAGATACATAAATGAGGATTTAAAAAATTACGAAACGAAAATATTAGGTGCTGAAGAAAAAATACAAGAATTGGAACTGAGTTATTACTCCCAATTATTAAATTCTCTCCAAGAAAATCTTGATGGTATTATGGCAAATTCAATTTTAATTGGGGAAATTGATTGTTTTTTGAGCTTTGCCACCGCTGCTTCAAAATTTAATTTCTGTAAACCAGCTTTTAATGAGTCAAATAATATTCAAATAATTCAAGGAAGGCACCCTGTTATAGAACAAAATCTTGAAGATGGTGAAATATTTATTCCTAATGACATCGAACTTGACCAAGAAAACCAACAGATAATGATGATAAGTGGCCCTAATATGTCTGGTAAGTCTGCAATTTTAAGACAAACTGCTCTAATAATTATTATGGCTCAAATTGGCAGCTATGTGCCTGCAAAAGAAGTAAACATTGGAATTACTGATAAAATTTTTACTCGTGTAGGCGCCAGCGATAATATCTCTCAGGGGGAGTCTACTTTTATGGTTGAGATGAATGAAGCTGCTGCAATACTGAATAATTTAACTTCTAAAAGTTTAATTTTATTAGACGAAATTGGAAGGGGTACAAGTACCTATGATGGTATATCAATAGCATGGGCTATCACAGAATATCTTCACGAACATGCATTTAAACCAAAAACATTATTTGCCACCCACTATCATGAATTAAATGTAATGAAGGATAAGTTTGAACGAATTAAAAATTTTAATGTTTCTGTAATGGAAGGTGACAATAATATTCTTTTTTTAAGAAAACTTGAACCTGAGGGAAGTGAACATAGTTTTGGAATCCATGTAGCTAAAATGGCTGGACTTCCAAAGCAAGTGATTGATATAGCAAATCAAAAATTAAAGTTTTTAGAAAAAAGTCGTAACATTTCAGATAGAAAAAAATCTTTGTCAAATAAAAACAAGGAAATACAGCTAAGCTTTATTTCACTTGATGACCCTATAGTTGAGGAATTAAAACAAGAAATTCTTAAAACAGATATTGACAATTTAAAACCATTGGAGGCTCTAATAATTTTAAATAAATTGAAAAAAAAATTAAATAATGGATAAAAACATATTGTCTTATAATTAAAAATTAATTTTAACTTTGCTTGCTTTTGCGAAAGTAGCTCAGTGGTAGAGCGTCACCTTGCCAAGGTGAGGGTCGCGGGTTCAAATCCCGTCTTTCGCTCTTAGTCCAGCTCGGATGGTGGAATTGGTAGACACGTTGGACTTAAAATCCAATGGCCATTGTGGCCGTGCGGGTTCAAGTCCCGCTCCGAGTACAAAATAGAACCCTGAACCCCATATTAGCGGGTCTTTAATTTTAGTTTTCAAGTAAAAATGTAAGTCACTAAAAGGAATATATCTTTAATATTTTTTTTGATTTTATTTTAAAATAATAAATAATGTCTTTAGAGTTATTATTAAAACGTTAGAGTTACCTTCGCAATTATGACATTTTCTAACTTGAAGATTATCACTCCGATACTAAAAGCAATCGCGGATCAAGGATACAAAAATCCAACACGAATTCAAGCGGAAGCGATTCCTACACTTCTTAAGGGCGAAGATTTACTTGGTTGTGCACAAACAGGGACAGGTAAAACGGCAGCATTTGTAATACCTCTCTTGCAACAACTTTATTTGAAAAAGCCAAAGAAAAAGGGGAAGCGCATACTCAAAGCCCTTATTATTTCTCCTACAAGAGAACTCGCAATTCAGATTAACGATGATATTACCAATTACTCAAAATATACAGGCAATAAAAGTATTGTTATTTATGGTGGTATTCGTCAACACAAACAAACAAGCTCTCTACGAACTGGGGCAGATATTTTAGTAGCTACCCCTGGACGTCTTCTTGATTTAATTAAACAAGGTTATGTTCGTCTTAACAAAATAGAATATTTTGTGTTAGATGAAGCTGATCAAATGCTTGACATGGGTTTTATCCATGACATCAAAAAGATAATCACAAAACTTCCTACAAAAAGACAGTCTTTATTTTTTTCAGCAACAATGCCAGAAGCAATAATAGAATTGTCAAAGCAAATATTAGGTAGTCCTAAACGTGTGACTATAGAACCTGAAAAGACTACTGCTGAGAAAGTCTCTCAGTATTTATATTATGTCAGTAAATCCGATAAAGTTGATTTACTCAAATATTTGATTAATAAAAAAAGAAATATTTCAACTTTAGTATTCTCTCGTACTAAGCATGGCGCAGATAAAATTGTAAAATTTTTGAAAAAATCTAATATTAAGTCTGAAGCAATTCATGGAAATAAATCTCAAAACTCAAGACAAAAAACATTACAGCGTTTTAAGAAAAACAAGTTCCCCGTACTAGTTGCGACTGATATTGCAGCCCGTGGAATTGATGTGAGTAAATTGTCATTGGTTATAAATTACGATATACCAAACGTCCCGGAAACATACATTCATAGAATCGGACGTACAGGTAGAGCGCAAGAACTCGGAGAAGCTATTACTTTTTGCTCAAGCTCAGAGACAAATTTTTTAAAAAATATTCAAAAGCTGATTAATCAACAAATTCAAATAATATCAGATCATCCTTTTTGCAATCAAAAAAATATTGACAGAGTTGAGATAAGAAAGGATAAAAAAAATAGAAAAAAATCAAGATTCTCAGCATCTAAAATTAGAAGCGCAAAAAAGCAAGGAGATAATTTAAAATTAGAAACCAAAAAGCGCTCCAGTAAAAAGTTTAACTTTCAAAAGAGGTTTAAACGAAAAAAAAGTTGAAATTTATTAGTTATTTCAGACTTGCCTGATATAAAAGCATTGGTTTCAAAAATAGCTAAATTGAAGGTGATTAGTGTCAATTAACTAATAGGTCTTTACAAATTTTATCTACTCCAAAACGAACTGGATCTGTAACTGGTAGCCCGGTAATTTTTGTTATTTCTTTAATTATCTTTTGGGCATCATTTTCATTTAGTTTTGATGTATTTAAAGAAACGCCTATACATTTTGCCATTGGAAATGAACCAAAGACATGTGAGAGGTTTTCATTTAATTGAATAAATTTTTTAAGATTCGGGATTTGAATATTTTCCGGATATCTTAAATTTTGTTTTTCGGCTCTGTGACATAAAATTAAATGAGTTGGACAAGACCCTCTAATTAATGGTAATGTCGCGGTACTTCCAGGGTGAAGAAGTGACCCTTGGCCCTCTATGATTATTAAATCATTTTTATCATATTCTATTACTTTCCTTTCTACTGCCCCACAAGCGTGGTCAACTTTAAATGCATCAAGTGGTATTCCATCACCAGTAATTGTAATCCCGATTTGGCCGGTAGCAATAAATCCACTTTTTAATTTATTTTTTTTTGACCATGTTAAAACTTCTAATGCAGTAGTCATTTTACCACATGCCATATCAGTTCCAACCATTAAAAGCCTTTTATTATTTAATTTCGCTGCTTTACCAGTAGCAATTTCAGGGACAAAATTTGGGACCCTAACATCCCATATCCATTGATTTTTTTTAGAAATTAGATTACTAAAACGATTTTGTAATAGATCATGCAAGCCATTAATTATTGATAATCCCTTTGATAATGCCATTTTTATAATCGGATACCAATCGGAAGGTACTTTACCTCCACTTGGAGCTATACCAAGAATTAAAACCTCAGCTCTTAACTTAATGGCCGATTCTAAGTCATTAACTACAGGAACAGACTTTAAATTAGAGTAATGATCACTTATATTTGAATTAGAGTACTTTTTATCAATGACACATACAATTTCATTTTCTAAATACCTCAAAACTCCCATACCCATCTTCCCATATTCACTGTAAATATGACCTTCCATATAAATAGCAACCTTTTGACTTTTTTTAAGCATAGTATATTTTTTTTAATTCTCCACCATGACCAGGATTGTCTGACAGAGAAGTTATTCCGTCAATCAAATTAGTACCCGTTGAAGGATCAGGGTTTAGATTATAATGAGAATCTAAGTCAATGTGATCGATAATGCCGCTTATAGAAGCAGACGCTGCAATAGAAACCGATGATTCGGACATACATCCTATCATAGTTTTTAGTCCATGAGCTCTTGCTGTATTGATGATTTTTAATCCTTCTGTTATTCCACCGCATTTCATTAATTTTAGATTAATTCCATCTACGTATTTAGCCCATAATGGTATTTGCTTTGCATATCTACAAGATTCATCAAGATAAATGGGCATTTTTCTTCTTTTAAATATATATTTTAAATCAGATTCGTCCCCTTCTTTAATTGGTTGTTCTATGTAATCAACCTCTCGTTCATTTAACCAATCCATCATATCAATTGTTTGGTTTACGTCCCAACCCCCATTTGCGTCTACGCGAAGTTTTACATCATAATTTTTTGATATTTCATACACTTCATTAAACATTTCCTTGTCAGCATCAATCCCTAGGGGATTTCCTAATTTGACTTTTAACGATTTAAATTTATTGTCCTTTAAAATTAATGGGATCCTCTCCCTTATTATATCTACTGGATTAATACCAATAGTAACGGAAGTTGGTTGACTAGGTTTGGGCAAACCTAAATATTTGTATAAAGGTTTATTTGCTTTTTTAGCCATTAAGTCCCACAAAGCCATATCCAATGATGCGTATGCGCAGGGTGGAATATTCATTTCTAATGAACGGTTATATAGTTCATAAATAGATTTGCTTTTGATATCAGTTGAAATAAAATTTTGTAGATGCTCTTTAACAATTTCTGCAGACCCAGCATTTTCACTTTCACCTGGTGCTGATTCACCCCAGGCAGTGAAATTTCCTTCTTTAATTTTTAGAAAAACATTAACAGATTGATCCTTTATTCCCCTACTTATTTGTAATGGATATTTTTTTTTCAAAGAAACAGTATACATTGAAAGTTTCATACTAGTTATTTATCTGTTTACAAGTAAATTATTGTTTTATAAAAATCATATTACTAATTTTAGTATTAATGATTCATAATATGAAAATAAATCTTTTTAATTTAATTTATAGTTCATTCTTTGTAATAATTTCTTGTTCTGATGTAGATTTAAATGAAAGGGAAAAGGAAGCGGATTATTTAATTAACAATTTCATTCAAAAAAACGAAATACCAGGTTTATCAGTAACAATATTAAACGAAGATGGTTCTTTAGAATACTCAAAAGGTTTCGGGTATGCGGATTTAAGGAAGAGAATTAGTGTAAATCCAAAAGTTTCTATATTTAGAATAGGAAGTTTTTCCAAAACTTTAGCTGGAACGGCATTGATGAAAATGTATCAAGAAAATAAAATTGAGATTGATAGTTCAGTTGGATTTTACATCAAAGAATTACCAGATGACAAAAAAAACATTACTCTGAGACAAATAGCTGGACATTTATCAGGTATTCGACATTATGGAGATGGTGACGATATGAAACTGAATTTAAATTATGTGAACACCTCGGATGCATTAAAAATATTTATTAAAGATACATTGCTATTTGAACCAGGAACAAAATATAGTTATTCCACTCATGCTTGGACTCTTCTGAGTCTAGCAATGGAAAATGCATATGGGGAAAATTTTATTGACCTAATAAAAAAAGAAATACTAATTCCTCTCGAACTAAATAAAACTTTTGCTGAAGAAATTGACCTCAAATTAGAAGACAAAGTGTCATTTTATGAAAAAAATGAATCTGGAGATACTAGACTCTGCTCTAATGTCAATAATAGCTGGAAGTGGGCAGGAGGTGGTTATGTCTCGACTACTCAGGATATGGCGGATTTTACATGGAAAATTCTTAATACAAATTTTCTTTTACCTGAAACTGTTAAGGAAATGACAGAATCTCAAGAAATTCCAAATGATAAAAAAACAAACTATGGAGTTGGCTGGAGAATTAGGTACGATAATGAAAATAACACCTACCTAGGTCATACAGGTGGGTCAGTAGGGGGAACAACTTTTGTTTTTTCTACTGAAGATAAATCAGTAATATCAATAATGGCTAATATTTCGGATGCTTCTTTTGGAACTCTGCCCTACGAATTATTTAAAATTTTTAAAAATTAAACTTCATGAAAAAAATTCACATTTTAAAAACAATTTTATTAATATTTATATTTAACCAAATTGTTTTCTCTCAAAAGAAAGATATGTCTATAGTAGACTTTTTAAATATTCCAGGTATATCTAGTGTTTCTTTATCTCCTAATGGCAACAAAATTGTTTATATTTTATCGGAAAGCGATTGGAAGGAAAATAAACAAATTCCAAATTTATGGTTGGTTGACTTAAATAGTGGAATATCACAAAAAATTACATTTGAGAAAAAAGGGCTTAGCAATCCCAAATGGTCACCTGATTCAAATTGGATAAGCTTTACCTCTTCAAAAGAGGGTTTCATTGATAATGAAGATGATGAATTTGATTCAGGAAATAGTCAAATTTATTTACTACCAACCAAAATGGGTTCACCAAAAAAACTTTCAAATCATAGGACTGGAGTTAGTAATATTAAGTGGTCAAATGATTCAAAGTATCTTTATTTCATTGCAAGTGACCCAAAAACTAAAAAACAAATTTTAGCTGAAAGAGACGGCTATGATGTTTACAGTTTTGATAACAACCGTGAACAAAAACATCTATGGAGGTTGGATTTAAAAGGAAATGAAGAAAAAATTACTAATGGGGACTTTTCAATTTTAAACTATGATTTGTCTGATGATAATAAAAAAATTCTTCTTCAAAAAGGACCTAATCCATTTCTTGAATTTAGATCTCTAAGTGAGTTATGGATTATGGATTTGGATTTATCAAAAGAAATTCAACTAACAAATAATTCAATTAGTGAATCATCAGCAAAAATTTCTCCCAATGGAGACAAAGTATATTTTATTTCAGCAACTAACGGGAATTTAGAAGAGTATTACAATAGAAACCTTTTTGAAGTTTCAACGGATGGAATAAATCAACCTAAAATAATTTCAAACGATTTTGAGCACGAAATTTATTCCTTTGAATTTTCTAGAAAAAAGGGAGAGTTTTTTATTTTAGTAAACATGGGTGCTAGCACTCAGCTATGGAAAATGGATATTTCGAAAAGAATTTTTTCACAAATAACAAAAGGAAAGCATAGCCTTACTAATTGGGATTACAACTTAAAATCGAATTTACATGTATTTGGGATTAATACAATTGAAAACCCTGGGGATATATATTTATATGGTAAAACACAAAAAAAAATAACATCTCACTACGATTACTTAAAAAAAGAATTCAATTTACCAACTCAACAGGCTATTACTTGGACTGGAAAAGATGGTGTTCAAGTTGAAGGGATTTTATATTTGCCCCATGATTATGTAGAATCAAAAAGATATCCCTTAGTGGTTCAAACACATGGTGGCCCAAGATCATCGGATAAATATGGTTTTTCTAGAGGATCAACTAGGTACAACGCCGTTCTAACAGGTAAAGATTATGTCGTCTTACAACCAAATTATCGAGGCAGCACTGGTTACGGAGACGCTTTTCTTAGAGACATGGTTGGCAGTTATTTCAATCAATCACACCTAGATGTAATGACTGGTGTGGATTATTTGATTGATAAAGGTATTGCAGATCCAGATAAACTTATTAAAATGGGTTGGAGTGCTGGAGGTCATATGACAAATAAAATTATTACTCATACAGACAGATTCAAAGCTGCCTCTTCAGGAGCTGGAGCTGTAAATTGGATAGGAATGTATGCTCAAAGTGATGTAAGACTAAACCGAAGCGCATGGTTTGGTGGAAATCCTTGGCAAAAAGATGCTCCAATAGACGTTTTCTGGGATAATTCTCCCCTCAAAGATATCCACAAAGTAAAAACTCCAACTTTGGTTCTCGTTGGCGGAAACGACAAAAGAGTACCTCCACCTCAATCAGTAGAACTTTTTAGGGCTTTAAGAAGTTTAGGTGTCGAAACCAAACTGTTAATTGCTCCTGGAGAACCACATGGATGGAGAAAACTAAGCCATAGACTAACCAAAATAAATTCAGAGTTGGAGTGGTTTGCTAAATATGCTCTTAATAAAAAATACGTATATGAAAAATATGACTAACCATTTATTCAAAATATTTTTTTTTGTTCCTCTATTAATCACATTAATACTTTTTTCTTGCAATAACAATAGAAAGTTTAAGGTTGCTGTTATTCAATTTTCGCATGAAACATGTACCTTTTGCCCTGGTGGCGACACAACCATAGAAGATTGGACTAAAAGAGTACCTTTCGTGACAGGTGAACAACTACTAAAATCTGGTGGGTATACTGGAGGATTTGTTCATCAAGCAAGTCTATTTAAAGATGTTGAATTAATTGGAATTAACTCCCCCGACCGCGTTTTTGGCGGCTCTTCCAGAAGTTGGAATACAAAAAAAAGCTTTGAGCATTTTATGAAAATAATTCTTGATGACCTAAAATCAAAATTACCTGTTGATGCTGTTCAACTTTCACTGCATGGTGCGATGGCAACTAGGGAAGTTCCAAGGCCAGAGGCTGAAATTGCGAAAAGAGTAAGGAAATTAGTTGGTCCTGATGTCCCAATTTCAGGTACTTTCGATTTACATGGTAACGAAGATGCTGAATTTTTGAAATGGGCCAACGCTGCTTTTGTTACAAAAAGATTTCCACACTACGATTCACCCCTGCAAGGAGAAAGATCGGCGAATTTTTTATATAGATCTATTAAAAATAAATTTAAATCAACTACTGCAACTAGAAAGCCTGGTATATTAACAGCAACTGTTCTCCAATGGACTGGTGCCCGTCCTGCCTCTACGATTATGGAAAGAGCAAGGAGATGGGAAAATAGAAATGAGGATGTTTTTGTTAGTGTTTTTTTTGGTTTTCCATGGTCTGATGTTCCAGATATAGGAGCTACTGTTCATGTAGTAACTAATAATAATCAACGCCTTGCCGATTCCATTGCAGATGACATGAATGAATATTTTCTAAGGGTAAAAAAAGAATTTGCCGGTGGTTCTTTTTTGGTACCAAAACAAGCCGTTAAAAAAACTAAAGAAGCATTACAAAACGGTAGAGGTCCCGTTGCCTTAGGAGATTATTCTGATCGCCAAGGAGATGCTACATGGATAACTAAAGAGCTTATTGAACAAAAGGTAGATAATTTTTTAATTGCAACTTTGAGAGATGAAAACGTATTAAATGATTTGTCCGAAAAGGGAGCCAAAAAGGGCGATAAATTTAACTATAAAGTTGGTGGTTACACTGGAATTCAAGCTGGGGTTCCTGTTAGAATTTCTGGAGAAATACTTTTCTTTGGCTCACACTTTGGATATGATAAAATAGCTGTTGTAAAATTTGGGAAAGGAAATGCTGTAATAATAGTTCCTACCTACGAACAGGTTATAAGACCATCCGAAATAAGGTTTGGAGAATTAAATCCAGACGATTTTGATGTTGTTGTTGTCAAATCTAGAGTTCATTTTAGAAGAGGTTTTGACGAAACAGGATATTCAAAGACGGTTATGGTTGTTGATGCGTTAGGTGATTTTGTTGGTACCACTAGATTGGATGCATTAGATTATAAATTTGGTCCAATTAATGAATTATATCCATTTAACAAAAATTAAATTCATGAAACTTTTAAATTATTTTGCATTTTGTTTTTTAATATTTTTTTCGGGTTGCGAAAATGAAAATAAACAAAAAATTGGTCAACCATGGGAAGAATATTTGTCATATGAAGAGGCTGGCTTTGATGAGAGTAAATTAAATGATCTAACCCAATTCATCAAGGAAAATTCAAATACCACTGGTCTAATAGCAATCTATAAAGGGAAAAAAGTTTTTGAATATGGTGACTTAGAGCATATTAGTTATATCGCCTCTAATAGAAAAAGTATTTTAGCAATGCTCATGGGTAAGTATGTTGAAAACGGAAAAATCGATTTGAACCAAACGCTTGATGAGCTTCAGATAGACGATTTGAAAGGTTTATTAGATATTGAGAAAAAAGCTACTGTTGATCATTTGGCCACAGCAAGGTCTGGAGTTTTTCATGATCCTTCCTATGGAGGGGACGACAGAAAAAACGTTTTGAAAAGAGGGAGTGTTGAACCAGGAACATACTATTTATACAACAACTGGGACTTTAATGCAGTTGGATACATTTTTGAAAATCTTGTTGGTAAGACCATTTATGAAGAACTTGAGGAGCAAATAGCAATTCCAACTGGATTTGAGAATTGGGATTTGTCAATTCAGGAGAAAGCTGGAGATACTACAAAATCAAGGTACCTAGCTTATCCAATTAATCTATCAACAAAAGATATGGCTAAGGTAGGACAATTAATGTTGAACAAGGGAACATGGAATGGGAACCAATTAATTTCAGAAAATTGGTTAAAAAAAATTATTACGATTGTGACACCTAAGGATACAGTATCGAAAAGAAGAGGTCTATCTAAATTTAAAACTCCAGATTTTGGCTATTCTTATATGTGGTGGACATTTGATGAATTTAATAACAACAAAATATATGAAGGGTCTTATTCTGCCCACGGTAGTGGAGGCCAATTTATTACAGTTATTCCAAAATTAGAATTAGTTATTGCCCACAAAACTGATTTCATCAAGAAGACAAATGGGAAAAAAACGCCGAGACACATTTACTATCAAATTGTTGATTATATAGTTAATGCAAAAAACTAGAATTATATTCCTGTTTTTCTCAATTTAAGTTAGGTTATTTTGTTAAATCAATAATTTTTAGTTCAAATTGAATAACTTTTAAAATCAAGAGCTTGCTTAGCCGGTTTTTTAAAAAATTTATCACTAAATTCACTTTTTAATCTATTTAATTATCGTTATTATATGAAAAATATTTATTTACTATTAATTTCTTTGATGACAACCTTTTATGGGTTTTCACAAAAGACAATCAATGGTACTGTTTCGGACGATCAAGGACCACTACCTGGTGCGACCATAATTATACAAGGTTCGTCAACTGGTGTTACTACAGATTTTGATGGTAACTATTCCATTGATGCTTCTGAAGGTGACGTTCTTGAATTCTCCTACATAGGGATGGAAGGTCAAACAGTAACTGTTGGAAGTCAAGACACTATTGATGTTGTTATGACATCATCAACAGAACTTCAAGAGGTTATAGTAACTGGTTATGGAACTAGTAGTCGTGAAAAATTTACGGGTTCCGTTGCAGTTATTAGTGCTGAAACTCTTGAAATGCAACCAGCTGCCACCTTTCAAAGTGCACTTCAAGGAGCCGCTCCTGGTCTTCAGGTAGTTTCCAACGATGGTGCTCCTGGTGCGGGAATTTCAATTCGAGTTCGAGGTATTGGTTCTATTAGTTCGAGTAACGAACCTTTGTACGTGATCGATGGAATGCCAATTACGTCTGGATCACTCTCTACAACCGATTTTTCTAACGGAGGAAGAAGTTCAAACGTATTGGGATCTATAAATCCGAATGACATCGAAAGTTTGGTTGTTCTAAAAGATGCTGCATCTACAGCCATATATGGATCTAGAGGTGCAAACGGTGTAGTTTTAATCACAACTAAAAGTGGTAAAGCAGGTGATCCAAAATTTACTTTACGAGCTAGATACGGTACTCAGGAATTTGCTTATGATGGGATCTTAAGAGGTCTTAATTCTACACAATATCAGCAGCTTCATTATGAAGGATATATCGCAAGAGGAACTTCCCCAGACGCGGCGAGAGAACTTTTTTCGAATCAGTTTCCTCTTAACGATGCTGGACAAAATTACAATACAATTTGGTTAGATGAAATGAGCCAAACAGGGGTCGTACAAGAATATGACTTTAGTTTTAGCGGTGGCTCAGAAAAAGTAACTTACTTTGGATCTGCTAATTACTTTGATAACGATGGAATGATAAAAAATAACAAATTTGAGAGATTCTCATCACGTTTAAATATTGATGCTCAGCTTTCCGATAGATTTAAAGTTAGCAACAATGTCAACATATCTACTTTCGATCAAAGGGGTATTACTGACGGTACCAGATGGCAGGCTCCTTTTTATTTAGCCTATCTAATGGCACCTACTGTTCCTGTTTATGATGAATTTGGAAGATTTTATGGAGATCACAAAAATTTCTTTATGGGTGGAAATAACCCAGTTGGCCACCTTTATGACGACAAAAGAGAGCTATCCCAAATGAGATTAACAGATGTTTTTGAAGTTTCTTATGAATTGATGGAAGGTTTGTATATAAAATCTGACTGGAGTTTTGATCTTTTAAAAGTAGACGAGTATTTATTTCAAAACGGAAGATACGGAGATGGTCGTAGAATTGGAGGTTACGCTAACGAAGGTGGTATATCTCAAACCAACTGGTTAGGAACCCAAAGTTTGCAATTTACTCCACAAAACACGGGAAATCATAATATGAATTTCTTCGCTGCATACGAAGCTCAAAAAGTTAAAACAAGAACTATAGAGCTAAGAGGTGAAGGTTTTTCTCACCCAGATCTAAAATATGCTGCGAGTGCCGCGAACCCAACTCAAGCCTACAGTGCAAGGTCCGATTATGCTTTTCAATCTTATTTTGCAAGAGCAAACTATGATTACAACAGCGAATATTTTGTCTCTATGTCTTTTCGTAGGGATGGTTCCTCTAGATTTGGTCCAGACCAAAGATGGGGTACATTTGGATCAATCGGTGTTGGTTGGAATATGACAAGACTTATAGAGAGTGTCGGTGTAATTGACTTTTTAAAGTTAAGAGGTAGTTTTGGAACTACTGGTAACGCTGGTATTGGAAACTTCGACTGGGCAGGACTATGGGGATTCACTAGAGATTACGATGGTAATCCTGGAGCTGCTCCTTCTCAAGTGTCGAATAATCTACTTACTTGGGAATCACAAGAAAACTTTAACATCGGTCTTGATGCTACTTTCCTTAACAATAAAATAACCTTAAATGCTGAATACTTTGAAAGAATATCGTCTGACCTTCTTTTAGACAGGCCTCTTTCCTTGACTACCGGGTTTACATCTGTTGCCCAAAATATTGGCGATATGAAGAACTCAGGTATTGAAATTGATTTAGGTATCGACATTATTCAGACATCTGAGGCCTTTTTAGGGGTAAATTTCAATACTACTACTCTTAAGAATGAAATAACTTATCTACCTGAACCAATAGTAGTGTCTACTAAGAAAAGAGAACAAGGTAGGGACTTTCAAGAATATTTCCTTTTCCCGTGGGCAGGTGTTGATCCAGCAAACGGAGATCCTCTTTGGTATTTAGTAAATGCAGATGGGACAATTAATTATAATTCAACAACCAATCGTGTTGGGGATACCGAAAGAGTGTATATGGAAGGAAAATCTGCTACACCGGACTTTTACGGTGGATTTAATTTAAATGCGCAATATAAAAGTTTTTCACTTGGTATGACATTTAATTATTCTTTTGGTAATTATCTCTATTTTAACCCTGGATGGGTTATTCATGGAGATGGAAGATTTACTCCAAGAAGTACGACAACATATGCATTCAACAATAGATGGACTACACCAGGCCAAGTTGCTGAATTTCCAAAACATAGATGGGGAGGTAATCAATCTTCAAATCAAAGACCAAATAGTAGATACCTGTATGAAGGTGATTATGTAAGGTTAAAATCACTTAATTTATCCTACGATGTTCCTACAGATTTGTTTGGAAATATTGGTATCAACCAATTTAAAGTTTATCTGGATATGAATAATATTTGGACTTGGACTAAAGCCGATAACCTTCCGTTTGATCCAGATCAAGCGATTGATGGAGTATATAACACAATGACACCACTTTCCAGAACTACAAGTTTGGGAGTAACCATTGGATTTTAATTTTAAAAATGAATAAAATGAAAAATATTTTACAACGTAGTTTTTTGTTAGTGCTGTCAATATCTTTGATTTCATGTGCAGATGATTTTCTTGATCTGCAGCCAGAACAAAACATATCAAACGAAGCTTTTTTGCAGACATTTGATGATTTTAACACCGCTGTTTTGGGTCTTCATGATCAACTTCAGGGAGGAGGAAATGCTGCACTATATGGCAGATATACTTTACTTGTTCCTGACGTGATGGGTGAAGATGTAAAACAGAACGCGAGTGCAAATAGAGCTAAAGAGTGGGCTGAATATAATGGAAGTGAAACCGATTTCATACCAGAAGATATCTGGAGAGAGTTTTATGAAGCTATAAACATTGCAAATTCGGTTATCAATTCTGAATTTGAACCTACTGCTTCACTTACTTCTGATTTTAATACTTTAAAAGGTCAAGCTTTCGGAATTAGAGGACTGGCATATTTTATGCTTTGTAACTTTTATGCTCAACCATATTCTTTTTCTGCTGGTGCGGGCCACGCTGGTGTTCCGATCATCTTGGAATTTGATTTCCAAAATAAACCTGCAAGAAGTACGGTCGCTGAAGTTTATGCACAGGTTATTTCAGATTTAAATCAAGCTGTAACTTTAATTACAGGTACGCAGAAAAATGCTGGTTACTTTTCAAAAGCAGCAGCTGAAGCACTTTTATCAAGGGTATATTTATATATGGAAGATTGGTCTAATGCTGAAGCAAAAGCAACAAGTGTAATAAACAATTATGGTTACACACTTGTGAGTAGAGATTTATACCCCACTCAATTTATTGATGGTTTGTCTTCAGAAGCAATTTTTGAGATGATCTACAATACAACTGACAATACTGGGTCTAACCATATTGGTGGTATGTATAAAGTGACTGGTTATGGTGACTACCTTCCCTCAAATGATTGGTACGCATTAATGGAAGATGGTGATATCAGAAGAGGTATGGTTACTTATGACAGTAATTTAATCGGAGATTTTGCTAAGTTACCACTTGGTCCGGCTAGAGTTGATAAATGGCCTAGTGAAGGTCCTTTAAACGGAACAGATAATGTTTCTGTTATAAGATTATCTGAAGTTTACTTAAATAGAGCTGAGGCTAGAGCAAACCTAGGAAATGACGCTGGAGCTCAAGCTGACGTTGATATAATAAGACAAAGAGCCAATCCTGGAGTTGCAGCAGTTTCAGCAACCGGTGCAGCTTTAAAAATAGAGGTTTACAATGAAAGAAGAGCTGAGCTAGCTTTTGAAGGTCATAGGATATTTGACATCAACAGAAGAAAGCAAAGTTTAGCTAGAGTTTTAGACTGTACTTCTGTTCCAGAAGCTTGTAATTTAAGCTATCCAAATAATTTATTTATTCTTCCTATTCCTGACGGAGAGACTAATTCTAACGCAGACATTACTCAAAACCCAGGGTATTAATATTTAAATTGATATTTTTTTAAAAAAGGAGATCACTTGATCTCCTTTTTTTTCCTAAAAACTTAAAATTTTAAAATGAAAAATAACCTCATTTGCTCGATAATGATCTTAACATCTTTTTTGTTATCATCACAAGAAAAAACTTCATACCAAATACCAAAAAAAGAGTTACTCGAATTAATTGACGTAGAGCTTGCTCCCACGGTAATAAAAGATAGTAAAAATGAAAATATGGTTCTTTTATACAGAGACGCTTATAAAAGTATTTCTGATTTGTCTCAAGAAGAGCTTCGCATTGCCGGACTCAGAGTCAACCCATCCAAATATATTGGAAGTAGAACAACATACTTCAAAAATGTAAAAGTTTTAAAGTTATCAAATAGTAAACAGGCAAAACAATTGCAAGGTTTACCCTTAAACCCTAAACTTTCAAACTTTACAATTTCTCCGGACGAATCCAAAATCGCTTTAACAAATACAACAAATGAAGGAGTGGAGTTGTGGATAGCGGATCTAAAGACTCTAAGTGCTAAAAGGATTTATGGTTCAAACATAAATTCAACTCTTGGAGACCCAATCACATGGCTTAAAAACAACAATGAACTTTTGATAAAGACTATTCCAAACAATAGAAAACCTTTGATCGATAGAAATACTATCGTCCCAACAGGACCTACTATAACGGAAAATGAAGGGCAAAAGGCTCAAAACAGAACATATCAGGATTTAATAAAAAATCCCGACGACGCATTCAATTTTACTCAGCTAAGTTTATCAAATATTATTAAAATAAATCTTGAAGGAATAGAAAACATGTTTTTAGAATCTAAAATGTATCGCTCAGTTTCGGTTTCTCCAGATGGTAATTTGGTGATGGTAAGTTTTATAAAAACCCCTTTTTCATATTTAGTCCCCTATTACAGGTTCCCAACCGAATATAGAGTTTACAAAAACGATGGTAAATTGGTTAAAGTTATTCAAGACTCCCCGCTTATAGAGGAACTCCCAAAAGGCAGAATGTCCACAACAAAAGAACCTAGAAATATTGGATGGAGAAATGATGTTGGAGCTTCATTATATTTCTTTAAAGCTTTAGATAAAGGGGATCCTGAAAATAAAGTTGAATACAGAGATGCTCTTTACCAATGGGATTATCCATTTAATAATAATCCAAAATTAATTCTTAAAGTAAACAATCGTCTATCAAATATTATTTGGGGCAGTAAAGATATAGCTATAGCAAATGACATTTGGTGGAACAATAGAAATGTAAAGACTTATTTGTTTAATCCCTCTAAGCCATCTAAAAAAGCTTTGGTTATTGAAAATCGAAATTATCAAGACATTTATTCTGATCCCGGTAACTTTTTAATGAAAAATAGTAGATACAAAACAAAAATATTAAATATTAAAAATAAAACTACTTTTTTAATAGGATCAGGATTCACCGAAAAAGGCCAGTTCCCTTTTATAGATAAAATAAACTTGGAGAAAAACTCTAAAGAAAGACTTTACCAATCCGCTTTCACAAAAAAATATGAAAATATAATCGATTATGATCCAGAAAAAAAAGTAGCTTTTGTAAGAATTGAGTCTCCAAAAGAATTTCCAAATTATTATTTCAGGGAAATAGGCGTAAACAAGCTAAACAGAATCACATTTTTTAAAAACCCGTTTAAGGCACTTGAAAAAATTAAAAAAGAAATTATTACATATAAAAGAGACGACGGCCTTGATTTAAGTGGGGTGTTGTATTTACCCGAAGATGTATCTGTAGAAGACAAAAAACCTATGATATTGTGGGCATACCCAAGAGAATATAAAGATAAGTCTACGGCCTCTCAGAAGAGAAGTAATCCAAATACCTTTACTTACCCATCCATGAGAAATCCAGTTTATTGGGCAACACAAGGATACGTTGTTTTAGACAGAGCTGAGTTTCCAATCGTAGGAGAAGGAGAAGAAGAACCAAATGATTCATTTAGAAAACAACTAGTTGCAAATGGAAAGGCAGCTATCGATGCTGTAGACAAAATGGGTTTTATTGATAGAGAAAGAGTGGGTGTTGGTGGGCACAGTTATGGTGCATTTATGGTTGCTAACTTATTAAGTCATAGTAATTTATTCGCTGCAGGAATTGCCAGAAGTGGTGCATACAACAGAACCTTAACCCCTTTCGGATTCCAAAGTGAGGAAAGGAGCTACTGGGAAGCTCCCAATGTTTATTATTCGATGTCACCCTTCATGCATGCAAATAAAATGAAAACGCCACTTTTGTTAGTTCATGGTGAGGAAGATAACAATTCAGGAACCTACCCTTTGCAGAGCGTACGATATTTTAATGCACTTAAAGGACTTGGTGCGACAACAAGACTAGTTATGTTTCCAAAAGAAAGCCATGGCTACAGAGCTAAGGAATCAATATTGCATCTTATTTGGGAACAAGACAGATGGTTTGAAATGCATGTGAAAAACAAGAAAAAGAGGTTGGTTAAAGAAAAAAATAAACCAAAGGGATAAAAAAATTGTATATTTAATACAAATAAATAGTTATGAATGAGATAGTTGTCGTATTTGTAGCGATATTTGTTCTTATAGGGGGTATTGTTGCCTATGGCATAATAAGCACCTCAATGGGGTACGAAGAGGATGAAAACCAAAATTATATTCCTGATCGTATAGAACGTATGTTTGGAAAAGATCCCAGTGCAAAAAAAGAAAAAGAACAAAGTAATAAACAAAAAAAAGTTTCGAAATAAATTTAAAAAAATTTATATGACTTTTAATGGGTTTTTCATGCCCAATATATCTCATTATTGTAAATTGTTAGACTTAATTTAATTACCAAAAATTCTATGGAAGCATTTATTTATGACTCGGTAAGAACGGTCAGAGGTAAGGGGAATAACAAAGGTGCTTTGCTAGGCATTACTCCTACTGAACTCGTGAAACAAACCATGATAAATTTAAAGGAGAAACATAATATGGATACAACTTTGGTTGAAGACATTATTCTTGGCTGTGTTACCCAAGTTATGGACCAAGCCGCAAATATTGCAAAATCTGCCGCACAAGCAGCTGATTATGGTGATCATTTATGTGGGGTTACTTTGAATAGATTTTGTGGCTCTGGACTTGAATCCATTAATCAAGCAGCTGCCTATATTAAATCTGGCTACAGAGATCTAATTATAGCAGGAGGGGTTGAATGTATGTCGCGAGTAAAAATGGGATCCGATGGAGGAGGAATGTTTATGGATCCTGACCTTGCTATACCCGGAAATATAATTCCACAAGGTATTTCTGCAGATTTAATTGCTTCAAAATATGGTTACACTAGAGAGGATACCGATAAATATGCAGTGGAATCTCAAAAAAGAGCTGCTAAAGCAGAAGGAAGTAATTATTTTAAATCTAGAATCTCAGTTAAGGATACAAACGGAATAGAAATTCTCTCGACCGATGAAAATATTCGTCCTGATACAAACCTAAACGGATTGTCTAGTCTAATGCCCGCATTTGAGATGATTGGGACAATGGGGGGATTCAATGATGTCGCACTTGATAAGTATCCTGAGGTTGAGAAAATTGATCACGTACATCATGCTGGTAATTCTTCTGCAATTGTTGATGGAGCTGCGATAACTCTAATTGGGAATAAAGAAATTGGTGAGAAATTAAATCTTAATCCTAGATTCAAAATTTTAACTGCTGCCATTCACGGTGTAGATCCAACAATTATGCTAACAGGACCGGCGCCAGCATCAATGAAGGCCCTAAAACAATTAGGTATGAAAGTAAGTGACATTGATCTTTTTGAAGTTAATGAGGCCTTTTCGGCTATTCCAATGCTGTTTATGGAAAAAACTGGGGTAGATCCTAGCATTGTCAATGTTAACGGTGGTTCAATCGCTATGGGACATCCTTTAGGAGCTACAGGATGTATATTAACAGGAACAATTATGGATGAAATTGAACGCAGAGATTTGAATACTGGGTTGGTTACACTCTGTATAGGAGGAGGAATGGGTATTGCAACAATTATAGAACGTGTATAAATCTAATGAAAGATATTAAAGACAAATTTTTGAGTTACTCAGTTGATAAAGATGGAGTTGCTTTAATAGAAATAAACCAGAAAGAGGAACCGGCAAATCTTCTCACACTTGATTTTATCACCCGATACTTTGAAATAGCAAAAATTGCTATAGAGGATAAAAATGTAAAAGGAGTAATCGTCACATCAGGCAGACCCATTTTTATGGCAGGTGGAGATTTGAGAATGCTTGCTAAACCCATAGCGGATAAAAAAGAGTTCTATGAGGGCATTATGTTTTTTCATAAAGGACTTAGAGAAATAGAAACCTCTGGAAAACCATTTGTGGCGGCAATTAACGGAACTGCACTAGGCGGTGGTTTAGAGCTGTGTTTGTCTTGTCACTACAGAATATCACTGAATTCAACAAAAATTAAAATAGGCTTTCCAGAAATAAAAGCCGGTATATTCCCTGGAGCTGGAGGTACTTCTAAGAGCCCATACATACTAGGATTTCAAAATTCTCTAATGTATATACTTCAAGGAATTGAGGCAAGACCTCAAAAAGCTTTAAATGATGGGTTAGTAGATTTAGTAGTTGATTCTCAAGAAGAGATGCTGACCAAGGCCAAAGAACATATTTTAAATGTAAAAAATCCTCTTCAACCATGGGATAACAAAAAACATAAAATTCCAGGAGGAGGTATTTGGACACCAAATGGTGTTCAAACATTAGCTGGAGCCTCAGGAAATGTTGGTAAACTTACTCACGGAAATTATCCTTCTGCTCAAAAAGTTCTTAAAGTTATACACGATGGAATACAAATACCAATTGACAGAGCTCTAGAAATTGAGGCTCGATACTTTATAGAGGCAGTTACTAGTAAAGAGGCAAAAAATATGATTCGAACCGGATTTTTCGGAATTCAAGTTGCCGCAAAAGGAAAAGCAAGGCCTAAAAACGAGGAGAAATACGAGATTAGAAAAGTTGGAATTTTAGGAGCTGGAATGATGGGTTCTGGAATTGCATATGTCTCAGCTAGGGCCGGAATGGAAGTGATTTTAAAAGATGTAACAATTGATGGAGCTAAAAAAGGTAAATCATATTCTGAAGAACTACTTAAAAAAGCGATTTCAAGAGGTAGATCCACAGAAGAAAAAAAACAAGCTACTTTATCAAAGATTATCCCAACTGAAAATCCAAAAGATATAGAAGGAAGTGATCTAATTATCGAAGCTGTTTTTGAAAATGTAGATTTAAAAGATAGAGTTACAAAGGAGACAGAAGCTGTTTTAGGAGAGGATAAAGTTTATGGTTCCAATACTTCCACCATTCCAATCAGTCTGCTTGCTAAGTCCTCTAAAAGACCAGAAAATTTTATTGGAATTCACTTTTTTTCTCCAGTTGACAAAATGCCACTTGTTGAGATTATTGTTGGAGATAAAACTTCAGACAAAGCAATTGCAGCAGCTATTGATTATACTGTTGCGATTAGGAAAGTACCTATAGTAGTTAATGATAGTAGAGGTTTTTTCACTTCTAGGTGTTTTGGAACTTATGTTAGCGAAGGAATGTTTCTTCTAGAAGAAGGAGTTGCTCCTCAAATAGTTGAAAGAATAGCTATTAAAAAAGGGATGCCTGTTGGACCACTTGCAGTTCATGATGAGGTTTCATTAACACTAAGTGCTCATGTTTTTGAAAGTGACCCTTCTGAGAAAAAGGATTCAGAAAAAAGAACATATAACTTAATTAAAAATTTAATAAATACACATAATAGAACCGGGAAAAGAGATGGAGCTGGTTTCTATGATTATCCAAAAGGAGGACAAAAGAGACTTTGGAAAGGGTTGAAAGAAGTATTTAATCAAAAAAAAGACGTATTGCATGAAAATATAATTTCAAAACGTTTATTACACAGACAATCCCTCGAAAGCTTTAGATGTCTTGCTGAAGGGGTTCTTCGTTCTACAACTGACGGGGATATTGGTTCAGTTCTTGGCTGGGGTTTCCCAATTTATACCGGTGGAGCTTTATCCTATATAGATTATATAGGGATGGACAATTTTATAAAGGACTGTGATGAATTTAAATCAAAATTTGGTAACCACTGGGATGTGCCTTTTGAACTTAGAAAATTGTTAAAAGAAAATAAATCTGTTCATGATTTTAAATTCTAATTGATCTTCAAATTGAATAATTAGTTAAAATATCAAATTAAGTTTTTGACTTATTAGTTCTTTACCTTAAAAGAGGTTGAAATTGAAATATAAACTACCAAAATTTGTTTTCTAGCATGGAAATAAAAGAGATTCCAGCTGCAGCACCTGAAATAAAAAGATTCCAGTCACGATCTTTTGCTTTAATAACATTTAGAAAGAAAAATGAAATTGAAATAATAAAAAATACAACTATTAGTTGTCCAAATTCAATTCCTAAATTAAATCCAAATAATGGTTTAATTATTGATGATTTATCTAAAATTAAAGCTTTAAAATAATTTGAAAAATCCATACCATGAATAAGTCCAAAGAAAAGTGCCATAAAATAATTTTTACTCATGTTAGCGTATTCCCCCTTAAGATTGGAACCCATCACATTATTTAATGCTGTAATAAATATAGTTGTAGGAATAAGAAATTTTATAATTGCTGAGGATATATTAAATAAATGAAATGAAACAAGAGCTAAGGTTATACTATGTCCAATGGTAAATGCAGTAACCAGAATAAGAATTTTTTTCCATTGTTGTATCCTGTAAACAGCGCATAGAACTACTAAAAAAAGGATATGATCATATCCATTTAGATTAGATATATGCTCGAACCCCAGCTTAAGGTAAAATCTAAATGGATTCATGTCAAAAATTTAGTTCATAAGTTGATGTTTCTTTATTAAGCATTACACTTTTAGATTCATCATTTACATGAATATAAACTATATTGTTTTGATCATAAAATAAATCTGTAAATACTGCATTTTTTATTTCCATTGAATTAAATTCTCCCTCCATGGGTTTTTCGAGGTACACCCAAAGTGCTTTATTTTCACCTTCCCCACTCAATTTTTTTTTCTTAATATTCAGATCAATTTTTTTTCTATTAAATTTTACATAAAAAAATCTGTTCAGATAATCCATCAACATTTTATCTGCATCGGAATGTTCATTTGGTTGACAAAAAGCCAATTCTTTACTATATGGATCAAAAACTAAAGCTTCGTTGACGTCAGTTAAAAAAAGTTTCAAATTAACTGTAAGTAGGTTTTTTTTTGAATAAAATTCAATTTCGCACAAGGATAATCTTAAAGGATGAGCAAAAGTAATGCTAGATAAAAGTAATAAAGCAAGAAACCACTTATACACGCTACCTATTAATTAAAATATACTAGATTGAACTCGTATCGGCATTTTCTGCGTAGGCTTGAACCTCTCTGAAGACACGGATTAGATTTCCACCCCAAATTTTTTCAATTTGGGCTTCATTGTAACCTCGTCTAACAAGCTCAACCGTAATGTTCTTTATTTCACTTACATCAAAAACACCATCAATGCCACCACCTCCATCAAAATCACATCCAATGCCAACATGATCGATTCCAGCAATTTTGACTATGTGGTCTATGTGATCAACCACATGACCAACATTTGCCGATGGGTCAAGATATTGTTTATTTATTAGATTTATTTTTTCTCTGTAATTGTCACGCTCATCCGAATTCATTTCTGAAACTGCCTTCATGCTTGATCGAAATGCGGCTAAAGCTGAATCACGCTTTACATTGGGCTTGGCTTCACGCAAATAGTTACTTAACATTGTTAATTGAACCACTCCCCTATTTTTTGCAATTAACTTAAGCATTTCATCTGTGAAATTACGCTTATGATTAGTTACCGCCCTTGCATTTGAATGACTTGCAATGATGGGAGCTTTGGATATTTTTATTGCATCATAAAAAACACTATCATTTCCGTGTGAAATATCGACCATTATTCCTAATCTGTTCATTTCACCAATAACCTTTGAACCTAAATCACTTATTCCATTGTGTTCCATTCCATTAGGGTCAGTGGCTGAATCAGCGAGATCATTATTTGAAGAATGAACCAACGTGATATAACGTACACCTTTATTGTAGTAAAGTTCAACATTTGATATATCGCTGCCTATTGGATATCCATTTTCAATTCCAATGTAAATGGCATGTTTTCCTTCTTTTTCCAGCGTATATGCATCGTCAGGATTTAATGCTAAACCAACTTTGTCAGAATTTCTATCAATAGATGTCGTTATTGAATCTATCATTTGTAAGCAAAGGGATTTAGCTCTTCCGTTACCATTATCATCTCGTATGTCTTGAGCAACGAAAGCAGCAAAAAATATAGCATCTAAATCACCTTCTTTCATTCTTGGATAATCTACTTTAGATCCTGTTTTTTTTGGATCATGTCTGACTGCCATATCAAAACCTGGCTCAATCATTCTAAGTGGTGTATCTGCGTGGGTATCTAAGGTAAGGACCTTATTGTGTATTTTGTAAGCTCGTTGGATTAACTCTTTTTCCGACTCATTCTTATTTTCACTACATGCACTAGCGAATAATATTATCAGGGTTGTAATTACAAATTTATTTTTCAATTTTTTAATTATTTATATCTAATTTACAAATAAATCATTTCATCATACCTTTACAAGTATGTTTAATGTGGGTAAAATTAAAAGAAGATTAAAATATTCATACATAGCTGCGTTTGCAGGTTTTTTGTTTGGATTCGATACCATTGTTATTTCTGGAGTAGATCAAAAATTACAAGAATTATGGAGTTCTTCCGACTTATTTCACGGACTGGTAGTAGTTGGTATGGCTTTGTGGGGAACTGTAATTGGAGCTATCTTTGGTGGATTACCAACCAATTACTTTGGTAGAAGGAAAACCCTACTTTGGATAGGTTATCTTTACTCAATATCAGCAATAGGTTCTGCAGTTTGTTACGATCCAATAACATTTGCATTTTTTAGATTTTTAGGAGGTGTAGGAATTGGAATTTCCACCATCGCTGCTCCGGCGTATATATCAGAAATTTCATCTTCAAATGAAAGAGGAAAACTTGTGGGATATTATCAGCTCAATATTGTTATTGGTATTCTTTTTGCTTTTGTATCGAACTTTTTTCTAAAAGAATTAGGAGAAAGTAGTTGGAGATTTATGGTTGGTATCGAGGCAATTCCAGCGATAATCTATACAATCATGATATTTTATATTTCTCAGAGTCCAAGATGGATTTTTTTAAATGGTGATGTTTCCAAATCCGAATTTATTTATGAAAAATTATTTTCAATAAAGGAAAAAGAAATTTTTTTAAAAGAAATTTCTGAAACTAAAAACGAATTCCAAAAAAACGACAGCATATTTAAAAATAAGTATAGATTTATCTTATATCTGGCTTTTATGATAGCTTTTTTTAATCAATTTTCTGGTATAAACGCATTTTTATATTACTCACCAAGAATTTTTCAAGAAGGAGGCCTAGGAGAAAATTCTGCATTTTTAAGTAGTATTGGAATTGGTGTTATAAATTTAATATTCACTATCATCGGCATTTCACTAATTGACATGTTAGGCAGAAAAATACTGATGGTTATTGGATCTATTGGATATATAATTTCTCTTACTCTCATTTTTTTATCCTTTTCATTTTCATGGGGTGGTATTATTCTTCCTGTTTCACTTTTTTTGTTCATTGCTGCTCACGCCATAGGACAAGGAAGTGTTATCTGGGTTTATATTTCGGAAATATTCCCAAACCATATTAGAAGTAGTGGACAATCTTTTGGAACCTCCACACACTGGGTTCTAGCAGCTCTTATTCCTTCTATGATCCCATTTTTATTTAGTAACATAGGTGCATCCTATGTTTTTCTTATTTTCCTTTTTATGATGATTTTCCAGTTGATATTTGTTATTTTTTCAATGCCAGAAACAAAAGGTAAGTCTTTGGAAACCTTGTCAAATGAACTTATAAAATAAAATAGATGTCAAGAGTTGTTAGTTTTGGTGAAATTTTGTGGGATAAATTTCTATCTGGAAAAGAACCGGGCGGTGCGCCATTAAATTTCGCGTATAGATTAAATTCTTTTCAAAACTCATTATCAATTATCAGCAAGGTTGGAGATGATTTGTTAGGTAAAGAACTTATAGAATTTTTAAAAAAAAACAAACTAGATACAGAACATATCCAAATCTCAAAAATTCACAAAACTGGCGAGGTTAATGTTTCAATTGATAAAAAAGGAATTGCAGATTACAACATTTTAAATCCTGTTGCCTGGGATGACATAAACTATAATACAAAGATTGAAAAGTTGGTAAAAAATTGTTCAATTTTCGTGTTTGGAAGTTTAATAAATAGAAATGAAACTTCAAGAGACACTCTTAAGGAACTTTTAAAAATTGCACCCTTTAAGTTATTCGATGTAAATTTAAGATCTCCATATTACAACTTGAACTTAATAAAAGAATTAATGTTATCCTCAGATTTTATAAAATTCAATCTCGAGGAAATAACCGAAATTTCTTCGATATATAATAGAAAAAAAATATCCTTAGAAGGTATGATCAAGATAATTTCAAAGAAAACCAAGACCACCAATATTTGTGTTACCATGGGTGAAAAAGGTGCGTGTTACTACACAAATAATTCATTTTACTTTCAAGACGGATTTAAAATAAATGTATCAGATACTATTGGTGCCGGAGACTCCTTTCTAGCAACTCTAGTTGAAGGAATTTTAAATAATACAAAACCTAAAGAAGTCTTAAAAAAAGCGTGTGCAGTTGCTGCAATAGTTGCTTCTAAAAAAGGTGCAACATCCAAAGTTTCTTTGAACGAAATTAGTGATTTAATAGAGAGTAAATAAATTTTTAATTGGTTAGGTAAATTTTATAATTTTGAATGATTTTATGAAAAGTAACTTTTTAGAATATATAATTTCCCTTTTAACCCTGTTTAAATCCATAGGGACCATTTATTTTTCAGTATTCTCGCTTTTAATTTTGAGTTGCTCCAAGGATTCTGAAGAAAAAACTGTAGTAATTCCAGAGATAACGTATAATTATTTTTTTGAAAGGGTTCAGTCAAAATATCAATTCACACTGAATGACAGAAAGTTAATCATAAATTTTAATCTTAATGATTTGTCACTAAGTGTACAGGAAAATAAGTATAGTAAGATTAATTGTTGGCAAACAGAAATAATAAACTTAAGAGAGGATTTTAGATTATTACAAAATAACGGAGAGGGATATTCCTTTAAAACAGATTGGATTGAAGACTACAAAAAAAAGGGAGTTATAGAATATTCGCTTTTTTTTGAAAAAAACAACCTAAACCTGACCAAAAAAAATATTTATACCAATCCCGATTTGGGTGAAATAGAATCCACATCTACAGGTTTTAAATTTGACTCTATTGAAATTGAATCTTGTCCCGAGGATGTTGACTACAGAATTGATCCTAATTATGAGGATTTAGACTTACTGGACCCAAATGATTATGCAACAGCATTTTTTAGAGATGCATCTGATTTAGATGTTGAAATTGATTATAAAGAAATGATAATTACTATAATTGGCGACGATGTATGGGAAAGAGGCAGTGCTATAGGTGTTGCAAAAAGAGTATGCGATGATGATATCATTATAGAATTAAAGGAGGGATATTGGAATCAAGAGTCTGTTATGAGAAGATTTGACTTGATGTATCATGAATTAGGTCATGATGCGTTAAATTTAAAACACGTTTGCAACAGATACGACATTATGTATACATCCAATACTGAATTTAATGAAAGTTGTAGAGAAAATCTCAATTTAATAGTACCAGACTCACTAGATCCTCAAAAATATTATGGATTTAAAAAAGCTTCGAGTAGAATGTTTTTAGGTGTTAACCAGGTTAACTTTGATTGTGTAGCAGATAAAACAAGATATAATGTTATAGTTGACTAAGTATAATTTATTTTTAATTAATCTAAATATAAATAATTGATTTACAGTTATTTATATTAATTCTAAACGTTTATAGGCATATATTTGATGAAAATTTAATCATGGAAGTCAAATCAATTTCATCGTGCATTAATTGCGAAAACATAACATCTACATTTGATTGCTCAAAGCATAATATCGAGGTAGATATTGATAAAGTTTGTTCAGATCATAAATTTAAAAAATCTTTAACAAAAGAATCTAATTGTTCTAATTGTATAAATTTCAAAACTCAAAATTGCGCCAATCCTACTCTAGCTGCAGAGGGAATGTTGTGCTTTTCTTGGACATAATTTAAATATGTTTATACATCAGTTCGTAAAATAATTTATTTTTTAATTAAGGGTATTCCTGTTTTTCTATTTTTTATAATTGGTCAAATAAATTCAAAATAGTTTGGGGGAATACCCCCTTGATTATTGTTTCCTATATAGCATAGTTATTTATTATTTAGAATTATTCTAAATAAATTTTT
>JBJKWZ010000018.1:0-122973 GCA_045561795.1 Flavobacteriaceae bacterium
CATACATCTTATCTGGGATACTAAATGAGGATAGTGTACTAATACCTGGTAAAACCCTAAATATAAATCTCATAGTAGGGGCCTGGTTATATTGTGCATCACCAAGTTGATCAGCATCAACAGTTACCGTTCCAACGTCACTTATAGTTAAGACATTTGAGCTAAGCGAAGCCGCAGCTTGGGAGGAGGGGTTTAATGCATAAATTAAAGGGAGACCTGAATCCGAGGAAGCATTTAGCGTGTAGGTTAGGTTTTCAGAATAGTTTAGATAAATTATCGGTGAAGATGGAGGTGATATATTTTGATTTAGTTTTATCACATCCATTGCTAAGGTTATCGATACAGTATTGTAGTTTGGGTGATCTACTAGTTTTGTGAAAAAGATGAGGGTTACCAAACCAGTTGCAGCAATATTACTTAAATTAATAGGACTTTGTAAGCCTGCAATAGATGCCGCCGAACCTAGAGCCATATCAATATAAACCGGTGCTCCAGATGTGGAGGTAGCTGTAACAGAAAATGTAGTAAAATCTTTTAAAGCCTTACTTGAAGGTAAATTCTGAACATATATTGCCTGTAAAGCACTAAAAATGTCTAATGTTGTAGTTACAGTGGTAGCCTGATAATTCCCATCTGAAGGTAAAGAAGCTGTTAAAATCACATTACCCACCTTTAAAACATTAACTTCACCGGAAGAGGAATTAATCGTTGCAATTAGTGGATCCGAGGAAGAGTATGATATAGTCCCAGTATAATCCCCATTTGTAGTTGGACTATTTACATTAAAGGGAGCATCTCCATATACTGCTGTGTAAGGAGGTGTCCATGATACAGATTGTATAGCCTTATTAACAGTTATAGTAAAGGTTACCGTCTTTGAGTTATAATTTATGTCCTGAGCTTGCGTGGCAGATACAACAACGGAACCAGCACCGATAATGGACACATTGCCAGTATTGGTTATGGATACAACCCCAGAGGATAAAGTAGAATAGGTAAATGAAGCGGTGCTACTAGAGGCAAGAGATATCGTAAAATCTGGATCTGTGAAAAGTTTTATAATGTCAGGTGTAGAAATTACAGGATCAGCTTTAATAACTGTTATTGTAAAGGATACTGTTTTTGAGGAATATTGACCAGCGCTCTGCTGTGTAATTGAAACTACCGTTGAGCCAACTGCTAAAATCGATACACTATCGCCTGAAATAGAAACAATCCCAGGAGTTAAAGCGGAGTAACTAAAACTACCTGTACTATTGGACGAGGGACTTAGTAAAAAGTCGGAATCCCCAATTTTTTTTATAACGTTTGAAGCAGTAATTGTTGGTAGTTTGAAAATTTCGAAAGTGAGACTGTCAACCCCGGTTTCATCTCCATCTATAATCCCAGTGGATGGATCGTACGTGTATCCACCATTTACACACGTGCCTGTAACAGTGAAAGTATATTGATTTGGTGTAAGAGAGGTTGGATCAAATAGAAATGTCCAAATTTTAGGATCTCCAGTAGGAGTAAGATTTAAATAAGCACCTCCATTTAAACTATACTGGGGACTATTATTCATGTCCTTGTTAAAAGTAGCTGTAATAATCGCAGTCTCTGCATCGGTTAGTTTGTCATCTCCATCTGAGTCAGTTAAAATGACCCGAGCACTACAAGGCTCTCCCCATCTAGGTAGATATTCTGCTCTAATACTTCCACCAGCATTAAAAGATGCGATTTTACTTGGATTAGTAACGTGTTTTACACACCATGTTGAGATATCTCTGTCAAATCTCATAACAACACCATTTTGCCGAAACATCCATTGAAATTTTACAGCACTTGTTACATCCCACTGTCCTATATCTTGATTAAAACTACTCGCATCATCGAAAGTTCCAAAAAATTCTCTAACGCTAGATGTATTCCAAGAGTTTAGTGGTCTTCCAGAAGAGCCGGCTGGTTCGCCATTGTTAAACGCAACTGCACTTTGAAACATGCCGTTCATATAGGCTACATTAGAAACATTAAAATTGGTAATATCTTGATTAAAAACTGTAGCACTTTGAAACATATTAAACATAGTAGTTACAAGTCCCGTGTCCCAATTTAATGGATTGTTTGAATCACCTGGAACATCCCCATTATTAAAAGCTGGTGCACCAGAAAACATTGAATGCATAGTTGTAACATTTCCCGTTTGCCAACTACCAATATTTTGATTAAAAAGAGTTGCATCTCTAAACATATAGCTCATATCTGTAACATTAGAAGTGGTCCAGGAACCTATATCTTGATTGAAAGATCGGGCGTCATCAAACATTAATTTCATATTTGTAACGTTAGAGGTAGTCCACGAACCTATGTTTTTATTGAAAGCATGGGCCTGTTTGAACATATTCTGCATTGTGGTTGCACTAGATGTATCCCAATCGCCAATATCTTGATTGAAAGCTCTTGCCTCTTTGAACATAAAATGCATAGCAGTAACATTAGAGGTATCCCAATTGCCAATATCTTGGTTGAAAATACGGGCATCTTGAAACATACCATTCATTTTCTCTACATTTGAAGTATTCCAATTTCCAATATCTTGATCAAAAATGGAAGCATCTCTAAACATTGCCTCCATATCTGTGACATTAGAGGTTGTCCATGAACCAATATCTTGATTGAAAAGACGAGCATCATCAAACATGTAAGACATGTCTGTCACATTTAAAACATCCCAATTATCCAGAGGTTGATTGAATATAATTGCACCTTTGAACGTATTTTGCATTGTCGTAACACTAGATGTATCCCAGAAGTTAATATTTGAATTAAAAGTTGAATCGTCTAAAAACAAATTGTCCATATCTGTTACCTGAGAAATGCACAGATTAAAATTATCTGCAGCAACCTCCGTTCTTAAATTTGTATTGTCAACAACAGTATACACTGTTCCACTTATAGTTGCTGTATCTCCTACACTGGCGTTGGGACACTTACATACACCAGAATCGAAATAGATAGTTGAAACAGGAAATATGGAGATAAGGTCTATGGTTTGATCTGGAACCCACCCCCTTATTCCAGGAGTCCATATAGCATTACCATCTATAGCGCCAATATCGGTTCCACTTCCAACTGGAGTGTGGGGAACAATATTGTTTAATTGGTTTGTCGTACTAATTGATGTTGATACAGTATTTGTAAGAGCAACACCTTTGTCAATTATGTCATTACTATTTGGCTCATAATCGCTCATCGTTTTTCCATCTCCAGGATTGTAGTTCAGCAGTGCTTCAATATTTGAATTGTATAATATTCCTGGTCTAGATACATTTAAAGCGTCCATGTTTGCAGTTGAACTCCCAGTTCCAGTCCCTAGATATAATGAACCGTCCCCAGAATCACAAAATTCCCAACTAGGACTAGAACTATTACCCATATTGATATATCCATCGGTTCCAATTGGTATTGGTCCATTATTTGGAATAGAGAAAGAAGTTGCACTTCTATGCGAGCCTATTCTCTCTGCTAAATTATTATACAACCAGGTATTGGTATTAGAACAATCCTCAGCGAGAATAATTATATCGTTTCTATTACTTATCGTATTTAAAACTGTATTATGAGCGATAATCTGATTGTTCCCTTTTATCATAAGACCAAGAGTGTTGTCTGCTATATTGTGGTGCATCACACCAAAACTTCCGGCTTGAGCAGCGTCTCCTCCTGGTGCATCATATCTAAATGCATATTTTTCTGTATCATATACGAAGTTATGGTGTACAACAGAGCCAAAAACGTAATTTTTTGTTCCTTGGAAAACAGAACCATCCGATTGTGCATGACCGGTGCTAGAAACTATATTGTAAGAAAAAATTGATTTTTCACCAGGCCAGACCGTTGCAGAAGCTCCTGTGTAATAAATTTCATTTTCTGTGAATGTGTTGTTCTCACCGTCTACAAAAACCGTGACCATAAGACCATTAAGTTCCGTTGCGGACCAGTCTATGTTTCTAAAGTACGAATTTCTAACCGTGTTGTTATTTCCTCTAATTACAAGGGCCTCCCCTTCTGTATTTATAAACAAGCAACCACTAACAGTAGAGGAATCAACCCTAGCTGAGTTTCCAGAACCAGTGCCCAAAGTAGTTGCGTTTGCACCATTTAGATCTCCAAGCATTCTTCTTGAATGGGACGGGAAATAAAAATTACATTCTGATATTTCTAAATTTTTTGTTCCCCTGGCATAAATCGTAGTTGCGAAAAAGGTAAGTCCATGAACTTTTAAATATTCACTACCAGTTATCGTTAATGAATAATCCCTTACCTTTCCTCTAATTGGAACTTGAGTAAGATTTACTCCACTAGCAGGTTTTAAATACAAAATATTGTTTGAGGTATCTAAAAACCACTCGTTGTAGGCATCAATGAATTCCTTTTTACCTTCAAAAAAAAAATGGTGGTGCTTGTCTTTTAATTCGCCATTATTGGATAGACCAGCACCAATCCCATTAACCCCTATTGGATTTGTATAGGTTATAACATCATCTCCAACCTGTTGGGTATGAGATGCAATTTGTCTGTTAAATGTCCTAAAGGACCCCACATTTAAAATACCAATCGAGTTGGAAAGACTAAGTGGTCCTGGGTCCTCATAGGTTTCGTCTATCAAAAAAGAACCATCGGTACTTCCTGACTCCTCTCCATGAGCCCAATTGTCGTGGTCGTAAATGGACAAATCACTAAATTGAGCATTGGGCCACCTAGCCATGACCATCTGGTTATTCCCAACAAAGAGTTGGGTTATCGAATTTGTAAAATTTTCTAGTTTTTTAACTTGTACACCTCCAATAGTGTCATCAGCCCAAGTGGTGGAAACTTTAATCGTACCATCAATAATTACTTCTTCATTGTTGTAACTAGAAATCAAAGTTTCGTTGCCACTTGTAGCGTCAATATTATTGAAAACTATATTTTCATGGTAAACTCCTTCCCTTATATATATTTGGTCTCCTGGATTTATTACAGATACTGCATGAGAAACAGTTAAAAAAGGTGCACCAAAATTTCCCGTATTAGAATTATTTCCTGACTTTGAAACGTAATAAGTGGTTTGGGAATATGAATTTAAACCTGTGAATAACAAGACTCCAAAAAGGATATTCTTTAATACTCTTGAAGACATAATTATTGTTACACTTAAAAATTCAAACAAAGTGCCAAATATAGTAATAAAAGAGTTTTTTCAAATAGTTTGATAATTTGTATTTTTGAAATGAATTAAGAGGCCTCGTAGCATAACTGAATAGTGCACTTGATTACGGCTCAAGAGGTTGCAGGTTTGAATCCTGCCGAGGTCACTTTTTTTCTTTTAATACAATTTACTTTGAAAATAAAAAGTTGTTTTTTATTATTTTTCCTCCTTACGATTTTTGCAAAATGTTCAAAAAGAAATATTGAAATTGAAATAACAAGGCTCTCAAAGAAAATTAATGAAACTTCTGGTCTTGAAATAGTTGGTGGAAAATTTCTGACATTAAACGACTCGGGAGATGAACCAGCACTTTATACATTTGATAAGGAAGGAAAAAATTCATCTAAATTGTTAATTAAAGGTGCTCAAAACAGGGACTGGGAGAGCTTGGCATCCGATAAAGAATACATCTATATCGGCGATATTGGAAACAACAAGGGAAATAGAAAGGATTTAAAAATATATTTAATTGATTATGACTTTAAATTAATTGATAGTATTAATTTTAATTACAAAAATCAGTCAAAATTTAAGGAAAAGAAAAAAAATAAGTTTGATGCTGAAGCACTAGTTTCAATTGGTGACAGCTTGATGATTTTATCAAAAAACAGAAAGAATTTAACCACAGAAGTTTACACTCTCCCTAAAACCCCAGGCTCCTATTCCGTAGAGCCTAAATACTCATTTGACGTTGAAGCACTAATTACCGGAGGAGACTATAATTCAAAACATGATTTGCTTTGCCTTGTCGGCTACAGCTACAGTATTAAAAAACAGTATTTATTTTTATTTAAAAAATTTAGTCAAAAAACAACCAAAGATTCAATTTTTAAAAAATATAATATTCCTATTACAAATGCTCAAATTGAGGCAATCAAAATAATTGATAAAAAAAATTACTTTTTAACATCAGAAAACGAGGGGGATGGATATCCAAAATTAATTAAAGTAAGATTGAAATAGATTAAGATATTTTTTATCTATAATTATGTTCGTAAAATAAAATTTGAACACATAGATTTTTGATGTAAATTTAAAGAAATTAAATACTATGAATAATGCGATTTTTGATGAGTTGCAAGACAAAGCTAATGAAGTTGATGCAATCGGAGGAACCATAAAATTTGTAATTGATGATACTATCGTTTACGTTGATGGTACAGGTAGTAAAAATATTGTTTCCGATAGTAATCAAGAAGCAGATTGTACAATTAGTACTTCTGCATCCTCTTTAAAAGACATGCAAAGTGGTGATTTAAATCCAATGACAGCTGTAATGAGTGGAAAAGTCAAAATAAGTGGTGATATGGGTCTTGCTATGAAAGTTCAATCATTGATGAGTTAATTGATCGAGTTTAAACCATTTTTAAATACTATTCAACCTGAAATTCCGTTGTTATTATTGTTATCTTTAGTTGATGTATCAATCACTTAAATTAAGTTTTAAATATTTTATTGCTTTTCTTGCAGTAGGAGTTTATTTTCTTGTCCATAACAAGGAATTAAATCTTAAACAATTACATCAAATTAATTTAGAGTTAATTGATCTTTATAAACACGAAAAGTTAACCAAAAGAGAAAGGTTTGAAAGAGGACTTCCACCCGACCAATTCCATGAACAGATATATGAATTAACAATTAACCCCGCAACTGGCAGTCCTGACTATGATAGTAAATTAAGATTACAAAGAAAAATAGAGGAAGGTAAGTTTTCAGGAGGAAAGCCATTCGTTGTTCCAGGTGAAAGTGTTGCACAACCATGGTATGAAATTGGCCCAAATGACGCTGCTGGGAGATCTCGTGCAGCTTTGTGGGATCTGAGTGATGGAACAAATAAAGCAGTTTTCGCAGGAGGTGTAAGTGGTGGTTTATGGAATAATGGAAATATTACAAGTGGTGCTTCAAATTGGACAAAAGTCTCAGGTGTACCTGGAAATTTAGCCGTCTCAGTCATAGTACAAGATCCTAATAATACAAGTATAATGTATCTAGGAACTGGAGAAAGCTATACCACTGGAGATGCGACTGGAAATGGAATATATAAGTCTACAGACGGTGGTGGTAATTGGACTTTAATTTATGGGCAAGGAACTAGCGGAACGGTCACTCCTAGTGGTGGAAATAATGTTGAGGGAGCTTTCTTTGTAAATGATATTATTCTTTATGATCACGACAAAAATCCAGCAACGGATGCATGGGTGTTTGCAGCCCTTGGAGCAAGTTTTTCTTCTAAAAGTTTCTCTACTGCCAATGGTAATACTATATTTGATAGACTTACATATGGTGTTTATAAATCAACCAATGCAGGAGCATCTTTTGCTAGAATTAACTCTATTACTAATGGAAGTGATCTAGAGCATGTGAACGACCTTGAAGTTCAAACTGTTTCAAACAGAATATGGTTAAGTACACACACGATGCTGCCAACTCAAAAGTTTGGTACACCAGTTGGAGGTAGATTTTGGTACAGTGACGATGGAACTACTTTCACAAGGGCAACTCCTAATTATCCTGCATACCCAGCCGTTAACCCAGACAATATCCAAAGAACTGAAATTGCCCCAAGTGCTATAGACACTGATACACACTACGTACTGATGAGAGTCACGGGAACCGCGAGTGGAACAATTCCTATTATTTATAAAACTACAGACAATTTTACCAATCTGACCTATGTTCCAGCACCTGCTGACGCTGATACAGGAATTCCTGATCAAGACTTTACCAGAGGACAATCCTACTATGATCTTGAAATTGAGATTGATCCAACTAATGATAATATTTTATATGTAGGAGGTATTGATTGGTTTAGAAGTCAAAATAGTGGTTCCTCATGGAGTCAAATTACTAAATGGTCTAACAATAATAATCTAGCTGCATTAAACTGCTCTTTGGTTCACGCAGATCAACATGGTTTATATTTTAGACGAGGTAACTCAAATCAAGCAATCGTTGTGAACGATGGTGGAGTAGCTTATGCGTCAAGCTTATCTGATGCAGCTACAAATAATAGATTTACAGAAAATGAGGGAGGCATGATTACGACTCAATTTTATACAGTAGCTCAAAGCCCAATTGGTTTTGCTGGAAGCGACTATGCTGTTGGTGGTACTCAAGATAATGGTAGTTATGCGTTAATTAACTCAAATAATAATAAAACCAATGGAACATTCCTTTCAGGAGGTGATGGAGCAGAAACAGTTTTTGATCAAGTTGGAGGTGACTATTTATTGACCAATTATGTATACAATGACGCAATTAATCGTGTTGGTTTTAATGTTGGAGGGGTTGTTGATAGTTCAAATGACTTGACTTCTAGTCTTGGGATTTCTAGTGATGAAGGTAGTTTTATCAATCCTGGAGCATTGGACTCTAACCAAGATGTTTATTTTTCCAATGCTGGTAACAACATTAGAGTAATTACTGGCCTTGAAAGAGGTGGTACCCCTGCTACTTTTCTAATAACTGGTGTTACTAGTGGCTCGGATTATGTAACAACCCTTGAAGTTTCGAGGCACACAACCGACACCTCTACCCTCTTTGTTGGTCTAAGAAGTGGTGTAGTTAAAAAAATTACCAATGCAAATAATTCTGGTAGTTATGTCATATCTGGAAATCTTCATAGTCAAGCTGGAAGTGTATCAGATATTCACGTTGGATCATCTGAAAATGAACTTTTCATTACCTTTTATAATTACGGTATTAACAATAATGTAATATATACTCAAGACCAGTTTGCAACTGCTGGTGTAAACAAAGAAGGGAACTTACCTAATATTCCAGTCTATTCGATATTAAACAATCCCTATGAAAGTGAGGAGGTTGTTATTGGTACAGAACTTGGAGTATGGAGAACATCCAATTTTACGGCTGGAAGCCCGACATGGACTCAGTCTTGGAATGGCATGAGTGATGTTGCAGTTTTTGATATGGATTTTAGAGGTGATTCAGCTGATAATAACCGTGTTGTTGCGGCATCTTATGGAAGAGGAGTCTACTCAGGATCATTTGGCTCTAACACAAATCCTCCAGTTACTGTAACAGATTCAATCACATTAGCAGAGGCAGGAACAACAACAACAACAAGTGCTGGTGCTACCAATGTTCTTTATAATGACACGGATCCAGAAAACGACCCTCTACAAGCCCAATTAGTCTCAAGTCCTATAAATACCTCTAGTTTTGCACTACAAACCTCAGGTACATTTACTTATGTACACGATGGAAGTGAAACTACTACAGATTCTTTTACTTATAGAGCTTTTGATGGTGCAAAACAAGGAAATACAGTAACTGTAACTATTCAAATTACTCCTGTGAATGACTGTCCTACTGTAGCCAATCCCATAGGAGACGTCAATGTTAGTGAAAATGCATCAAATACCCTTGTAAATGTTAGTAATGTTTTTAATGATGTTGATATAGTTGGCGGAAATCCAGATAATCTAACCTACACTGTATCTCAAACAGGGACCGATTTAGCTACTGTGACAATTAATACTGCTACAATTACCATAGACTATATAGAAGATCAAAATGGAAGTTTTGTTGTTACTGTAACTGCAAATGATAATGCAGGTTGTACAACAGCTAATGATGCTTTCAATATAAATATTAGTAGTGTTAACGAAGCACCAATTACAGTAACAGATTCAATTACAGTAGTTGAGGCAGGCACAGCAACAACAACTAGTGCTGGATCTAGTAATGTATTAAGTAATGATAGTGATCCAGACGGCGACACTATAATAGCTCAAACCTTAAATCCACCTGTAAACTCATCTAGTTTCACTCTTCAAAATTCAGGAACCTTTAGTTATGTACATGATGGGTCTGAAACTACTACTGATTCTTTTACTTACAGGACTTTTGATGGAATTGACCCTGGAAACACTGTTACAGTAACAATTCAAATTACTGCAGTAAATGATTGTCCAACAGTTGCAAACCCAATTTCGGATGTAAACGTTCAAGAAGATGCAGCGGACACCGTATTTAGTGTTTCATCTGTTTTTGATGACATTGATAGAGTTGGAGGTATTCCAGATAATTTATCATACTCTGTTACGCACACTGGTGCTGGAATAGCAACAGTTACTCTGAACACTGCAACAATTACAATTGACTACATTGACGATCAAACTGGAAGCTTTGTAGTTACAGTAACAGCCGATGACAGTGCTGGTTGTAACACAATTAATGATATTTTTAGTGTCACTGTAAATCCTCAAAATGACCCACCAATTGGAGTAGCAGACCAGATTATTTTGAATGAAAGTGCTACTGCAACTACTGTTTCTGGTGGTGCCACTTCTGTACTTGCAAACGATTCAGATCCCGAAAGTTCCCCTCTAACAGCAACATTACTTACACAACCTCTTCATCATAATGATCCTGGTAATTTTGCGCTTGCTGCTAATGGAACATTTTCTTATGTTCATGATGGTTCTGAAACAGCAACAGATACATTCTTTTACATTCTGTCCGATGGTGTCAACAATGTAACTGTCACAGTAACGATTCAAATTAATGCGATTAATGATTGTCCGACAGTTTTAAGTGCACAAGCAAATATCAATGTTAATGAAGACGCTGCGGATTCTGTATTTAATTTAAATGCTATTTTTGGTGATGTAGATATTAGACCGACAATAGATAATTTGACATTTACAGTTACCCACACCGGAGCAGGAATCGCAACTTTAACACTCAACAGCGCTACACTTACAATTGATTACATTGAAGACCAAACGGGTAGTTTTGTTGTAACAACTACAGTGGACGATAATACAGGAGATGCAAATTGTTCTCCACTAACCAATGACGTTTTTAATGTAACTGTAAATCCTCAGAACGATCCGCCTGTAACGATTGGAGAGGAGTTGTCTGTTTTAGAGGGTGGAACTGTGACCGTAACTACGTTAGGTGCATCCTCAGTTTTGGAAAACGATACTGATGTTGAAATTGGTACTCCAACTGCTGCTTTTCTAGTTTCTTCACCTACTTTTGGATCAATATCCCTCACAAGCACAGGTTCTTTTATCTATATTCATGACGGATCTGAAACGACAAGTGATTCCTTTACATACAAATCCAACGATGGTACTCAAGACGGAAATACGGCAACAGTTAGTATAAGCATAACTAAGGTAAACGACTGCCCTGAAACTACAACTGGATCCTACACCCTATCTTATAATGAGGATGTAGCGATACCAACACTAAATATTGGAGCTACGGTTTCAGACTCAGACTTACCACCTGACACTATTTTATACACACGAGTTCAAACAAACTCAGCACTAAGTTCTGTCACTGTTAACGACCAAGGTGTAGTTTCTTTTAACAATATTGCTCAACATGATAATGGGTCTCTTACCACAACAATTACTGTTAATGATCAAATTTGTCAAATCGATATTCCTGTATATTTAACAATTATTCCGGTTAATGATTGTCCAACATTAGATAATCCTGTTGCAGACATTAATGTAACCGAAGACGCTGCTCCAGTTGTTATCGACATTAGAAATACATTTTCTGATGTTGAAAGTACAACACTTGAATATACTGCTATTGCTCAGAATTCAGATCTAATTGCAGTAAGTACAACAAGTACAAGTCTTATTGTTCAGTTTAAAGAAAATCAAAATGGAAATACTAATATAATCTTGACCGCTTTTGACGGAGATCCTAGTTGCTCACCAGATGATGTTATAAATGTGAATATAACTAACGTTAATGATCCACCCACAGGAAATCCTGACAATATTAGTGTCGTAAACGGAGGAACTGTAAACACATTAAATGATGGGGTAACAACAAGTGTTCTTTCTAATGATGTGGACCCAGAAGGAAATCCACTTACAGCACAGCTTTCAACTGGACCTTTAAATGGAAACCTTACTTTAAACGCGAATGGAACTTTTTCATATACACATGACGGAAGTGCAACAACAACGGACGTTTTTTATTACAGACCAACTGATGGATTTTTCCCTGGAAATACTACTACAGTAACAATTTATATAAATAATCCAGCAAATGGAGTCGGTGACACCATATTTGTTATGGAATCTGGAACTGCTACTATTACTTCTAATGGCTCAACTTCAGTTTTAGCAAATGATACTGATCCAGACGGTGATGCACTTACAGCTTTAAAAGTTACAAATCCTTCAAGAGGAACCGTAACACTCAATGCAAATGGAACTTTTCTTTATACCCACGACGGTAGTAATGAATCGACTGACTCTTTTACCTACAGTGCTAATGACGGAAAAATAAATAGTGTACCAATTACAGTAAGTATCAACGTGACAGGAACGAACGATCCTCCAGTTGCAAATAATGATACAATAATTGTAGACGTTGGAGCTACAACCAGTTCTCTTGATAATGGTCAAATAAATGTCACTTATAATGATATTGACCCAGATGCAGATTCTTTAACTGTAACTCTAGTGTCCTCCCCCACATATGGAAATTTAACTTTAAATAGTAATGGTACTTTTTCATATATTCAGGGAGGAACAATGAATTCTGGTGACAGTTTTCAATACAAAGCATTTGACGGAACTGTTTATAGTAATAATGCTACTGTTAACATTTATGTTAGTTGCTCACCATGTAAAGAAAGTATTGTTGAAGGTGGAAATAATGGTGTATCTTTCACATATACCGATCCACTATGTAAAAAGGTAAGAGTTTACGTTCCTAAAGGAAAGGCTTATAGTTTTAGGCATTTGGAGGGAAGTATTACAATTAATGTTGGAACTTACACACTAATAAGTAGTGTGAATTGTAATTAATTTACTAAACATCACAAATATATATAGCCTCTTCTAAAGATTCGATGGGATTTTTCCTTGTGGGTCTAAATTCTTGTGCAACAAACCCAGAATATCCTGTTTTAACGATAGCTTCCATAATTGCAGGGTAATTTAGCTCTTGTGAAGAATTAATCTCATTTCTTCCTGGTACACCGGCTGTATGATAGTGACCAAAATAAACATGATTGTCATTAATAGTTCTTATTATATCTCCTTCTTCAATTTGCATATGATAAATATCATAAAGAAGTTTAAAATTTGGAGATTCAAGTCTTTTACATAGTTCAATCGCCCACTTTGTATTGTTGCACATATAATCTGGATGGTCTATTTTTGAATTAAACAATTCCATTAAAATAATGACTCCCTTTTTTTCGGCATAAGAAAGAATGTTTTTTAAACCGTTTACGCAATTGTTTAGTCCAGTTTCATCATCCATACCTTTTTTATTGCCAGAAAAGCAAATTAAGTTTTTGAATCCAGCTTTTGATACGTAATCAATATGATTCATATACCGATCTTTAAGTTCACTATGGTAACTAGGATCGTTAAAAGACTTCTTTTGAGTTATTTCTGCACCCTCTGTCATTGTTGATATAAGTCCATATTTTTTAAGTATTGAAAAATCTTTTGGTTTCACTAAATCGATTCCAACAAGACCAATTCTTTTGGCTTCAATGCATAATTCTTCAAGAGATAAATTTGGATAACACCAATCACAAACACTATGGTTTATATTGCCTTTAAGCATAATTTTTTTTTCCGTTTTTTCTTTTTGATTTTTAAAAGGTAATAAGACTCCAAAAGCCGAAGCTATTGCGGTCTTTCGTATGGCATCTCTACGTTTCAATAATTATAATTGTATTATTTATTAAACTTTATTAGAATCAAAGCTCCCAACCTTCACGATAAATTCTGCCAACAAACTGATTTGCATCTTCAAAGTTGGTGATTTTCATGTTTTCTCCATCCCAGGTCATTTTTCTTCTTCCATAATAACTATTTTTATTCTTACCTGTTATTCTTACTGAATCTGGATTACCATTTGTATTTAATAAATACGATCGAATAGCAATATTCCCCATAAGCACTGTCTCTGTCATTGGACCTGAGTAATCAAATGAAGATGTTAACATTTTATGTTTAGAACTACCATAACCGTCCTTGATTGCGTCAATCCACATCCTCTGATGACCCCAATCGTCTTTTGGCAAGTTTTTAATTTTAGGCGAAATGACTTCTTTATCTTTTGTAAATAGTCTAGGATTTTGTCCATAAACGTTCGTAGTAATTATTCCTTCCTCACCTATCATCATAACTCCATTTGTGTTTCTTTTGCCCCCTAAATATGTGTCAGAGGGAATAAGGCTTGGATAAGAGGGCCTTAGTCCACCATCGTACCATTCTAACTTAATTGGAGTCTCATTCATAAGGGTTGGCTCAAAATTAATTGTAACATATGAGGATGCTGGACAGCCAATAGATTGGTGTTTTACCTCCCACATTTTTGAAAAAAATGAACTTACACTACACTCTACTGAGACAGGATATTTAAGTTTTAGAGCTCTAAAAGGAATATCAATTAAATGGCATCCCATGTCGCCTAAAGAACCTGTGCCGTAGTCCCACCAACCTCTCCAGTTAAATGGATGAAGTGAAGAATTGTAAGGTATTTTTTTTGCTGGTCCTAACCATAAATCCCAGTCCAATTCTTTTGGCTTGTTTTCAGGATCAGAAGATGGAAAAGATATTCCCTGTGGCCAAACAGGTCGATTCGTCCAAACTTTTACTTCACTAATATTTCCAATTCTTTTTTCACGAATCCATTGCTGAACAAACTTTTGCCCAGGATGAGAGGCTCCTTGGTTTCCCATTTGGGTAACAACCTTTTTCTCTCTAGCTAATTCTGTTAATAAACGTGCTTCTCTTATATTATGGGTTAGTGGCTTTTGTACATAAACGTGTACGTTTTTTTCCATAGCTGTTTTTGCAATGATCCCATGAGTGTGGTCAGGAGTGGATATTGTAACCGCGTCTAAACCTTTTTCTTGACTTAGAAGCTCTCTAAAATCAGTATAAAATTTTGCTTTTGGGAACCTTTTTCTTATGTTGATAACACCGTGGTCTCCAGTGGGATGAATATCACATAAGGCAACAACATTTTCCCTACCATTTACAGATGCGTGCGAAATATCACTACTGCCTTTTCCTCCACAACCAATTGAAGCAATAGAGAGTTTATCACTAGGTGCTGTATAACCACTTCCACCTAAAACAAATCTTGGAACAATAAAAAATGAGGACGCAGCAACAGATTTTTTTAAAAAAGAACGCCGAGTAGAATAGTGATTTGATTTTTTCATAAACTTTTATTTAAATTTATTAATTAAATCTCAATTTTGGGCATAGATTTAATTGATAATTTGAAATACGTTATAAGTGAAAATTATCTTCTGATAAGTAGTGTCTTTTCCAGTTGTTTAGTCTATTAACAGCATTTATCTCAATGTCTTTCCAGAATAAATTTATATCTGCTGCATGATAATTTTTTTTTATTATTAAGAATAATCGTTTTGGAATACGAGGTAAATAAGACCATACTAAACCATCTTTTAATATTATTTTTACTGAATTAGGATATACTTTATCATCTGTATACAAAAGCCCTTTGTGCTGTTCATATTTAGTTTTAACTTTATTATCCCATGTTATTGGGTTCGATGTCGAACCTCCTTTAAACCACTCTTCATACTTTTTCGGATAACTACCCTTTCTGTATGTATTCCATGAAACATAACCTCCTATTTCGTCTCTATTTTGTAATTTTTTTATTTTTTTAAAAAAATCATCCAAAATTTTAGTACCTGGTAAATAAGCAATAACCAATTTTTTTTGAAGTGGTTTATCATCAAAAAATTCTTTCAGCAACATCGCAGATAAAATGCTGCCCTGGCTATGAGAAGCAATAATAATTGGTTTACCATTGTTATAATTATCTAAATAATATTTAAATGCCCTTTTTATATCACTGTATGCAATAGCCCTTGACTGTTCCTCATACTTACTGAATGGGTCAACATAAACTTTATAATGAGATTGTCTATAAAATGGAACATATATGTTTCCGACTTTCCCAAAAGCAGAGGCTTGGTATTTTACAGGTTTGTTAATTATATCATCATTTAATAATTCGTCATCAAGATCGGCATTCCATCTTAAATCTTTTCTATCAAGAAACATTGTAGGATAAATAAAAAATACATCACAAGTTTTATTCTTACTATCTCCAATAATTTTTTTCAAAGATCCAGGATATTTGTCTGGTTTTACAGCCCACGATTCAGGATTGGAATAATTAGGACTTTCGGAAGGTGTATATTTTTCAAAGGGAACTGCTCTGTAGATAGGTTTACATCCAGACAAAGTAATTACAAAAAGAATAATAATTTTCTTAATCTTTTTTTTTTTAAATTTAAAAAATTAGTTATAAAAGTAGCTATTAACTTGTTTAATTAGATTTTATTGTGAAAGTCTCATATTTTCATTTTTTTTTTATCCCCATCATTATCATTTTTTCTTGTGATAAGTCAAAAAAAAATAATACCGATTTTGAAATAACTATCGAAAAAGAAAGAGTTGATTCGGTTAACTATCAAGCAAAAATAATTATTAGAGATAAATCAAATAAAAATTCAAAAGATAAAATTTATATTTTAATTGATGATGAGGCTGAATTAAACTCAAAAATTAAAATACTTAAAGAAAATTTCTTACAGATTAAGAAAGACTCTGGTTAAGTTTTTTTTAAATACTAATTGATATTATCATCAATAGGATTTACTTTTAAAAAAGATGGGTGTTGCTCTATAGCAAATTCAATCTTTTTAATTATTCTATCAGTTGATTCTTTATCATAATTTATATTTAATGGATTCTTTATTAACATTGATTGAATTACTCCCTTTTTTTTGATTAATATCCCTTTCTTATCAAATGATCTTCTAAACCCATCTATTACAATTGGAACAACCAGTGGTTTAAATTGTTTGATAAGATGTGCTGTGCCTTTACGCAAAGGTTTAAAAGGAGTTGTTGTTCCCTGAGGAAAAGTAATTACCCATCCATCTTTTAAAGCAAGTGAAATATTATTGATATCAGATATGTTGACATCTCTTTTTATATCTTGCCCCCCTTCCCTCCATGTTCTTTCAATTGGAATTGATCCTGCATAAGACAATATTTTTGGAAGTAAACCTGACTTCATTGTCTCTTTAGCTGCAACATAATAAATGTTTAATTTAGGGTTCCATAGGTAGCCTACATTTTTGATGGTATCATTTCTCCCGTGGAGACTTGCATTAAAAACATGAAGCATAGCAACTACATCGGCAAAGTATGTTTGATGATTAGAAACAAAAAGAACATTTGAATCAGGCAGTTCATTTAAAACCTTTGAACCTTCAATTTTTAATTCATTAAAACCCCTATATCTCCTGTGAGTTAAATAGCCAAGATATCTAATTAGCATTTTCTTGATTATAAGATAATGTCCAAAAGGATTTTTTTCTAAAAGTCTCATTTGTATAGTAAATATATTATTATTTCAACAATAAAATCAAATCCCTTGCTTCAGCAAGAATCATTGCAGTAGCACCCCATACCTTTTCACCTTTAAAATTAAAAATTGGAACTTTTCGATTTAAAATATTTGATTTCCCAATCGAGTTTTTTGATAGAAGCATTGAAAGTTTAACCTCAATAAGGTATTCAACCTCACTGTCATTTAGCAAAAAACTAGGTCTTTTTTCGATTCTTGCCATATATGGGAAAACAACAAAATTACTTACAGGGATGAAAAGTTTAGATAATTCCGTTATATAAATAACCTGGTCTTGTTTTACTCCAATTTCTTCGTTCATTTCACGTAAACCTGTATTCCAATAATTCTTATCAGATTTGTCTTTTTCTCCCCCCGGAAAACTAACTTGATTCGAATGTATGTTGGTATTATAAGTCCTTCTTATAAGACAAAAATGTATTTTTTTATTTATAGGATAAAATAACATTACCGTCGCAGCAAATCTTAATATGTTGCTTTTTTCATAGCACCCTTCCCTCCGTATCGGTGCCATTTTAAGTTGGGATTTAATCCCTGGTTTAGGAATTTCATTTAATTTTGGAGACTTATGTAAAAACTCATTTAATTCCATATGAAAAAATTTACTCTATTCATCTTTTTGGTTTCATCAATTGTTTCATGCTTCTGTGAAAGTAAAAGAATTGAGAAAAAAGAAAAAATAAAAATTCAAATTGAAAAAAAAAATACTAAGAAAAATAAAGTTTTATCTGAGGATCCCAAAGTAATATTAAATGATAAAAACGTAATTAACTTTCTTTATGAATTCAACAAGCAAAATAATTATAATAAAGTAAAAATTTCAACCTCATTTGGTGAAATTATAATTCGTCTTTTCGATGAAACTCCTTATCATAAATCGAATTTTATTTATTTATCAAAATTAGGATACTTTAATAATACATTTTTTCACAGAGTCGTTCCAAATTTTATAATTCAAGGAGGAAACTCTGACAGAAAGGAGACTTCAATTAAAAGAAGATTAATAGGAAAATATTTACTTCCAGTAGATGCTAAAAGCAACATTAAACATAAAAGAGGGATTGTATCAATGCCAAGCAGCGATATAAATAATCCATACAAATTAGCATCTCCATATGAATTTTTTATAGTACAAAAAAAAAATGGTGCATATCATCTGGATGGAAACTATACACCATTTGGGAGGGTTATAAAAGGAATGAATGTAGTAGATAAAATTAATTCTCAACCAATAGACAATAGAGAAGCACCAATAAATAATATAAAAATGAGGGTAGAAATAATTGAATAAGTAAATCTAATAGTTAATAAAATATTACAATGAAAAACTTATAGTTATTTTTACAATAAGCATTAAATATGCATATCGAAATAAGGGAGTTTTTATTTTCGTAACTATATAGATAATAGTTTTTTCTTTTGATTTGTTTTGGTTACTCCCTTATTAGATATTTAATTATTGGTTAACACTCGAGAAGTCTATCATATATGTGATAGGCTTCTTTTTTTAAGAAGTATATTTCTCTTAATATAAAATTCTTATTATATTTATATTAATAATAGTTTTTAGATATGACATTAACACAATTAAAATATATGATTGCAGTTGCTGAAACTGGTAATTTTACTAGTGCTTCAAAAAAAGTTTTTGTTACACAACCCTCACTAAGTATGCAAATTCAAAAGCTTGAAGAAGAATTAGGTGTCCAAATTTTTAATAGAAATAAAAAACCAGTGGTGTTAACTAAAGTTGGTGAAGAAATTTTAAAGCAAGCAAAAAGTATAATTTCTGAGTCAAAAAGAATGGAGGACATAATAGCTCAAGAAAAAGGTTTTATTGGTGGAGAATTCAATTTAGGTATTGTACCTACAATTATGCCAACTTTACTTCCTATGTTTTTAAAGACCTTCCTTAAAAAATACCCCAAGGTTGTTTTAAATATTTTAGAAATGCCAACAGAAAATATTATTAAAAATCTTAATGATGGTCTCTTAGATGCTGGCATTGCAGCAACCCCACTTAGAGTAGATTCAATTATAGAATCTCCTTTGTATTATGAACCTTTTGTAGGTTATATTCCAAATAGTCATAGATTGAAAGATTTGAATAGACTCAAACTAGAAGATATTGAATCTGAATCAGTATTAGTTCTTGAAGATGGGCACTGTTTTCGAAATCAAGTCTTATCAATATGTGGTCTTAATGATGAAGAAAAAATTAAATCTTTTGATAACAAAAGCGGAAGATATGTTCTTAAAAGTGGGAGTTTTGAAACTTTAATAAATTTATCAAATGAGGGTCCATGGATGACATTGCTTCCGTTCCTTAACACCGAAAGTCTTTCGAGAGAAAATAAAATTAATGTTAAACCATTCGAGGAACCTGCCCCCGCTAGGGAAATAAGTATTATATACCCAAAATCACAATTGAAAATTCAAATTATTGAAGCTCTTCAGACTATAATTCAGAGTATAGTAAGGGGAGAGATTTTAATAAATAAAATTAAATTAATAAGCCCTTAAGAGGACTTTCTTAAATAGTTATTCTGAATTTTTTCAAAAATAAACGTTCTCTTCCATCTTCTCAATTCAATTGAATCTTTGTATGAGAGATCAACAATTGCTTTGTTAAATTCTTTTTCAAACAACATTTTGTCAAAACTAACTTTTTCAAGAATGGTTTTATAAAATTCTAATTGTGTGTTTTTTTCTTCCATATTCAATCTGCAGAAACCAAAACTATAATCTTAAATTTAAATAAAATGTTGTAGTTATGTTAATTTTTTTTAAATTATTAAAAATTGAAATTTACTTTTGTGGATTATGTTATAGTTTTAAATAACGGGATGTGGCGCAGCTCGGTAGCGCACACGCATGGGGTGCGTGGGGTCGCAGGTTCAAATCCTGTCATCCCGACAAATAAGAACGAACTTAATTCTTAATTAGATTCGAAATAAAGTTTTTTGTAATTTTAAATAAAAAAAATTGAAAAAATTATTTTTAACAATTACTCTAATAGCAGCTTCTATTTTAAGTTGTAATGCCCAAGAAAATCCTCCAAAAGTTCAAAGTCCAAATAAAATAGACTATTCATACGAAACAATTGTTGATAGCTTGGATATTCCTTGGGGAATGAGTTTTATTAATGAAAATGATTTATTGGTAACTGAAAAAAGTGGAATTTTATACAGAATAAAAAATGGTATTAAAAAAAGAGTTAGAGGCTTACCACCAGTTTATGTGCGTGGTCAAGGAGGTCTTTTAGATATTGCTATTTCACCAAACTATAGAGAAACAAAGGAAGTCTACTTCACTATGAGTTCAGAAATTGACACGTATAATAATATTTCTCTTTTAACTAATTCAATTTCGAATGAATCTTTAATTAAAAGCGAACTAATTGACAAAGGGATTGAATTAATAAGAGAAGAATATCCATTTGTATTTAATGAGACATTAAAAGATTTTATCGAAACCTTTAAAGATGAATTGAAGAATGGGTCTGATCCTATTGAGAAATTCCAACTTTTTTTAGACGTAAATTATTACCCAGACATAAAAGATGAAAATGATTTGAATCAAATTTCAGAATTAAATAGTAAAATAAAAAAAATTGAAATTTCTAATGACAAAAAATTATATGATGAAGAAAAAAAGCTAAAAAATAGACTAAGACTTATCCAAAAAAAATATTCCTTTCTGCCACAAAATGGGAAAAGAAAAGCAAAAGGTGGACATACTGCATTATACAAAGCCACTTTAGAAGATTTAGAAATAAAGAATATTAAAATGATTTACAAAGGAGATTTTAATACAAAAAAAGGACAGCATTGGGGCTCAAGAATTATTTTTGATGATAACAATTATCTCTATTTTACGATTGGAGATAGAGGAAACAGAGATGTAAATCCCCAGGATATTTCAAGAGACGGAGGTAAAGTTTATAGATTAAACTTAGATGGTAGTATTCCAGATGACAATCCATTTATAGGAACTGAAAACGTTAGAAAAGCGATCTATAGTTATGGACACAGAAACCCACAAGGAATGGTATTTAATAAAAAAACTAAAAAAATATGGGCTAATGAACATGGTCCAAAAGGTGGAGACGAAATAAATATTATTAAACCTGGAAAAAATTATGGATGGCCAATTATAACCTATGGTATAAATTATAGCGGAACCATCATAACTAATAAAACTTCTATGGATGGAATGGAACAGCCGTTATATTATTGGGTTCCTTCAATTGCTCCGTCTGGAATGGCATTCTCAACATCAAATGTATATCCAAAATGGAAAAACAGTCTTTTTGTCGGTTCACTAAAATTTGAGTACTTAGAGAGATTGGAAATAATAAATGAAAAGATTGTAAAAAGAGAAAAAATTCTTGAATCAATTGGGAGAGTAAGAAATGTTAAAGAGGGACCTGACGGATACTTGTATGTTGCTGTAGAAGGGAAAGGAATTCTAAAAATAACACCTAATTAGTAATGAAATTTTTTGTAATATTTTATTTTGTATTGTTATTTAAGATTTCTTTAAATCTTTTTACAAAAAAACCTCTAAAAGAAAGTTTGTTGGATGGGAAAGAAATATATAATGATTTTTGTGCTCAATGCCATTTAGAAGATGGAAAAGGTGTTAAGGGAATCTACCCTCCACTTGCTAAATCAGATTTCTTGGTAAATGTTAATCGGACTATTTCTTCAATTAAATATGGCCTTAAAGGACCGATTACAGTTAATGGCGAAAAGTATAATTCAATCATGGTATCTCAAGGTTTAGATGATGAAGAAATTTCAGATGTGGTAAACTATATTTTAAATTCTTGGGGAAACTCCACCAATAAACTAATTACCGAAGAGATTGTTGCCTTAATTGAGTGAATGTAAAATGAACTTTAAAAAACTGAAATTAAAAAATCCATACATATTTGCTTATGCAATAATTGGCGTTTTTTTTCTTATATGGATGATTTTTTTAGATACCCATTCTTTGTTAGTTCATCTAGAACTGAGTAAAGAAATTAAAAATTTAAATGAAAGAAAAAAAATTTTAGAAGGTGAAATTGAAAAAGACAATAAATTAATATTAGATTTAAATAATATTGATAGTTTAGAAAAATTTGCTCGCGAAAAATACAGGCATAAAAAGATAAATGAAACAATACTTATTGTAGAATAATAGTTATTCAGATTATTTAATATTTTGTTAAAAAACCTTTTTAGATTCCCTTTTTTTGACCTTTAATTAATACTATTTTTAATGAATCTTATGGCAAAGATAATTGCAATAGCGAATCAAAAAGGTGGCGTTGGAAAAACAACAACTTCTATTAATCTTTCATCTGCCCTTGCTATTCTCGATAAAAAAGTTTTATTAATTGATGCTGACCCCCAAGCTAACGCAACTTCTGGTCTAGGCTTTGATTCTTCAATAAAAAAAATTGGGACTTATGAGTTATTTGATAGTAAAACTGATTTCAACAAAATTATCTATAAAACATCAATAAAAAAATTAAAGTTAATTCCTTCCCACATAGACCTAGTAGCCGTAGAAATTGAGCTAGTGAATAAAAAAAATCGTGAGTTTATTATGAAAAAATCACTCGATGAAATATCAAAAAAATTTGATTTTATTTTAATAGATTGTCCCCCATCTTTAGGTTTGATAACCTTGAATGCCTTAACTGCTTCAAATTCAGTTATAATTCCAATTCAATGTGAATATTTTGCTTTAGAAGGACTAGGGAAACTTTTAAATACAATAAAAAGTATTCAAAAATTACATAATCCTAATCTTGATATTGAGGGTTTACTCCTTACAATGTATGATTTAAGACTCAGACTATCTAATACTGTAGTTGAAGAAGTCAAAAAACACTTTGGAAAAATGGTTTTTAAGACAATTATTCAAAGAAATGTTAGATTGGGTGAAGCTCCAAGTTATGGGGAAAATATTATTGAGTACGATTCAACTAGTAAAGGGGCTAAAAATTATTTAAGTTTAGCTCAAGAAATTTTAAATAAAACAAATAATGAATAAATCCAAAAAAAAATCAGCTTTAGGAAGAGGACTTTCAGTTCTTTTAAATAATTCTGATTCTTATTCGGTCGATACTAATCCAAATGACGAAAAAATTAAAGTTGGAGTTGTTTCAATACCAATAAAACAAATTGCGACAAATCCATATCAACCGAGGAGTAATTTTAGTGATGAAAATATTGATGAATTAGCAGAGTCAATCAAAAACCTAGGTATAATTCAGCCTATTACGGTTAGAAAGATAGAGAACGGAGAGTTTCAACTAATAGCTGGTGAAAGGAGATTAAGAGCATCAAAGAAAATAGGTTTAAAAACAATTGCTTCATTTATTAAAAACTCAAATGATGAGGAAATGCTTGAAATTGCACTGGTTGAAAACATACAGAGGAAAGATCTTGACCCTATTGAAATAGCCATTTCTGTCAAAAGATTGATTGATGAATTATCTCTTACTCAAGATCAATTGAGTAAAAAATTGGGAAAAAAAAGATCTACAATATCTAACTACATAAGATTATTAAGACTTGATCCAATAATTCAAACTGGAATTAGAGATGGTTTCTTGTCGATGGGACATGGTAGAAGCATAATTAATATTGAGGATAAAAATATACAACTAAGGGTCTATAAAGACATAATCAGAAAAGAATTAAGCGTTAGAAAAACTGAAATCCTTGTTAGGAAAATTAAGGAAAATAAAATACCCAAAAAATCATTAAAAAAAATAAATAACTTTCTTAATGAAGAAAAATATTTTTCTAAAATACTGGGATCAAAAATTCAAATTATTACATTAGGAAATAATAAGGGGTTTTTAAAAATACCTTTTAACTCAAAATCAGAGCTATTGAAGCTTAAATCCATCTTTAAAACGTGAACACCAAATTATTATTTTTGTTTTCAATTTTTTGCTATTTCAATATATATTGTCAATTAGAAGAGGAAAATTATAACAATGATATAAAAAAACAGAAACTTCAAAAAGATCCTCTTACACCTTCAAAAGCAGCATTTTATTCAGCTGTAATTCCTGGTCTTGGACAAATTTATACTAAAAGATATTGGACAATACCATTTATTTATGGAGGTCTAACAGTTTCTGCATACTATTTTATTTATCAAACAAATGAAATGAATACTTATAGAAATGCATATAAACAAAGAATTAGAGGAGATTTTACTGATGAATATACTCGTAAAATATTGTTTAATGACCAGCTTATTGAAGGAATGAATTTTCACAAAAATTATAGAGACTTATCAATATTATGGTTTGTTGGTATATATCTTTTAAACGTTTTAGATGCCAACGTTGGTGCTCATTTATTACAATTTAATGTAGAATCAAAACTTACAATTAGACCTTATTTAGATAGAACAAGTGTAAATGCTCACCCTATTGCTGGTGTTAACTTAAATCTAAAATTTTAGATATGAAAATTGCTATTATTGGTTATGGAAAAATGGGAAAAACTATTGAAAAAATAGCGATTAAAGAAAAGATAGAAATTGTGTGTATAATTGACAAAAAGGTGCAAGAAGGAGATTTGTCAAAAGCTGATGTTTCAATTAATTTTTGTGTTCCATCCGCAGCTGTTGCAAATATTCTTAAATCATTTGACTGCAAAGTACCAGTTGTTTGCGGAACAACTGGGTGGCTAAATGATTTTGATTTAGTGAAAAAACATTGTGAAAAAATGGGCACTGCTTTTATTTATTCATCTAATTTTAGTTTTGGAGTAAATATTTTTTTTAAAGTAAATCAATATTTAGCATCCCTAATGAATAAGTACGATAGTCCATATAATATTTCTATCAATGAAACTCATCATAAAGAAAAATTAGATTCTCCAAGTGGGACCGCAATAACCCTTGCAAATGACATAATTAAGAATAATAATTCATTTAAAGATTGGACAAAAAATAAAAATTCTAATGGTATTTCAATGATTTCTAAGAGACAAAATAAAAAAATAGGTGTACACGATATATCATTTGAATCTAAGTTTGACAAAATTAAAATTCAACATGAAGCTTTATCAAGAGATACCTTTGCAAAAGGGTCACTTATTGCCGCTAAATGGATTAGAAACAAAAAAGGAATCTTCAAAATGGATGATATTTTAGATTTTTAATTTTTACAAAAAAATTATGTTAATAATTCAATGGTTAATTTTCTTTATTTTAATTCAAGTAATTCATTTTTTTGGTACATGGAGATTATATGTATTAGCTGGAAGAAAATTTTGGGAAGCTTTAATACCAGTATACAATGGTATAGTTTTATTAAAAATAATTAAAAGACCCACTTGGTGGGTTATTTTATTATTTATGCCTGTAATAAACTTAATTATGTTTCCTGTAATTTGGGTTGAAACCATTAGGTGTTTTGGGAAAAAATCAAATTTAAGTGTTCTTTTAAGTATTATTTCGCTCGGATTTTACATTTATACTTTGAACTATTCTAAGCAAACTAAATATTCTAATTTAGAAAATAAAGAAACAACAACTCCAGTTGGAGACTGGATTAACTCAGTTTTATTTGCAATAGTAGCTGCAACCATTGTGCATAATTATATAATACAACCTTTTATTATACCTACGGGATCACTAGAAAAAACCCTTTTAATAGGAGACTTTTTGTTTGTAAGCAAATTTCACTACGGTGCAAGAATCCCAATGACTACTATCTCATTGCCGATGATGCACGACACTCTACCACTATTTAAAATAAAATCTTATTTAAATTATCCGCAGCTTCCCTATATGAGGTTGCCTGGGTTTCAAAAAGTAAAGAGAAACGAAATTGTAGTTTTTAATTGGCCTGCAGACACTGTTAGAAGATTTTTTGTTAAAGAAAAAGGTGTAAAGAAGCCAGTAGATAAAAAATCTAATTATGTTAAACGCTGTTTGGGCATACCTGGAGATAGCTTAGAAATAATTAACGGCTTAGTTCACATCAATGGAAAATTAAATACTATGCCGGATAGAGCCAGGTTACAGTTTAACCATTATATACATAACTCTGTGGGAGTTTCATCAAGAGCTCTTCTTGATTTAAATATAAAAGGATTTAATAGACAATACAGGGTCGAAAACATCACACAAAACTCATATAAAAAAATTTCAAAATATATATTAGGTAATATTACCAATGACTTAAAGAACTTCAGAGTCCTCACTTCTTATGAAGGTCTTCCAAATAAAGTAATAAGAGATATAAAGCAAAGTGAGCCGTATATTGAAATTAAAGAAATAATTGAAAGAAAAAAACAGGTTACTTTAACATTAGATCAGGCAAAAAAATTAAGAAACACAAATGCTTTTGATAGCATAATTAGAAAAATTAATTACAAAATGTCCTACAATGAAAGTTTTTTTCCGAACAACATAAAATTTAATTGGAACGAGGATAACTTTGGTCCTATTGTGATTCCAAAGGCGGGCGAAACAATTTATATTAACAACGAAAATTATCCCCTATATAAAAAAATTATTAAAGACTATGAAAAAAATTCAATAAGGAAAGTGAATAATAATTACATAATAAATGGAATTGAAACCCCTTCATACACTTTTAAACAGAACTATTATTGGATGATGGGCGATAACAGACATAGCTCAGAGGATAGCAGATTTTGGGGGTTTGTGCCAGAGAATCATATTTTAGGTAAACCAGTTTTTATTTGGTTTAGTGTAGATGATTTTAACAAAGGAATTTTAAATTGGAAAATAAGATGGGACAGAATCATGACAACTGTAAAGGGAGAGGGAAAACCTGTTTCCTTTTTTATCCCATTTTTGATTATAATCATTATTTGGCAAATTTCAAGTTACATAATCAAACGAAGGAAAAAAATTAATACTTGATTCATCTTATTCCATCTTATTTGCCATCTATAGTATATTACTGGCATATTGTGAATTTCAATGTAACCTTCAATTTGTCTTTGAAATATCAAAAGCAAACAGCAAGGAATAGATGCCTTATTATGAGTGCAAATGGAATACAAAAATTAATTATCCCAATAAAGCACAGTAAAAAAGAAAATGAAAATCTACATGATCACAATGCAAAAATTGATAACACTCAAAACTGGAAAGTTAAGCATTGGAAATCAATACAAAATGCTTATAGATCTTCTCCCTTTTTTGAATTTTATGAAGAAGAATTTTCTAATATTTTTTTAAATAGTGAAAAGTTTTTATACTCTTCTAATATTTATATCATTTCACAAATCAGCCAAATCTTGGGGATAAAAAAAGATATAAAAATTTCAAATAAAAAAATTTCATATGAAAAATACGATAAAAGACTAATAAATATTAAAGAGTATTCTCCCCATGATATTACACGATATAATCAGGTTTTTATGTCAAAATTTAAATTTATTTCAAATTTGAGCATATTGGATTTATTATTCAATGTGGGGCCTAAATCAGTAAATTATCTTAGTAATTTAAAACTTAGTCAATTCCATAATAACTGATTATTGGATAATGATCTGAAAGATTTTTTCTAATTACTTTAAAACTATTAATTTTTAATTTTTTGTCTGAAAAAAGAAAATCAATCCTTAATGGTATAAATGAGTATTTGTATGTCTCACCTAAACCTGAACCTGCTGCATGAAAAGCATCATTTTTTTTTCTAGACAAAATTTTGTAGGTTTCAGAGAACTGAGTGTTATTTAAATCAACTGCAATAATTGATGGATTGTCATTAAACTTATCTGTTTTTTTATAAAAATCTATTTGCTCAATTTGTCTACTAATAACTTCATCAAATTTTAGTTTAAATTTTTTAGAAAAACTTGAATTTGTCATACTATCAACTTTATTAAGTTTAAAAGACTCAAGATGAAGATTGTAAACACGTAAGTTTTGTTTTCGATATTTAATATCAATATAGATTCCACAATTGGATGAATTTTTAAAGTCAATGAAACCGGCACTTTTAATTTTTAATTTTGAAAGAATAGCAACCGTAGATTTTCCTGCGCTTGAAGGATTTGGATAGATATACCTAAATTTATATTTTTTTAATTCCGGTGCAGTTTCGCTTGAATATTCTTGCATACAAATTATATCTGGGTTTTGTTCTAATATTAATTTTTCAATTTCACTTGAAATGTTTGGATTATCAATCCATCTGTATTTATTAAATAATCTAACGTTGTAACTCATAACAGAAAAAGTAGAACTACTTTTTCTTAAAGAAGTGTTGGGGAACTTATAAAATAAATTCCATTCATTATAACCAATCAAGAAAGATAAAATAAATAATAAAAAAGGCCATTTTAAGTTAAATAACCAGTAGAAAAAAAAGATAAAATTGATAATAATAATAACAGGTACAAATAGGCTAAAAAAGGTGTCTTTAAGGGTTATTTGTAGTGTTCCCATTAAAGAAAGTTGAATTGTTAAAAATACAACATTTAAAACAGTTAGGAATTTCTCAATGAAATTCATGTTATCATCATTAAATTACTTAATCGTTACTCGCCTCATTTAAAGCCTTTTTTTCTTCGCTTGTTAGACTATCAAAACCAGATTCATTGATTTTATCTAAGATTCTGTCTACTTTTTTTTGTTTATCATTTTTAAAATTTTCGTTATTAGTTAAACGTGTTCGATTTTTATTTTTTTTAGGTAAAGTAGTTTTAATTAAATATTTGAAAATATTTTCTCCGTTTTTCATCTTAGCTCCAGCAAAAAAACCAAATAATGCACCACCGAGGTGTGCAATATGTCCTCCAGAATTTGAAATTGGTAATTGAGCTAAATCAAAAATCACTAATACAATTCCAACATAAATCAATTTAACATTAAAAAAAAGTAACCTTAATGTTGAATTTGGAGAATAGGTACACATGAAAATTACAACCGAAATAACTCCTGCTGAAGAGCCTACCAGAGAAGAATTAACACCGCCAAATACAGGAAAAAAAGAGTAACTAAAAACAAATAAAACACCTCCAGCAATAATACCTAAGCAAAATAGAGTAATCAAATAATCTCCCTTAAATAAATTTAAAAAAAGTGTCGAGAAATAATAAAATAGAAACATATTCCAAAACAAATGACCAAAACTTGCATGAATAAAACCATAACTAAACAAAGACCAGGGCCTAAACAATAAGTCACTAATGTTTGGTAATAATTCAAAATAGTAATATAGATTTATTTTTGGAATTTTAAATAAATAGAAAAAAACAAAAACAACTAGAGGTAATACAAAAAGAAAGATATTAACAAAAATTATTTTTTCTGCAATGTTTAACTGCCAGTATTTATTTAAAAGTCTATCATATTTACTCATAAATCCCATCTGTTTTTATTAAATTGATTTTTTTTCCAATATATCATCATTGCTAAACCGGTTAAAGCTCCACCTACATGAGCAAAATGTGCGATAGGTCCTATAGAAAAAGAATTTGAAACACCAAAAAATAAATCTCCTGCAATTAATATGGGAACAAAAAACTTTGCCTTAATTGGAATTGGTATAAATATTAAAAACAGAGAAACATTAGGAAACAAAAATGCAAATGCCACTATAATTCCATACAAAGCACCAGAAGCACCAACCATTGATAAATTGAAACTTTCATTGAGATGACTTAATTGATTTTCTGAGATGTAGCTCAACCAATTTGTATTATATCTATTAGTTTTTATTGTATTTATAATTTCGTCTGAATTAAAACCATTATTTAATAATATTTCAAAAATTGAGTTAAAATCATATGAACTATATATTAATTGTAAAGCTGCGGCACCAAGTCCAGAGGATATATAAAAAAAAATAAATTTATTTTTACCCCACAATTGCTCTAAGGGAGAACCAAACATCCACAGACCAATCATGTTAAATAATATATGATTAAAATTTCCGTGCAAAAACATATGAGTTAGTGGTTGCCAAATTTGAAATAGTGGGTTTTGATAGTAATGAAGAGCAAATAACTTGTATAAGTAATTCCCATATAAAGACGTAGCTAAAAAAAATATTCCATTGATTATTAATAAATGTTTTACAGTTTCAGTGATTCTAGCCATTTAAAAATCTATTTTGTAGTTCTGATTTCGAAATTGAAAAAAATATTTTTTGCTGGGATGGGGACAATAACTGTTCCTTACAATTAAATAAATTATTTACAATATCTTTCTGCTCTTCCTTTTGTAAAGAAATTCCTTTTTTAATTGACGTAGATTGAGAAATAGACTTAGCTATTAAATCTCCATAACTAAATGATTTTTTTTTATTGTCGTTTTCAAACTCGTCAAATAAATCTTCTATAATTTTACTTGCTTGGTTATCCGAACATATTACCGGAATTCCAGTAATCTTTAAATTTAATTTACCTTCTAATTCTAATCTAAAACCCATTTCTGTGAGGGTATTCTTTAAATCAAAATAAATTAATTTTTGACTTTCAGTCAAAATAAAGTTTACTGGAAAAATTAGTTGCTGGCTAGAATTATCCGACTTAGTGATTTTTTTCATTAATTTTTCGTAAATAATTCTCTGATGTGCTCTTTCTTGATCAATAACTAAGAGGGAATTTCTTGTAGAAGTAATTAAGTATGAATTCATAATTTGAAAGATCTTATTGCCATCCTCACTAATTATTTCATTTATTAAATTAGAATTGAACAAATTTGAAGAACCAACTTCTTCGTAAATGGCTTCAGATTTATTCCATATTTTAGAATGATATTTTGAAGTTCCATCTTTAAAGGGATTAAAATTATTATCCACCTCGATTTTAGGAGGAACGGGTTGGTCAAATCGTTTTGAATATGGTATTTCAAAACTTGGCTTAGCTTCAAAATCAATTGTTGGTATAACCTGAAAGATACCCAGACTATGTTTTATAGTAGAATTGATTATTGAATACAAACTCTGTTCATCTTCAAACCTAACTTCAATTTTATTTGGATGTATATTTATATCAATTGATTTAGGATCAACTTCTAAAAAAATAAAAAAACCAGGGTATTTTTTTTCAGGTAGTAGTCCCTCATATGCCTTATTTATAGAATGAAAAAGAAAATTATTCTTGATAAACCTGTTGTTTACAAATAAAAATTGCATACCCCTTGTTTTTTTTGAAGCTTCAGGTTTAATTATGTATCCATTTAATTTAACAAAAGATGTTTTTTCTTTTATTGGTATTAGATTTTCTTCAATTTTTTTTCCAAATATATTCTTTATACGTACATGAACACTTGACTTATGTAAATTAAATATTTCTGAGTTTTTATGATTTAATGAAAAGTTAACATTTTGATGTGCAATTGATATTCTGTGAAATTCATTTATTATGTGTCTTAATTCGACTGTATCAGATTTTAAAAAATTTCTCCTCGCTGGTACATTAAAGAACAGATTTTTAACTAGAACGTAAGTTCCAAAATTAGAAACAACCTTTTCATTTGATTGGATTTCACCCCCTTTAATTTTAATTTTATATCCAAACTTATCGATTTTTCTTCTGGTTACAATTTCTAAATGAGATACTGCTGAAATTGAAGATAACGCCTCTCCTCTGAAGCCTTTCGAATTTATGTTAAATAGGTCTTTGGATTCAGTAATTTTTGAAGTCGAGTGCCTCAGGAAACAGAGCATTAAATCGTTTTTACTCATTCCAAATCCATTATCAACTACTTTAATTGATTTTTTACCAGATTGGTTTAAAAAAATTTGGATTGTGTCTGATAATGCATCAATTGAATTTTCAACTAGTTCCTTTATTAATGACGCAGGTCTTTGTACAACTTCACCAGCAGCAATTTGATTAGAAACATTTTCTGGAAGAATTTTTACAATATCTTTCATCAGTATTTTATAAAAATTGAAAAATCAAAATCAATTATATAAAAAAATATTAAAAAAAGAAAAAATAGAATTATAATAAAAACCTTATTAAAAGAATTATTTTCTTTAATTCTTTTTCTTATCCTTTCTTGCTTCCAAAAGCTACTTCTATCATTGGAAATAAAATCCTCTCTACTTAATTTTATTCTTGATTCAAAGGTAAAAATTGAAGGCTCTTTTTTATCTTTTAGATAACGAGGCTTATAATTAAATTTCTTGTTTCTATTTAGTTTGAAAAGTGAATTTTTAAGCATTAAAAATAAATTTATGATTTATTCAATTCCATCATTTTCAAAGATGTATATGCTGCATCAACTCCCTTATTGCCTATTCTACCTCCAGACCTTTCAATTGATTGCTTAATATTTTCGTCCATAAGAACACAAAAGATAACAGGAATTGAAGATTTCAAATTAATTTTTGCAATAGAATAAGAAACAGACTTGCATAAATATTTAAAATGCTTTGTTTCTCCTTTAATTAAACATCCAATAACAATTATTGAATCAAATATTGAATCCTTTGATTTTTTTTTTGCCTCGAAAATTAACTCAAAACTACCAGGAACTTGGGTGATAAATATATTTTCGTTAAGAATGCCCTGGTGAGTAAGAGTTTCAACAGCTCCTTTTAATAGTTTAGAAGTAATTTGTTTGTTCCAATCAGAAACGATAATTGAAATTTTATATTTCTTTCTAGAAGAAATAGTTTTTTTATCCTCTTTTTGTGGAGTGTTGAAGCCAGAATAACTCATAATTTTATTCTGTTTTTGCAATTTGAATATCTATAAACTCAGCTTCTTTAGAAGTAGGATATTTATTTTTGATTTTCTTGAAATACTTTGATGCAGTTTTTTTTTGTCCTAATCTTATAGACAATAACCCAGCTTTGTATAGATATTTAGGCGTCGTAAAATTATTTTCATTAAAACTAGAGGCCTTTTCATAACTTGACAAAGCACTTTTTTGGTCACCAATTTGGAGGTAAGCATCACCTAACACCCCTTTTGCAATAGAAGATAGTAAAACATCTTCTGATTGAAAATCTTTTAAATACTTAATAACCTTATCATACTGTTTTAAATTTAAGTATGACATACCAATACTAAATATTGCAAGATTTGACGAGGGTGTATTTTTGTAATTTTCAATAATGTCTACGAATCCGAATTTACCTCCAGCACCACTAATTGCATTATTAAACAAATCCTTTGGTTCATCGCTGTTTAAAGCAAGATTAAAATAATATTGAGCTTGGTTAAGTTCAGTAATAGCATCTTCCTTTTTTGGCTCGAGTATAAAGGTACTGTAGGCCAAATAAATAAAAACTGACAAAGTAATTAAAACAACACCAGAAATTATTAAATTTTGGTATTTTGAAACAAAACTTTCTGTTTTTGACGCACCAGTATCTAGACTTTCAAAAACTTCCGCTGTAGTGCTTTCAATATTTCCTTTATTTATAGACTTTTTCTTGGAATTAAATCTTTTCCCACCTCTTTTGTTGTAAGTTGCCATAATTGCGCAAATTTAAACTTTATTCTTCAACAATAAATAATAATAGCTAAATAATATTATGTTATTTGAGTTATAAATTCAATGCACGTTTTATATTTGCTTATATAATGAGATTAGAAGAGTTATCATTGTCAAATTACAAAAACATTGACTCAAAAAATTTTGAATTCAAAGAAAATATAATTTGTTTGGTGGGAGACAATGGAGTTGGTAAGTCAAATATCCTAAGTTCAATTTATCATCTTTGTTTTGGAAAAAGTTTTGTTAATTCTTCGTCAAAATCAAATGTTAAATTTGGTTCTAAATTTTACATGATTCAAGGAATATTTAGCAAAAATAATGTTCAAGAGAAATTAAATTTTAGTTACAAAATAGGCAATACAAAGGTTTTTAAACGAAACGGAAAGATTTTTAAGAATATATCAGAACACATTGGACATTTTCCATTAGTCATTGTGTCTCCCTATGATAATGATATAATTTATGGTGGAAGTTTATTTAGAAGAAATTTAATTGATGGCATAATTGGTCAAACTGATAAAAAATTTTTAAAAGACCTAATTAGCTTTAAAAAAACATTGACACAAAGAAATGCATTGCTAAAAATGAACTATCATAAGAGAAAATTAGATGTTGGTCTATTAGATATATATGATGAAAATCTTATTGATAAAGGAAATAGAATTCATGAGAAGAGAAAATCATTTTTAGAAATCTACACAGATATATTTAAAAATTATTATTTATCTATCTCAAAAAATAAAGAATCGGTAGAAATTAATTTCAAAAGTCAACTCAATAACAATAATTACAAAGATTTATTAAAAAATTCTTTTGAAAGAGATTTATTATTTCAATTTACAACTCAAGGTCCTCATAAGGATGATTTAGAATTTTTATTAAATGGATACCAAATAAAAAAATTTGGAAGCCAAGGACAACAAAAGTCACTATTAATATCTGTTAAATTAGCACAATATGAATTTCTGAAAAAACACTTAGATGTAAAACCACTTGTTCTTTTAGATGATATTTTTGATAAATTAGATCAAAAAAGAGTTGAATTGATAATGCAGCTAATTGAAGATAAATATTTTGGACAAATATTTATAACAGATACAGACAAAAACAGAGTCTTAAAAGCTATAGAAACTACAAATCTTACATATAAAATTTATGAAATTATTTAAAATCTAAATATGAAAAAATTTATTTTTATAGTTATTCCTATCTGTCTTCAATTTATATTCTGTAATTTAAATGGAATCGATGATATTAAAATAATTGAAGGTATGTGGGAAATTTACTCGGTGTCATCTAAAGACGAAGTTTTTTACCTTAAAGGAAAATCTCCTCTTATAGATTACTATGTTTTTGACTCTGATTCAACTGGGACAAAAAAAAAATTAAAACCGAATTTTAACAATACTTTTTCATCATCGTTAGACGAAATAAATTTTGAAATAAAGAGAATAAATGGTTTGATTTACTTAGACTATATTTCTGATTCTAATAATTGGAAAGAAAGAATTAAAAAGTTATCAAAAAATGAATTGATTATTTCAAATAATAAATTCGAATATCATTATAAAAGATATCAAATTAATTAAATGAAAGAATATCGTTTTAAAGAAACCAACTCAGTAAAAAGTATTATTCAAAAAATCACTTCCAATAAATTTTTTGGTAATGGATTGAAAAAAGTATTTTTAAAAAAGATATGGCTAAACGTAATGGGTAAAAATGTAAGCCAATACACAAGCAATATTTATATCAAAGACCATACTCTATATTTGAAAATAAATTCATCGACATTAAAACAAGAATTATCATACGGGACTGAAAAAATTATCGATAATTTAAATAGCGAAATTGGAAGCGTCCAAATTAAAAAAATTATTTTTACCTAAAATATTTCCCTACCTGCAAAAAAAAATGAAGATTCAATTAGTGCGTTATCTAGAGAATCGGATCCGTGAATAGCATTCTCTCCCATTGATTTTGCAAATAATTTCCTAACTGTTCCTTTTTCCGCTTTTTCTGGATTTGTAGAACCTATTAATCTTCTAAAATCTTCGACAGCATTTTTTTTCTCAAGAACCGCGACAATAATTGGACATCGAGTCATGAATGTTACTAATTCATCAAAAAAAGGTTTTTTTCTATGTATGTTATAAAAGGTCTGAGCTTGTTTTTTTGTAAGCTGAGTTAATTTTAATGCAGATATTTGAAAATCAAATTTTATTATCAAAGACAAAATTTCTCCCGCATAACCATTTTCCATGGCATCAGGCTTAATCATCGTAAATGTTATATTATTTTTCATTTTTATTCAAATTTAAAAAATTAAATTTTTGAAAGTGCTTTAATTTGAAAATGATTATTAAATATTATCGTAAGTGTTTGGTATCTTTGCCAATATATGTATTTAGAATTTTCTCAAAAATTAAATAAAGTTCTGGATGGTATCTCAAATTGTTTAATTATACCTCATAAAAATCCTGATGCCGATGCATTAGGCTCATCGATGGCTCTGTTTAGTTTTTTAACTAAACTTGGGAAAAAAACCAAAGTAATTTTACCAAATTCCCCACCAGACAATTTAGAATGGATGATAAACAAACGTGATGTCATTTCATTCGAAAAGAGCCCTGAAAAAACAAAAAGATACCTGTTAAATTCACAAGTCATCTTTGCCCTAGATTTTAACTCTTTAAAGAGAATAGGAACACTTAGCAAAGAAATAGAGAGTACTAAGACGCCTCTAATTATGATTGACCATCATGAATCACCAGAAAAGTTTTCAACTCTTTTTTTATCAAAACCAAAAATTGGGTCTACGTGTGAAATAATTTACAATATCATGAAATCAATTAACAACCAATTAATCGACAAGGAAATTGCCACATACATTTATTCAGGAATTTTAACTGATACAGGTTCTTTCAGGTTTCCTTTAACAACAGGTGATACTCATAATATAATTTCAGAACTATTTAAAAAAGGAATCAATCATACAAAAATACATGAAAGTATATATGACAATTTTTCTTTTGAAAGAGCCCATCTTTTGGCTATTGCCCTCAAAAATTTAAAACAAATTGAGAATCTAGGTGTAGTTTATACAATTTTAACAAAAAAAGATCTTAAAAAACACAATTTTAAAAAGGGGGATACTGAAGGCTTTGTTAATTTCGGACTACGAATTAAAGATGTGTGTCTTTCAGTTATTTTAATTGAGGATAGTTTTGAAAATATAATTAAAATGTCATTCCGATCAAAAGGGAAAATTGATGTAAACAAATTCGCAAAAAAGTATTTTAATGGAGGTGGGCATAAAAATGCATCTGGTGGTTATTCGAATGATTCAATATTAGAAACTGAAAAAAAACTTATTACATCAATTAAAGAGTTTTTCATAATATGAAAAAAAAAAATATTTTAATCATAATTAACATTTTTTTAGTGAGTTGCTTTCAAACTGAACCAAGACAGCCAATAAACTCAAATAATAAAAGTTTTTTAAGTACTTCCGCCTACCGAAATATAGATATCCAAAAAAAAGAAAAAATGATTTTTATCAAGATAATTGAAGAGGACTCCAATTCAAAATATATTGTATCCAATAAGGGTTTTTGGTTTAAAATTTTGAAATCATCAAAAAAAATATTAAAACCTAAATCAGGTGACGAAGTTGAGTTCTTTTATAACATTTTAGATATAAAAGGGAATGATATATACAATGATGATAATTTAAAACCAGTGAAATATGTTATAGACAAAGAAGAAATTATTCCCGCATTAAGGCATGGGATAAAGGAATTAAAAATTGGTGAATCTGGTTTTTTTTTGATGCCTTCGCATTTAGGCTATGGATATCAGGGTGATGGTGAAAAAATTATTCCAAATCAACCACTTATTATACAGATTGACTTAATTTCGTTGAAAAATAATATTAATTAAATAATTTACAATGACTAAAAAAATTATCATACTTATTTCTTTGATTTTTATTCAGTGCAATAACAATTTTTCTCACCTAGATCAAGGATTGTATGCACAATTGAACACAAATAAAGGAAGTATTTTAATGAAATTTACTGAAGATAAAACTCCAAATACAGTTGCGAATTTTGTTTCTTTAGCGGAAGGAGAAAATCAATTTGTTTCTGAGGAGTTTAAAAATAAAAAGTTTTATAATGGCATTATTTTTCACAGGGTTATTAAAGATTTTATGATACAAGCTGGAGATCCAACAGCCACTGGATCCGGAGGGCCAGGGTACAGATTTAGTGACGAAATAACTGATTTAAAACATGATAGTCCTGGAATTTTGTCAATGGCAAATGCTGGTAAAAATACAAATGGAAGTCAATTTTTTATAACTCACAAGGAAACGCCATGGTTAGATGGAAAACATACTGTATTCGGAAAAGTAGTCGAGGGCTTAAATGTTGTTGATTCTATCCAACAAAACGACACCATACAAAGTGTGGAAATAATAAGGATTGGTTATGATGCAAAAAATTTTAATGCCTCAGAAATATTTTCAGATTATTATATAAATCTAGAAAAAATGAATGTGGAGATAGAAGAAAAAAGAGAAATAAAAAGACTTGATAATATTGAATTATTCAATAATCTTAAAGAAGATGTAAAAGAAACTTCTTCAGGGCTAAGTTATGTTGTAACTAAAAGTGGAAACGGCCCTAAAGTAAGTTCTACAAATAAGGCAAAAGCCCACTATGCAGTTTATTTTGAAAATGGAAATTTATTAGATACGAGTATTTTAGAAATAGCTGAAAGTTTGTATTTAGTAAATGAGCAAAAGAAAGCTGCTGGAGCTTACTCTCCAATAATATGTGACATAAGTCCCGAAGCTCAAATGATCTCTGGTTTTAAAGAAGGTTTAACGTTTTTAAAAGAGGGGGACGAAGCTTTTTTATTTATACCATATCAACTTGCATATGGAGAAAAGGGTGTTAGAGGGATTCCTCCAAAATCTAATCTTATATTTGAGGTCAAAATAGTTGAGGTTATAAATTGAAGATAATAAATACAACACCATCAAAGGGAATATTTTAATTCTTTTATTTTTTTTAATATCAATTTTATTATTAAAAAATAACCCTGAAATAGTAGACGCTTACTATTCAAACTTGGTATATGAAAAGTTAAGTTTCTCAAAAAGCATGATTTTTGATTTAACCGATTTTGCTATTGGTGAAATACTCTATTTATCTTTTATATGTTTAATACTGATTTTTTTCTTAAGAAATACCATAACATTTACTTATATAATAAGTTCAATTTTGATTATTGTTTATTTTTTTTACTTATCGTGGGGATTTAACTATTTTAGACTCCCTTTGGAAAGATTTATATCGACAGAAGTTGTGATCAGTGAAAAAAAAATTGAAAACTTAACAAAACTTTTTTCTGTTCAATGCAATAAATTAAAACAAGAAATAAATTATAAACAAAAAAATAAAACGGACTATTTAAATTCATATAAAAGTTTAATAAAATCCACGGGTCAAAATTTTAAATACTCTAATTTTAGTTTGATTTTAAGTTATATGGGTATTAAGGGCTACTATAATCCATTTACAAATGAAGCAAATATTAACTCAAGAATTCCAGAAATACTTATCCCAGTAACTATTTTTCATGAATTAGCACATAAGAATGGATTTGCATCTGAAAGTGATGCCAACTTTATTGGATTCCTTAATGCATACAACAACTATAATATTGAAATTCAATACTCGGCTAACTTTTTTGCTTTCCGATATTTATACAATGACCTCTATAAAATGAATCCGAATCTTGCAAAAGATATATATGAATCTTTAAGTAATGATGTCAGAAATGATTTTTTAATAGTTGCAAATTTTTGGATGTACTATGCAAATAGATTTCAAAAAATACAAAAAGTGATCTTCGATCTTTTTTTAAAAACACAAGGCCAAAAAAAGGGTATAAAATCATACAATGAGGTTGTTAATCTTCTATTATTTACATTTGACGGGAAGAACAAATTTATTCTCGATGAAAATACTTAGTAGTTTACAGAATTCCCACTTTAAAAGACTTAAAAAACTTTCCAATAATAAATTTAATAAGAAGGATGGAGAGTTTATCATTGAGGGCTTCAAAGAAATTAGTTTAGCAGTCAAGTCAAATTTTAAAATCAAAAAAATCTTTTTTAGAGAGCAAAAAACATTAAATTTTGATATTGATCTAAGTAATGAAATAGAAATATTTTATTTGAAGAAAAATTTATTTGATTTGTTGACATACAGAAAAAATTCTTCTAAAGTGATAGCTGTTGCAGATAAAAAAAGTTATACTTTGGATGATATTTTATTTAAAGAAAAATCGATAGTATTAATTGTCGAAAATATTGAGAAACCTGGAAATTTAGGTGCTATACTCAGGACTGCAGATGGAATGAATGCATCTGGTATTATTATAGTTGACTCAAAAATTAATATTTATAACTCTAATGTTATACGGTCCAGTGTGGGAAGTGTTTTTAATTTACCGATAATTAAGACCAACGGAGAGAGGGCGATTGAATTTTTGATTCAAAATAAATTTAATTTGTATAATACGATTATATCAAAAAATTCAAAAAGCTATTTAGATGTAAACTACTTAGGTAATATTGCCATTGCTTTTGGGTCAGAAAATAAAGGCTTGTCTGATAACTGGAGATCATATAATGCGGAAGAAATTTGCATAGAAATGAATGGGATAAATGATTCTTTTAATTTATCTGTATCGGTGGGTATTATTTTATCAGAAGTAGTTAGACAAACAAAATGATTTTTTTGGGCTTAAATCTAAGAATTAGTAACTTCATACTATGCTTGTAGACGAAAAAATAGAAAATAAAGAAATAGCAAAGCAATACAAGGAACTACTAAAGATTAGTTACCAACATCTTAAACCTGAGGATAAAAAACTTATCCGTCTAGCCTTTAATACGGCTGTTGACGCTCATAAACATCAAAGAAGAAAATCAGGCGAAGCATTTATTTTTCATCCTATTTCAGTAGCAAAAATTGTAGCTTCTGAAATTGGACTAGACGCGACATCAATTTCGGCTGCTTTACTTCACGACACAATTGAGGACACTAACTTTAAATTGGTTGATATCGAAAAACTATTTGGAAAAAATGTTACTAAAATAGTTAGTGGTTTAACAAAAATTTCACGCTTAAATAAAGATACAGACATTTCTTTTCAAGCCGAGAACTTTCGAAAAATGCTATTGACAATCAATGACGACATAAGGGTTGTAATCATTAAAATTGCAGATCGGCTTCATAATATGCAAACACTTGACTCAATGCCTGAAAACAAACAAATAAAAGCAGCTTCAGAGACATTGTATATATATGCTCCACTCGCGCACAGGGTTGGGTTATATAACATCAAAAACGAACTTGAAGATTTAAGTTTAAAATATACAGATTCAAAAAGTTTTGAGCATATTAAAAGTAAAATTGAAGATAGCAAAGAGGAACAAGAAGAATATATAGAAGAATTTTCACAACTGATAAGTGAAACATTAGAAAAAGAAAAGTTAAAATACTTTATAAGAGGAAGAAATAAGTCAGTTTACTCTATTCATAAAAAAATGCAGATTCAAAACATTAGTTATGATCAAGTGTTTGACAAATTTGCAATTAGGATTGTTTATAAATCAGCTCCAAAAAACGAAAAGTTTCTAGCTTGGAAAATTTATTCAATAGTTACAGATCATTTTACCCCAAATCCAACTAGACTAAGAGATTGGATTTCGTCTCCAAAATCAAATGGCTATGAATCGCTTCACATAACAGTCATGGGACCTAACAAGAAATGGATAGAAGTTCAGATTAGATCTGAAAGAATGCATGAAATTGCTGAAAAAGGATACGCAGCTCATTATAAATATAAAGTAGGTAAAGATCATGAGAATGGTCTAGAAAGTTGGTTAAATCGACTTAAGGAATTACTAGAATCAAAAGATTCAAATGCTATAGATTTTGTTGAAAATTTTAAATTAAACCTCTATTCTGACGAAATTTTTGTATTTACTCCAGCGGGTGAATTGAAGTCCTTACCACAAAATTCTACAGCATTAGATTTTGCATTTAACATTCATACGGAAATTGGATCAAAAACCAGAGGTGCTAGAGTTAACGGTAAATTAGTTCCTCTTTCGAGAAAATTAAGAAGTGGGGATTCTGTAGAGATAATAACTTCTGAAAAATCTAAGCCAACTGCTAATTGGCTTGATTTTGTTGCCACTTCTAGAGCAAGAAGTATAATACGTACATCTTTAAATGAGGAGAAAAAAAGAATTGCAGAAGAAGGAAGAGAGTTGTTACGAAGAAAGTTAAAACATTTAAAAATCTTAATGGTTGAAAAAACAATAAACGAAATGCTCGACTATTTTAATGTTAACTCTAACTTAGATCTCTTCTACAGAGTTGGAATTAAAACCGTTGATAATAAAAAAATTAAAGACTTTGCAAAATACTACAATAATAGATTTTTAAAATTCTTTAACGAAAGACTTAGATCTAAACCAAAGAAAAATAAAATTAGAAAAGAGTTTATTTCTAGTACCAAGAAGATTGTTTTTGGGAAAGAAAAAAAAGAGTCAAATTATAAATTGTCTGAATGCTGTAATCCTATTTCGGGTGATAGAATCTTTGGACTATCTACTTTTAATGACGGTATAATCGTTCATAAACATGATTGTGATTTTGCAATTTCATTACAATCAAACTTTGCGTATAGAATTATACCTGCTTTCTGGGTTGATTTTAATAAGCAAGAATTTACAGTTGAATTACAAATGTCAGGTATAGATCAAAAAGGACTTGTAAATCAAGTCACTAGAATAATTTCAAACCACATGAATATAGATATTAAAAAGATGAATTTTTATACCGAGGAGGATCTTTTTAAAGGAAATATCTTAATCCGTGTAAACAATCAAGAGCATATAAAAAAATTAACACAAAAACTTTTAACTATATCTGGAATTGAAAAAATTGCACGTAAATAAAAAAAGAAATATTATTTTTGAGTTAGAAAATTATAATAATGATTGAAGCAAAATCACAACAGGAAATTGTAAAAAAGGTTTTGTTAAATTTTTAGATAAACAAAAACAAAGAAAAACTCCAGAGAGATTTGCAATTCTCCAAGAAATTTATGAAACAAATGAGCATTTAGATATTGAGTCGCTGTATATTAAAATGAAAAATAAAAATTATAGGGTCAGTAGGGCAACTTTATACAATACAATTGATTTATTAATTGAATCTGGATTAGTTAGAAAACATCAATTTGGAAGTCAAGCTCAATACGAAAAATCTTTTTTTGACAAACAACATGACCATATAATATTTACTGATTCTGGAGAGGTAAAAGAATTTTGTGATCCAAGAATTCAATCCATCAAAGAAACAATTGAAAAAGTTTTTGATGTGAACATTCACCATCACTCGCTTTATTTTTATGGCACTAAAAAACAATCATAATAATAAAAAAAATGTTTGTTGACTTACTTTTAGGTCTCCAATGGGGTGACGAAGGAAAAGGTAAAATTGTTGATGCAATATCAACAGATTACTCTATAATATCACGATTTCAGGGAGGACCAAATGCTGGACATACAATTAAGATCGGAGATAAATCTCACGTACTCCACACAATTCCCTCAGGTATTTTTCACAAAAATTTAATTAATATTATAGGAAATGGAGTCGTTATTGATCCAGTAATTTTTGAGGAAGAAATATTAAAATTAAATGACAGTCATATAGATTTTAAAAAAAATCTATTAATTTCGAAAAAAGCTCACTTAATTATCCCCACTCATTGTCTATTGGATAAAGCTTCAGAAAAATCAAAGGGCGTAAAAAAAATTGGTTCTACTTTAAAAGGTATTGGACCAACTTATATGGATAAAACAGGTAGAAACGGGATTAGGGTTGGTGATTTATTCCTAGAGGGATGGAAGACGCAATACACTAGATTAAAAAAGAAACATTTAAAGATGATTAATAATTTAAGTATTGATGTTTCTTTTAACCTAAATGACCTAGAGAAAAAGTTTTTTAAAAGTTTAGATTTTATAAAAAAGTTTTCAATTATTGATAGTGAGAACTTCCTTTTTGATTCTTTAAAGGAAGGAAAAAAAGTTCTTGCTGAAGGTGCTCAAGGGTCCATGCTTGATATTGACTTTGGAACTTATCCATATGTTACATCCTCTAATACTACAGCTGCAGGAGCATGCAATGGATTAGGAATTCCACCTACTAAAATTAATAAAGTTATTGGCATATTTAAGGCTTACACCACAAGAGTGGGAAGTGGTCCATTTCCAAGCGAAATTTTTAACGAAATTGGGGAAAAAATAAGTAAGGTCGGTAAAGAATTTGGAGCTACAACAGGACGTGCAAGGAGATGCGGTTGGCTAGATTTAGTTTCACTTAAATATGCAGTTGATATTAATGGCGTAACAGAACTTGCAATGATGAAAAGCGATGTTATGTCCGGTATAAGTAAAATAAAAGTTTGTACATCTTACAAGCAATTTGATAAAGAAACATCTAGGATGCCATTTTCTTTAAATTCATCCTCTCTTTCTCCTATATATACTGATTTTGACGGGTGGAGTGAAGATATAACAAACATTAAAAAAGATTCTCAACTTCCTAAGAATTTAAAAAAATACATATCATTTATTGAGAAAAAGCTTGAAGTACCTATAAAAATTATTTCAATAGGTCCAGGAAGGGACCAAACAATTTTTCGGTAAGATGCGTTTAATACTAAAGAAAATTTTCTATAAAATTGTATTATTAACAATTCTTTATCCGTTAAGTTCTCTCTGCCAAGAAAAAAAATTAATAGAAATTAGAGAGGCTGGAAAATTTACAAAAGATGAAGAAAATTTTCCAAAAGCAAATATTTTGTCAAAAGGAAATAAATTAAGAGTTAAGCTCTTCCATGATGGGGCAACAATAATTTCAGATAAGACATTTTTTTACTCTAGAGAGAATAAATTTAATGCAAATGGCAGTGTTTGGCTAAAACAGGGAGACAGTCTTGAACTTAAAAGCGAATATTTAAATTATGATGGTAATAAAAAGAGAGCAAAAGCTTGGGGGAAAGTAATTTTAAAACAACCCGATATGGTACTTAAAACAGATACACTCTATCTTGACAGAATTTTAAATATAGCTTATTATGATTCAAATGGTGTTGTTGAGGATGAAGAAAACGTTCTTAGAAGCAAAAAAGGAAAATATTTTATAAATAAAAAAAAATATAGTTTTAAAACGGGAGTTAAAATTAATAATCCTAAATATGAGATAAATTCTGAAAACTTAGATTATGACTTAATTTCAAAAAATGCACTTTTTTTTGGTCCAACTATAATTACTGGTAATGATTATGATATACATTGTGAAAAAGGAAATTTTGATTTGAAAAGTTCAATTGGAAATTTTCGAAAAAATCCAAAAATATTTTACAATAACAAGATAATTGAGGGGGACAGCATATTTTATAATGAATCGATTAATTATGCTTCCGCAACTAAAAGAGTCGTTATAACAGACACAGTTAACAACTCTATAATAAAGGGAGAATATGGAGAAATTTATAAGGAAAAAGATTCTGCAATTATAACAAAAAGAGCACTTGCAATTAACATTATAGAAAACGATTCACTTTATATACATGCTGACACATTAATAGGAACTGGACCATCTGATAATAGAATTCTAAGAGGCTATTATGGTGTTAAAATTTTAAAATCCGATATTAGAGGAATATCTGATTCAATATACTTTGATGAATCTAAAGGCAAAATAGAATTACACAAAAAACCCCTTTCAAAAAAACAAATACAAGTTTTATCATTAAAGTCAAAACTCAAACTCAATCCAGTAGTTTGGTTTAATGATAGTCAAATGAGTGGAAATGAAATTAATCTTCTAACAGATATTAAAACCAGAAAGCTAGATTCTCTTTTAATCTTTGGAAATACCTTTGTGATTGAACAAGATAGTATCAATAAAAATAATTTTAATCAAATTGAGGGAATGTATTTAAATGGTGATTTTTTAAACGGAGGTTTAAACAACTTACAAGTCTTAAAAAACATCAAAGTAATTTACTATTTATATAACGATGGTGGGGAGTTAGTGGGTATAGATAAAACAATTTGTAGTGAATTAAAAATAAAGCTTGAATCGAATGAAATTAAAAATATTACATTTTATACATCTCCAGAAGGAAAAGTACATCCTGAAGATAAATTAGATCCTAACCTAAAATTACTAGAAGGATTTATCTGGAGAAAAAGTGAAAGACCAGAGTCCTTAGATGATTTATTTAAATAAAAAATGTCACTAAAAGATTTTCTAATTTACCAGGCAAAAACATCTCCTAACCCAGTCGGTTTAGAAATCAAAAAAGCAAAAGGTTCTTATATTTTTGATTCTAAAGGTAAAAAATATTTAGACTTTGTAGCTGGAATTTCAGCGTGTAGTTTAGGTCATAGACATCCTAAAGTTATAAAAGCGATAAAAAAACAATTAAATAAATTTCTACATGTAATGGTTTATGGTGAATATGTCCAGAAGTCTAGTGTTGATTTATGTAAAAAATTGGCCAGTTTTTTACCCAAGAGTCTTGAAGTTACTTTTTTGACCAATTCAGGAACCGAAGCAATTGAAGGAGCCATGAAACTTGCCAAAAGATATACTAAAAAAACAAATTTTATTGCTGCAAAAAACTCTTATCACGGTAGCACTCAAGGAGCTTTAAGTCTGTTAGGTGTCCGAGATCAAAAAAAAGGATATGGACCCCTACTTCCAAAAGTAAGCTTTATTGATTTTAATAATAATGAGGACTTAGTTAAAATTGATAATAATACAGCTGCTGTAATACTAGAAACTATTCAGGGAGGTGCAGGTTTCATTGAACCTAAACATGATTATTTAAAAAATGTTAAAAGAAAATGTAAAGAAATGGGGGCTCTTTTGATTTTGGACGAAATTCAACCAGGAATTGGAAGGACTGGTAAGATGTTTGCCTTCCAAAAATATAACGTAGACCCAGACATATTAGTGGTTGGAAAAGGATTAGGTGGCGGGCTACCAATTGGTGCATTCTGCAGTTCGAGAGAAAAAATGAAAAAATTTGAATATAAACCATCACTTGGACACATTTCTACTTTTGGTGGAAATCCGGTAGTATCTTCAGCAGCATTGTCTGTTTTAAATACCCTAGAAAATGAAAAAATATTAGACAAAATAAACGAGAAAGAAAAATTAATACGATTACTATTAAAACATAAAAAAATAAAAAAAATAAATGGAACTGGTTTAATGTTAGCAATAATTTTAGAAAGCCAAGAAAATGCGGAAAGACTTGTTAGAGAGTCAATGAATAGGGGTTTGATTTTATTTTACCTGCTATGGAATAAACTAGCTGTAAGAATAACTCCTGCTTTAAATATTAGCAATAAGGATATAAAAAAAGGGTGTGAAATTATTTTAAATATTTTGGACGATATGACATAATTAAGTTTGTTAATTAATTTGTTAAAAAGAATAAAATGTAATACCAATTGATTTAGTCTTTGTTTTTAATTTTAAGTGTAGAGAAAATACTGCAAATGCTAGATGATTATTCTGAGGGTTTTGTTTCTTCAATTAAAAAATTTGAAGAAATGCTTAAAACAAATTTCACTTATTTTTTTGATGCTCAAGAAATAGAGTATATAGCTCAGCATTATATTGATTTTGGTGAAATCAATCTTGCAAAAAAGGCTATCAAGATAGGAAATAAGCAACATCCTATTAATATAAATATCCTTCTTCTGAAATCAGAAATATCAATTTTAGAGGACAAATTAGAGGCAGCTAATGAAATATTAGCCTTTGTTAATGAAATTGAACCTAACAATCTAGATGCATATATTCAAAAAGCTACAATTCTTTCTAAGCTTAAAAAACACCACAAATCAATCGAGATACTTAATGAATGTCTTACCTATTCAGAGTACAAATTTGAGGTTTGGCATTTAATAGCATTAGAATTTCTAACAATTGATAATTTTCAAAAAGCAATGGTATATTTTAGACTGTGCATTGAAAATGAGCCCAATGATCATCAAATTTTATATAATTTAATATATTGTATAGATAACCTTAAGTCATTTAAAGAAGGTGTTAAAATTTTGAATGAAATATTAGAAAAAGATCCATATAATGAATTAGTATGGCTTGAATTAGGTAAGCTTCATTTAGAATTAAAAAATCATAATAAAGCTTTAATATCGTTTGATTATGCTATTTTGTGTGATGATAAATTTTCAGCTGCTTATGTTGAAAAGGCAAAACTTTTACAAAAAAATAATAATTATTTAGAGGCTATTGAAAATTACCAATTTTCATTAACATTTGAGTCTCCTTCTGCATTTATTTACTTGAGGATAGGAGAATGTTTTAAGATGCTAGGAAATCAGAAATTAGAATTGAAGTATTACAAACTTTCTACCAAAGAAGATCCAAATTACGAAGAAAGTTGGTTGGCCTTAATTGAGTATTATTTAACCAAAAATAATTTTAAAAGTGCTTTGATTTATTGCAACAAGGCTCTAAAAATTAATGAAAACCATCCTGAATATTGGAAAATATACGCAAAAATAAATAAACGTTTAAACAGGTTTGTAGCTGCTGAAGAAGCTTTCAAAAATATTATTGACCTTGGTATAGATGAGTTAAGGAGTTGGTCTGATTGGATTGATACATTAATTAGTCAGAATAAATGGGAAAAAGGTTATTTAATAGGCAAAAAAGCAAAAAAACTTTATCCAAATGTTCCAGACTTGGATTTTAAAATTGCTTTGTGTTACTTAAATCTTGGAAAAAAAAATGAAATGGAATTTTATCTAGAAAATGTAAGAAAGAACATTAACTTACTTTCACCAAAATTATTGGAGTTTTATCCTCATTTGGAAGTTCTAATTTGATTTAATTGAACAATTTTAAATCAAAGAAAAATAATCTTTTAACATACTTCATAGGTGTTTTAATGGGTTCTGTTGATATTATTCCAGGAATTTCTGGAGGAACCGTTGCATTCATTACTGGAATATATCAGGATCTTATAAAAAATATTGATAGATTCTCGTTTAAAAATTTAATAAAGGGTAATTTTAAAATTTTTTGGTCTAATATCAATGGATCTTTTCTAATATCGCTCTTTTTAGGCGTCGTTACAGGTGTTTTTTTTCTATCTGGTATTTTAATTTATCTATTTGAGCATCATCCAATTCCAATATACGCTTTCATATTTGGTATTATATTTGGAACTTTTTTTGAATTTATTGGATTGATTAAAAATAAAAAAGTTGATGACTATTTTTACCTTTTAGTATCATTAATAGTATCAATTGGTTTAACACAATTAACTAGTTTTCACGTAAAACCAACTCTTATATACCTTTTTTTTTGTTCTGCAGTTGCAGTATCAGCTATGATACTACCAGGTATTTCTGGAGCTATGCTTTTTTTAATTCTCGGAGTTTACAATGAAATTCTTTTTGTTGTCCAAAATTCAATAAAGGTTTTAATTAACTTTAAGATTGACGATTTTTTTAGTATTTATTCTAAAATTTTTTCTATATCACTAGGTGTTATATTTGGATTAAAAGTTTTTGCAAAAATCGTGGTTTGGCTTTTTAATAATAAAAAAAGAAAAACATTATTGATTTTAACTGGATTAGTAGGTGGGTCATTACCAAAATTATGGCCACTTAAAGATTGCTTTAATCTTAATACTTTAAACAGTATTTTCTCCTCAAATAAAACTTCTATAATATGCAATACATACGAAATAAGTGAAAGTATTTTTTTTATTTTAGTTGGTGTCACCTTAATTTTAGTTTTTAATAGATTTAAAAAACCAATTGAATACTTTTAGAAAAACAAACTTTAACTCCTCGCTAATTGTTTTTTATGGCCTAATCATGGGAGCAATAAATAAAATACCTGGTGTATCAGGTGGAATTGTTGCAATTATTTTTGGATTTTACGAACAGCTAATTTTATCATTTTCAAGGTTTGATATTAATAGCCTAGTGATTTTAAGAAAAGAAGGTTTTAAATCTTTCTACAAACATATAAATGGTAAGTTTCTTGCCCTTTTATTATTTGGAATTATTATAAGTTTTTTTAGTACCTCATTAATAATAGGTTATTTTTTAGAAAACTATTATGCTCAAATTTTAGGTTTTTTTTGCGGTATGATATTTTTTTCAGTAATCATAATTTTTAAAAAAATAACTAATGTGAACTTTTATAACATTCTATTTATTATCTCGGGCTTCATAATTGGCATCGCATTTTTTTTTATTAGTCCTGGTAACGAGATAATAAATCCCTATTTTGTTTTCTTCTGTGGGCTAGTTAGTGTATCAGGAATGATTATTCCAGGCCTTTCAGGCTCAATGATACTTCTTGCACTAGGAAACTACAAACTGCTTTTAATTGATTCTGTAAATGCTTTGTATTATACTATAATTAAAATAATTATGGGTTATGGTTACAAAAATTTAGATTTAGAAAATAAAAATCTAGTTTTTCTGCTATTAGTTTTTGCTTTTGGATCAATAATTGGACTAATTCTTTTTTCAAAGATTTTAAATCTATTAATTTTTAAATATAAAGATTCAATAATGTCTTCTTTAGTTGGATTTGTGGCAGGATCTGTGGGATCTGTATGGCCATGGAAAAGTGGAAATTATGACAGTAATATTGGCTCATTATTTTTAGAATTAAACAACAACTTTTTTTACTATCCTAACAATTTAAATGTTGAAAATATTACTATTTTAACATCAATTCTATTGGGAGTATGTATAGTTTATGTAATTGAAAAGCTAAATGTTAAAAACTAAATTTATATATGGACTTATTGGAAAAGAAATTGACTACTCTTTTTCAAGAAATTATTTTAACAAAAAATTTAAAAACGAAGGTTTAGTTAATAATTTATATAAAAATTTTGATTGTGAAAATTTAGCTCAAGCTATAGAGACCCTAAAACAAAAAAATCTTAAGGGACTTAATGTCACAATTCCATACAAAGAAAAAATTATTCCATATTTAGATAATATTTCAAAAGAGGCAAAAGATATTATGGCTGTAAATACCATTTCGTTTAATAACCAAGGAAAATTAATAGGTCACAATACAGATTGTTATGGATTCCAAAAATCATTGTTTGAAAACATAAATAAAAAAATTAAAAATGCCCTTATTTTAGGGACTGGAGGAGCTTCGAAGGCTATTATACATGTTCTTAAAAAAAATTCAATCAAATATAAGACAGTGTCGAGAAAAAGGAAAAAAGGTGATTTTATATACGTTGAATTAGATAGGGATATCTTAAATAATTTTGAGCTTATTATAAATACAACACCTCTTGGAACTTACCCAAATACTGAAAAATGTCCTGATATTAACTTTGAACATATAACAAAGAATCATATTTTATTTGATTTAATCTATAATCCGATAAAAACAAGATTTCTGAAAAATGGTAAAATCAAAGGTGCCAAAATAGTAAATGGTTATGATATGTTAATTTATCAAGCTGAAAAATCCTGGTCAATATGGAATGAAATAAATTGATTATTTTTTTTGTATTTTAGGACAATAACTAGGGTGTACAACAATGAAAAGCGATTCTACTAATAAATCCTCTACAAAAAATAATGCTGAGAGTAAAACTTCAGAGAAAAAAAAACATGGAGAAAAAATCCATGATGAGTCATTAACAGAAAAGCCGATCCCTTCCGAAAAAAGAATAGAAAATGACTTGAAAACAATTGAAATAGAGGAATATCCGAATTATCTAGAAAAACTTTTAAGGCAATCGGATTGGATTAAGAATAACGATAGTATTAATCTTTTAAAAAATGATTTTGAAAATAAGTTTAAATCAATATTAGAAAAGAAAAAAATAGAATTTATTGACAACGGAGGTAATGAAATTGATTTTTATTACACTCCAGGTTATAAAAAAGAATTTTATAACCTACTTAAAAACTACAAAAACAAAAAAAATCAATATTTTAAAGAGCTATCAAGCAAACAAAAAATAAATTTAGCACGAAAAAAGGAAATAATAGACGAAATAAAAAATCTAATTGATAATAGTCAGCACGATAATAATACTTATAAAAACTTTAAAAATTTACAAGAAGCATTTTATAATGCAGGGCAAGTTCCAAGAAGTGAAAATAATAATGTTTGGCAAACTTATAAGTTTCATGTTGAAAGATTTTACGACCTCTTGCACATGAATAGAGAATTAAGACATATAGATTATCAAAATAATTATGAGGAGAAAGTTAAAATTATTGAAAAAGCCGAAAAATTAGTGGATTTGGATAATATTCACATAGCTATTAGGGAGCTAAATAATTTACATAGATTATGGAAAAATGAATTAGGACCAGTGGCTAGAGATAAAAGAGAAGGGTTATGGCAAAGATTTCAATTAGCAACAAAAAAAATACATGAGGAAAAAAACAAATACATAAAAAATATTGATATAATAAAATTGAAAAATTACGAAACTAAATTTCAACTAATTAATCAAATTAAAAAAATATCAGAAAAAAAAATAAGTACACACAATGAGTGGCAGAATTATATAAAAGAAGTCGAAGAATTAAAAAGGAATTTTATTAGAATCGGGAATGTGCCAAAAGAAAAAAATAAAGATTTATGGAATTCTTTTAGAGATGCAACAAGAATTTTTAATAAAGAAAAAAATAACTTTTATAAAAATCTAAAAATATTAGAAAAAAAATCCATTGAATTAAAACAAAAACTTATTGATGAAGTTGAAAATATTCTAAATGATGAAAATTGGCGAAATCATGTTGAGAGAATCAAAGAAATTCAATCTGAATGGAAAAATAGTGGAAGGGTTTCAAAAAAATATTCTGAAAAATTATGGTCAGAGTTTAAATTAAAAACAAATAATTATTTCAATAATTTTAAAAATAAAAATAAAAGTCTCAACGATAATGAAAAAAAGATAATAAAGGAGCAAAAAGAATTTATTGAAACTTTAAAAAAAGAAGAAATTCCTCTGACTCCAAAGAAATATGAATTATATATTAAAGATAAATCTAGAATTTGGAATAAAATAAGAAATAATGATATTGGAAATCAGGAGAAGTTTATATTAAATTTTTTATCAAATAAATGGAAGGAAATTTCAATTCCAAAAAATAAATTGGAAATGAAAAAGTATGAAACAAGATTATATTTCATTAAAAATGATGAAAAACTAATCAATGATGAGAATAACCAATTGAGAAAAAAGATTGACGATATAAGTAGTGAACTTAATCAACTTGAAAATAATCTGGAATTTTTCAGTGAATCCAGTAATAACAATCCTTTACTTGTCGAAGTAAATAACAAAATAAAAACACTCAATACTAAAAAAACACTGGTGGATTTTAAACTTAAACAATTAAAATCAATTCTAAATCAGGCACATAAAGATGGATTAAAATAATAAAATTTCAAGTTTCGTTTTTGGATTGTTCCCATAAAATATCAATTTCTTTTAAGTCAAGATCATTAATTTGCTTTTTTAATATTTTTGTTTTTTCTTCTATAAATTTAAATCGTTTTACAAATTTTATATTTGATTTTTCTAGAGCATCGTAAGGGTTTATTTTATAATGTCTAGATAAATTAATTAATGAAAACAAAATATCCCCAAACTCTTTTTCTAAATTATCTTTACTTTCTTTTTTTAACTCTTCCTTGAACTCAAGTATTTCTTCGTCTAATTTTTCTATTACATCATCAGATTTTTCCCAGTCAAATCCGATAGATGAAACTTTTTCTTGGATTCTATAGGCTTTGAGTATAGGTGGTAAATTTGCTGGCACACCATCCAATATACTACTCCTACCCTCTTTTAGTTTGATTTTTTCCCAATTTAATTTGACCTCCTCTGAATTTTTTATTTTTTTATCCTCATATATGTGGGGATGCCGTCTAATTAATTTTTTAGTCAATTCATTAGCAATGATTCCTATATTAAATTTGTTTTTTTCAGAACCCATTTTTGCGTAGAAAAGAACGTGAAGCAATAAATCACCTAATTCCTCTTTTATACCGTCATAACTTAACTTTTCAATCTCGTCACATAACTCGTATGTCTCTTCTATAGTCTGGGTTTTTAGCGTTTTAAATGTCTGTTTTCTATCCCAGGGACATCTCTCTCTTAACTCCCATACAATAGAAATTAATTGTTTAATCTCTTTCAGTTGTTCATCCAATGAATCCATTATATTTAATTTATTTTTATAAGAACTTCATACTATAATCAACTTTGATTTTACCAGTTGAAATTTCAGTAAGCTTCCTTTTAATTGTTTTCTTTTTTAAATAAGACAATTTGTCTGTAAATAAAACACCCTCTATATGATCATACTCGTGCTGTATAACTCTAGCTGCGATACCTGAGAATGATTCTTTTATAAGTTTTCCGTTCAAATCTTGAAATTTAATGATTATGGAGTCTTTTCTCTTCACATCTTCCCTTATACCAGGTATACTTAAACAACCTTCATTAAAAACACATTCTTTTCCATTTTCTTTTACAATTTCTGGATTTATAAATACCATTTTAAAACTTTTTAAAAATTTCCTTTCGTTTATTGATAAATCCTCATTATCTGAAAAAGGATACGTGTCAACAATAAATAGTCTTATTGATTCCCCTACTTGAGGTGCAGCAAGACCAACTCCCTGGGCCGCATACATAGTTTCCCACATATCTTTTATCAGACTTTTTAAATTTTTAGTTTTTATAGAAATAGGCAGTGCTTTCTTTTTAAGAACTGAATTTCCATATGACAGAATTGGTAAAATCATAAGTTTAAGAATTTTTGTGCATTGATAAATAAGATTGTAATAATATTGTTGCACTTACCTTATCAACTAAAAATTTATCTTTTCTTTTTCTTTTGTTCACACCAGATTCTAGTATTGCATTAGAGGCAATTTTAGAAGTAAACCTTTCGTCATATCGCACAATAGGAATTTTTGGTAAAGATAAATTCAATTTTTTTACGAAATCTTTAATTTTTATTTCTACTAGACATTCACTGTTATTATATTTTTTGGGATACCCAATAATAAATTTTTCAATTAAGTTTTTTTCACAATATGTGATTAAATATGGAATTACTTCTTTTGTAGAGAGGGCCGTAAGACCAGAGGCGATTATTTTATTAATATCGGTAACTGCAATGCCCGTTCTTTTCTCTCCATAATCTAATGCTAAAAAAATTCCCATACACAAATATATTCATCCTAATCTTGAAATGAAAAACTTAGCTAAAAAGTAATTTAGATAATGTAAATTTGTAAAAAAAATTATGAATTCAATTATTGAAAATGCGTGGACTAATCGAGCACTTTTAAAAGAAAAAAAGACGCAAGACAAAATTAGAGAATTAATTGAAAGTCTAGATAAAGGGAAAGTTAGAGTCGCTGAGAAAAAAGGTGACATATGGATAACAAACGAATGGATAAAAAAATCTGTTATTCTTTATTTTGCTATTCAAAAAATGGAGACAACAAAAGCTGGACCCTTAGAATTTCATGATAAAATAGATTTAAAAAACAATTATTCAGAAAGAAATATCAGGGTGGTTCCCCATGCAGTTGCAAGATATGGATCATATATTTCAAAAGGTGTTATTTTAATGCCCAGCTTTGTTAACATAGGCGCATATGTTGATGAAGGAACTATGGTGGATACTTGGGCAACTGTTGGAAGCTGTGCTCAGATAGGTAAAAATGTCCATTTAAGCGGTGGTGTGGGAATAGGTGGAGTTCTTGAGCCTTTACAAGCATCTCCAGTTATAATAGAGGATAATGTTTTCATTGGATCAAGATGTATTGTCGTTGAAGGTGTACATGTCAAAAAGGAAGCCGTTTTGGGAGCTAATGTAGTTCTCACAAAATCAACAAAAATATTTGATGTTTCAAAAAAAGAGGCTGTGGAAATAAAAGGGTTTATTCCAGAGAGATCCGTTGTAATTCCAGGGAGCTACAAAAAAGAATTTAATGCTGGAGAATTTAATGTTCCTTGTGCATTAATAATCGGAGAAAGAAAAGAAAGTACCGATAAAAAAACTTCTCTAAATGATGTGCTTAGAGAACACGGGGTTTCGGTATAATCTCAAATGGAAGATAAAATAGTTAAAGCTAAAGAATTTGTGTTAAACGGAGGAGTTATATTATATCCAACCGACACTATTTGGGGTATTGGTTGCAGTGCAATAATTGAATCAGCAATAAAGAAAATATTTAGAATTAAGAGAAGGGATAATAATAAACTTTTAATAAGTCTAGTGTCTAGCATAGAAATGCTTGAAAGATACGTGAAAAACATTCCTGAAAATGTATTAAAATATTTATATGATGAGTCACCAACGACAATTGTTTATCCAAAAGTTACAGGATTGAATCAGATTCTATATGGAAAAAATGAGTCAATTGCTATAAGGTTAGTTAAAGACAATTTTTGTAAAGCATTAATTGATCAAATAAATGTTCCTTTAATTTCTACCTCTGCAAATATAAGTGGTAACCCTTTTCCAAAAAAATTCAAGGAAATTGACAAAAAGATTATCAATGGAGTAGATTATGTTGTTAATTTTGATGATAATAATTTAGAAAACTCAAAACCTTCTAGAATTATTAAAGTTTTATTAAATGGCCAAATTGATATAATTAGGGAATGATTAACGCAAATAAAAAAATTCAAAAATTAATAAATCAAAAGGTTGTCGATATTGTTCATAGAAGTAGTATTTCAATATCACAAGAAACATATCTTGTAGGTGGAGCCGTAAGAGATCATTTAATAAATAGAAATAGAAAAAATTCTGATTTAGACTTTGTTACATTAGGGTGTGAAATGACTTTGGCTAACGAAATAAAAAACAAACTAAATAAAAACTTAAAAATAAGCAGGTTCAAGAACTTTGGTACCGCGCATCTTCATTTTAATGAGATTAATATTGAAATTGTAAAAGCTCGTAAAGAGTCCTATCATTTATCGAGTAGAAATCCAGATGTTGAACCTGGAGATCTTCTTGATGACCTAAAAAGAAGGGATTTTACTATCAATGCAATAGCTGTAAGTTTAAATGATAAAAATTTTGGTGAGTTAATCGATCCTTTTAATGGATTGAATGATTTAGAAAATAAAATCATTAAAACCCCCCCTACAAATCCAGAAATAACTATATCAGATGATCCACTAAGAATTCTTAGAGGGGTTAGATTTAGCGCTGAATTAAATTTTAACATTGATAATTCCTTATTAAATGCAATGATAAAAAATTGTGATAGGATTAAAATAATTTCAAAAGAAAGAATTGTAGATGAAATCAATAAAATTCTAATGACTGATATACCCTCTATCGGATTTAAAATATTAGATACCGTTGGTCTAATTGAAATATTAATTCCCTCTTTGAATAAACTAAAGGGAATTGAAGAGATTGAGGGAGTTACGCACAAAGACAACTTCTATCACACTCTCCAAGTATTGGATAATATATCCAAAGTAACGAATAAAGTTTGGTTAAGATGGGCAGCGCTTTTACATGATATTGGTAAACCAAACTCCAAAAGATTTGATAAAAAAATTGGTTGGACTTTTCATGGTCACGAGTACGTAGGTTCAAAAATGATTTTGGAGGTTTTTAAAAATTTAAAAATGCCCTTAAATAACTCATTAAAATATGTCCAAAAGATTGTTTTATTAAGTTCCAGGCCAATAATTTTATCTGAAAGTATCGTCACGGATAGTGCAATTAGAAGACTAATTTATGATGCTGGGGAAGAAATTGAGGATTTACTGTTGTTGTGTGAAGCAGACATAACGACCAAAAACAAAAAAAGACACGAAAAATATTTAAATAATTTCAAAATTGTAAGACAAAAAATTAAAATTGTTGAGGAAAGAGATAAAATTAGGAATTTTCAACCTCCCGTAACTGGAAAATTTATTATGAGTGTTTTTAATCTAAAGCCCTCTAAAGAAGTTGGGATATTAAAAGAAAAAATTAAAGATGCAATTCTGGATGGAAAAATTCCTAATGAATACAACTCTGCCTTTGAACTTTTATTAAAAGAGGGAACAAAAATGGGGTTAAAACCAAAAATTAATGAAGAGAAGGTTTAATTTTTGGACTAAAATGTCCATTTTAATTGTATACTTGGTTATTGCAACTGGGGGTGTTGTTAGAATGACTGGAAGTGGTATGGGCTGTCCTGATTGGCCTAAATGTTTTGGATATTATATACCTCCAACAAACATTGCTGAATTGACTTGGATGTCACAAAAGATATTTGAAAAAGGGGAAATGATTATTTATAATGATGAACTTAAAATATCGAAAAAAAACTTTATAAGTGGCTCAAGTTTTAATCCTAAAAATTGGAAAGGGTATACCAAACATGATTATTCAAAATTTAATCCACTTCATACGTGGGTTGAATTTATAAACAGATTAATTGGTGTAGTTTGTGGTATATCTGTTCTAATCTTGGGCTTTTATTCTATTCAATTCTATAAAAATAAACCCATCATAACCCTTTTAAGCCTATTGACAATAACAGCAGTTGGATTCCAAGCATGGCTGGGTAAAATTGTGGTTGACTCCAATTTAAGTCCATATAGTATTACCATACATATGCTTATGGCACTTTTAATAATTTCAATTTTAATTTTTATATACATCAAAAATGGTGATTATAAAAAAAATAACGTTAAAAATATAACATTAAAAAATATGGTTTTAGTATCACTTATTTTTACAATAATTCAAATTGTAATTGGAACACAAGTAAGAGAATTTATTGATCAGCAAATAATAATGATAGGAGAAACAAAGAAAAATTTATGGCTACTTTTCCTTCCAACTGTTTTCTTAACTCATAGGAGTTTTTCACTTTTAATTTTAACAGTCAATTTTTTTATTATTTATTTATCTAAGAAGATGAATTTGAGTTCAAAGATTATTTTTTGGATTTTAGGAATTATTGCAATTGAAATAATTTTAGGTATTGCAATGTATTATTTGCATTTTCCTTTTAGCTCTCAGCCCCTTCATCTATTATTGGCAACAATACTTTTTGGATTACAATTTTATTTCTACGTATCAATTAGAAATATAAATCAAAATAATATTAAAGTTAGTACTGATTAGTTAAAATTAAATAAATCAACGCAATATGACTTATAAGAGTTAAAAATTACTTTTATTTATTAGATTGGACATATTCAAGTTTTCATAATTGTTCCTAACATATGAAAATGAAGCTGACATAACATCCCCCATGCTTTTAACTTTTTTAAATGCTTTATCCTTTGTGAATTTGTAAATCTCTTGAGATAAATTTTTAAGGTAATCTGGTTTTGATAAAGTGTCTTTGGTCATAATTTTAACCAGAGTTTCCAATCTAGAACCGGAACTAATTATTCTTTTTGCTACTATGGATCTTTCCTCAATTTTGTACTGAATTACTGAATCTTGATTTAATCTATTTTTTACAATCTTAATTATTGGAAAATTTTCTTTAAAAAACTGTGGTCTATAGACTTTAAAACTTCCTTCATAACACTGTTGATCAAAGTCAATAGCTCTAATTTTGTAAACTACCTGGTCAAAATCATGGATTGGTATAACAACATAGTTATATGATCTCATATCCCCCAATAATCTTATCATGCATCTTTCATTAAATTTAACGTATTCCTTGGCAATTTGGGCTTGCTGGCTGATTGAACACTTTTTTAATAAATTTTCTATAAAAAAATCACCTGGTATACCTGAAATATGTTCTTCAATAAGAGTTTTCTCATTAACTAAAAAATTTAAATTATAAGGGGACAACATATGCTCAAATTCCAATCCGTAAACTCTTGAAGCATCTGTACATTTGATATAAAAATATGTAAAATTGTCATTGAGAATATTTCTGACTTTTATTCTAAATGGCTTAGAATTTCCAAATGTACAGTAATCAATTGCGTCAATACTTAAATAAGGCAAAGATGACTCATTGCCGTCCGAGTGAAGAAGAGTGTATACTTTTTTTAAATTATGGTCGATATCTCTTCTTTCAGTATCACTATAATATACTCTAACCCATAATGTATCTTTATCTGTTTCGTCGTATACCGCGACTGAACCAGCAAATCTAAGGAGGTCTTGATATGAAATTGGAGTATAAACCCACCTATTATACTTTTTAAGATAAATACTTAAATTTTTTATAATAGGAAAAAAAGGCTTTTTTTTTGATATGAGTTTCTCTTCCATATAATTTTTCAAATTTAGCTTCTTTTAAAAAGAAATCGAGTAATTATAAGTCAAATATTCAATAATTTTGTCACAAATGAAATTTAAAATAATATCCAGTTTTAAACCAACAGGAGACCAACCTGAAGCTATCGATCAAATCTGTGAGGGTTTTAAAAGCAACCTAAATTATCAAACCCTTCAGGGAGTAACAGGCTCTGGAAAAACATTTACAGTTGCAAATGTAGTTGAGAGACTTCAAAAACCAACACTTGTTCTGGCACATAATAAAACATTAGCAGCACAACTATACTCTGAATTTAAGTCTTTTTTCCCAGAAAATGCAGTTGAATATTTCGTCTCTTACTATGATTATTATCAGCCTGAAGCTTACATACCAAGTTCTGGACTCTACATTGAAAAAGACTTATCGATTAATGATGAAATAGAAAAGTTAAGGCTAAGTACAACATCTTCACTTCTATCTGGTAGAAGAGATATAATAGTTGTAGCATCTGTCTCATGTCTTTACGGAATTGGAAATCCAAATGAATTTAAAAATAGTATGATACAAATAAGTGAAAAACAGCTTATTCCAAAAATGAAACTACTAAAAGATCTAGTCAAAGGTCTCTATTCTAGAACAACAGGTATATTTTCAAGAGGTAATTTCAGAGTAAAGGGTGATATAGTAGATGTATTTCCTGGTTACTCTGATGTAGCATATAAAATATATTTTTTTGGAGATGAAATTGAAGAGATAGAGGTCTTTAATCCCATTGATAACTCAAATCTAGGAAAAGTAGAAAATTTAAGAATTTTCCCAGCTAACATATTTGTTACTTCAGAAAATCGGTTAGAAAATGCTATAAAAAATATCCAATTCGATTTAAAGGATCAAATAGATTTTTTTAAAGATATGGGCAGAAATTTGGAAGCAAAACGAATAGAGGAAAGAACTAATTTCGACCTAGAAATGATCAAAGAACTTGGATACTGCTCAGGTATAGAAAACTATTCAAGATATCTTGACGGTAGAAATCCTGGCACACGACCATTTTGTTTATTGGATTATTTTCCCGACGACTTTATGATGGTTGTTGATGAAAGTCACGTAACAATATCCCAAGTACACGCGATGTATGGAGGGGATAGAAGCAGAAAAGAAAACTTAGTAGAATACGGTTTTAGACTCCCAGCAGCTCTTGACAATAGACCTTTAAAATTTGAGGAATTTGAAAAATTACAAAGTCATGTTCTTTATGTAAGTGCAACACCTTCTGATTATGAATTTAAAAAATCAAATGGTCTTTTTATTGAGCAAATTATAAGACCAACTGGGTTATTAGATCCTATTATAGATGTAAGGAAAAGCAAAAATCAAATTGATGATCTAATTGAAGAGATTCAAAAAAGAGTTGAGTTAAAGGAAAGAACTCTCATTACGACATTGACAAAGAGAATGGCAGAAGAACTCACAAATTATCTCGCAAAAATTAGAATAAAGTCTAGGTATATTCACAGTGATGTAGAAACGTTAGAAAGAGTTGAAATCATGCAGGGGCTAAGAAAAGGGGATTTCGATGTTCTGGTTGGAGTTAATCTTTTAAGAGAGGGGTTGGATTTACCAGAGGTATCTTTAGTGGTAATATTGGATGCAGACAAAGAAGGCTTTTTAAGATCGAATAGATCTTTAACGCAAACAATAGGAAGGGCAGCAAGAAATATTAATGGTATGTCTATACTATATGCCGATAGAATTACAGATTCAATGAAAAAAACAATTGAAGAAACAAATTACAGAAGGAAAAAGCAGCAAGAGTACAACAAGATAAATAATATCGTTCCAAAACAAATAGAAAAAACTTTAGATAACGCACTTGCAAAAAAAGTTGATTTAGAAATTGAAAAAAAAATAAAGAGTAATGAAGAATCGATATATCTGCTACCTAAAAAAAAGATTGAAGAAAAAATTAGAGAAACAAGAAAAAAAATGGAAAGGGCTGCTAAAGATCTAGATTTCATGGAAGCGGCTAGATTAAGAGATGAACTTAAAAAACTAAAAGAAAATAATATATAATAGCTACTGTGAAAGGACTTTTAACTTTTTTATTTTTTTTAAAAATCATTTCTTTAAAGGGTCAGGAAATATATTTACAAATTAAAGATAGCATTACGAAAGATCCTATTCCATTTACAACCATTTTAACAAACTTTAATTACAATACAATTTCCAATGAAGAGGGCTTTTTTCGAGTCACAAAATCAACAAATTTTTCAAACAAAGATTCATTATTCATAAGTTGTATGGGTTTCAACGAATATAAGGACGCAATTATTGAGTTAAAACAACCAGTAATAGAGCTCTCGGAAAAGACAATAAAACTTAATTCTATCATTCTAACATCACAAAACTTAGATGCATACGAAATAATTAAAAAGGTTAAGGAGAAAGTAGATGATAAATATTTAACTGGTTATTCTAAAAAAAGATACTTTATGAGAGAATCTTTTTTTCAAAAATGGGACAAAATGAAGATGGAAATTGAAAAATCCTCCATTAGTGAATTGAATAGAAAATTCTGGGATTCAATATTTAAATCAATTCCTAAAAAAGACTCATGGCATACTGAATCACTCGGTCAAATTTACGGTGATTGGAGCAAGGAAAATCAAAAACTCGAAATTATAAGAGCCGTGGATCTTGCAGATACAGTTAACGAAAAGGGATATGAACAAATTGAAAAAAAGATTGCTGAAATTTTAAATAAGAGAACAAAAGAAAATTCTTATTTCAAATTTAAATCAGGAATTTTCAGCACAAAGGTTGACAGAGAAGAACTGATTGAAGAAAGCATAGATAGTATTAAAAAAGACTCAACAATTGTTAAAAAAGAGTTGGAAAAAAAGAATATTGAAAATGAAAATTTTTATAAAAACAGAAAAAGTCGAATATCAAGAATTTACGACGGTATCTATAAAAAAGGACTAAAGTTTGAATTTTTAAAAAAATCTTATTTATATGATTTTAAAATCATTTCCTATTCTTATGAAGGAGAGATACCAGTTTATAAAATAAAATTTAAGCCTAAATCCTCAAAAGGAAAATATAGTGGTGATATCTGGATTGATTCTGAAAATTTTTCTATCATAAAGATTGAGCAGCAAAATAATAAAGTCTTAAGAGATTTTTCATTATTTGGGATATCTTTTGAATTGTATTATCACAGGGCTACTTTTGTTTTTAGCCATTTTTCTACTGAAAAATACCAACTTCAATTCTTAGAATCAGAATTTAAGTTTAAATCTGGAATCAATAGACCAATAAAAATCGTAGAAAAAAATAAATATGTTCGAGGAAGAAGGAAACAGAATGAGCTGATAGCAAGAATTAATTTTAACTTAGACCAAAGTTCGAAAACTACTTTGATTGTCTTTGATGATATACCAATTAATGAAGAAGAATACAGTAAATTAGAGGAACAAAAAAGGTTTAAACAAGACAAACTTCATTCTTATGATCCAAACTACTGGAAAGATTATTCTGTAATAGAACCAAACCAGGCGATTAAATCTTTTAAAGTTAATTCTAACTGACTTAATACTTTGCGGGTTTACTCCCTGGTAAAGTTTTTAAAATAAATTCTCTTAAATCGTCGTTCGCTTTTTTCAAGTCCTCTTTTCGAAGGTACATCATATGACCACTTCGGTATCCTTTAAAATGTATTCTGTCTCTTAGCTTACCGCTAGGATCAATTTGCCACTGAGTATATTTGGCAGCAAAATACGTCGTTGCCCCATCATAATAACCTGACTGAGTTAAGATATTTAAATACGGGTTTTGAGCCATAGCTTGTCTTAAATCTTCTCTTGTATTTAAATTATCATCTTCCCAAGGATGAACTGGTCCAAACATATTATACTTTATATCTGTTTTGAATTTTAGTTCATTAAAAATATATTGGTTAATTGCAGGAGTAAATGAATGAAGCCAAGAATCTAGTTCTGAGTTATAATCTGGATTATCACCAGATTGCTTTCTATCTATTCCTTTATATCTAGAATCAAGTCTACCGACAGTGAATCCCTCATCTCTTAAAATTTCCTTCCAAAAAAAACTAGCAGGTAAATCAAGATTATGTTGAAGAATAACCTTTTCTGAAATTCCAGAAAAGTAGGACATTTTTTTAGCAATTTCTTCTTTTTCATTTAGAGACAAAAAACCTCCCTTAGCGATTGCTGGAATTAATTTATTGATAGCATAATCCTCAGAAATAGGTAAAACATCCAAAAGGTCTAACTTTTGTAAGTCTTCATTTAATTTATTGTGATACCACGAAGCAGCTGTATAATAAGGTAAATTTAAAGCAGATGAAAGTGGACCTCCTACTCTAAGGGTTCTATAATCTGCTGGTGAAACAAGGATAACACCATTCAAATACATCCATTGTTTATTTTGTAATGCCAGGGACAGTCCCATGACCCTTGTACCTCCATAACTTTCCCCAATTAGATATTTAGGAGCATCCCATAAATTTTTTCTTGTGACAAATGTATTTAGCCATTCTGATAAATAAGAGATATCTGCACTAATACCAAAAAACTTTTCTCTTTTAGGATATTCTCCATTTATTTTGTGCATTCTAGAATAAGCTGTATTTACTGGATTGATGAAAACTATATCTGCCGTATCTAAGATAGAGTAAGGATTATTTTTATAACCATAAGGTTGAATTGGAAACCCCTCATCATCAATTTTTAAAATTCTTGGTCCAGTATAAGCCACATGCATCCAGACAGAAGCTGAGCCAGGACCTCCATTGAATGAAAAAATAATTGGTCTATATTTATCGCTAACATCAGTCCTTCTATAAAAAGTATAGAATAGTGAAGCCTCTGCAATCCCGTCCTTATTCCAAACTGGCTGTGTTCCAGTCTCAGCAACGTAACTAATTTTATTGCCATTTATATATGTCTGGTGGTTTGTTTTTACAATTGTATCTACTGGCAATGATCTATTTTGCGAAAAGGAAACATTCAAAAACAAAATTAAAATTATAGTAAATAAGTGCTTTCTACTAATCATGCTTTTTTTTCAAATTTAAAAAAAAAGCGGCTTTTAATTAAGCCGCTTAGATTATTAAATTAAAATAAATTACTTTACTTCTATTAGTTTTCTAGATTTTGAAATTACTTCCTTAAGTTTCGGTAATGCAATGGTTAATATACCATTGGTGTAAATCGCCTTTATTTTACTTTGATCAACCTCTTTTGGCAATGAAAAAGTTCTATGGAATGAATTATAGTTAAATTCTTGTCTATTGTAATTGAAACCACCTTTTATTTCATTTTCTTGTTTAGAAGTTGAGGAAACTGAAATTAAATCATTTTCAATTTCAATTTCAAAATCTTTCTTATCCATTCCAGGAACAGCAATTTCGAGTAGATATTGATTTTCCTTTTCAATTGTATTCACAGCTGGAGAAGTGTTGTTAAATGTATCGAAGTTAAACCATCTATCATCAAATAGTTCATCTAATAATGTAGGCTTAAATCTATTTAAATTTGTTGTAATTAAGTTCATAATTTTAAATTTTAAAGTTCATTGTATATGAGCAAAACCTATACCAATGATATTTAAGTGTCATTTTGACATGTTTTTTTTGAAAATTAATGTCAATGTGTCTTATTTTATAGCTTCTTGTACTTTGTCAGCAGCTTCTTTAAAATCAATTGCTGAAAGTACATTTAAATTTGAATTATCAATGATTTCTTTAGCTATATCAGAATTTGTACCTTGAAGTCTGACTATAATTGGAATATTTATATTCTTAATGTTTTTATAAGCCTCAACAATTCCATTAGCAACTCTATCACAACGAACTATTCCTCCAAAAATATTTATAAGGATTGCTTTGACGCTTGGATCTTTAAGAATGATTCTAAATCCTTTTTCAACTCTTTCTGCATCTGCTGTACCACCGACATCAAGAAAATTAGATGGTGAACCTCCTGCCTGTTTTATTAAATCCATTGTTGCCATTGCAAGACCCGCACCATTTACCATGCAACCAACATTTCCATCTAAATCAATATAATTAAGGCCAGCTTTATCAGCCTCAACCTCTACAGGATTTTCTTCTGTCAAATCTCGTAAATTTAAGTAATCTGGATGACGGAATAAAGCGTTGTTGTCAACCGTTACTTTTGAGTCAACAACAATTATTTTATCATCTGAAGTCTTGAGAAGTGGATTAATCTCGAATAATGATGAATCTGATTTTACATATGCTTTATACAGCGAAAAGATAAATCTTATCATATCCTTGAAAGCCTCTCCCTTGAGACCTAAATTAAAAGCAATTTGTCTAGCTTGATATTTTTGCAAACCAATTGCAGGATTAACAGTTTCTTTAAAAATCAGTTCAGGTTTTGTTTCTGCCACCTTTTCGATATCCATTCCACCCTCTGTCGAATACATTATAATATTTTTACAATTTTTTCTATCCAACAAAATTGACATATAGAATTCCTTGGTTTCAGATTCCCCTGGATAATAAACATCCTCTGCGATAAGTATTTTTCTTACTTTTTTTCCATTAGGCGGGGTTTGGGGGGTTATCAGCATCATTCCAATCATTTTTTCAGCAATTTTTTTTACTTCATCCAATGATTTTACAACTTTAACTCCACCTCCCTTGCCTCTACCACCAGCATGGATTTGAGCCTTGATAACATATACATCGGTACCAGTTTCTTTATTCAGTTTCTTAGCAGCCTTATATGCATCATCTGCACTATCAACAACTATTCCTTTTTGAGTAAATACACCATAGCTGGCTAAAATTTCTTTTCCTTGGTACTCATGCAAATTCATAATAATTTCTTTGAGTATAAAAATATAAAATTCTATAATGGTTATTAAAAAATTCTAATTATATAATGTTTTAAATGTAACAATAAATAAAAATTTTAATATTTTACAAAAAGTATTTGTTACAAATTTGGATTAGATGTTATTTTTGCATTTGAATTTAGCAAAATGAAAAGTGAACAATTATTAAAAATTGCAAAAGATTTTGGAGGTCCTGCATATATTTATGACTCTGAAAAAATAAAAACGCAATATAAAAAACTCGAATTAGCATTTAAAAGTGTGAAAAATCTGAGTATTAATTATGCAGCTAAAGCACTTAGCAATGTAAATATTTTAAGATATTTAAATAATCTTGGAGCTGGTCTTGACACGGTTTCGTTGCAGGAAGTGGAACTCGGAATCAAAGCAGGCTTCAATCCTATAAATATAATTTACACTCCAAACGGTGTTTCTATTGATGAGATTGAAAAAGTTGTTTCATATGGAGCTCAAATAAATATTGATAATCTTGCAATGTTGGAACAATTTGGCAACAAACACGCCTCTGTTCCAGTATGTATAAGGATAAACCCACATGTAATGGCAGGAGGAAACAATAATATTTCTGTAGGTCATATTGATTCGAAATTTGGTATATCAATACATCAAATTCCTCATTTACTGAGGATTGTTGAAAATACTAAAATGAATATAAATGGTATTCATATGCATACAGGTAGTGATATTTTGGATATAGAAGTCTTCTTGCATGCATCTGAAATCCTTTTTAATACTGCTAAAAATTTTAAAAACTTGTCATTTATAGATTTTGGTTCTGGTTTCAAAGTTCCGTATAAGAAAGGAGATATAGAAACAAATATCAATGAACTCGGCGAAAAGCTAAGTGTAAGATTTAATGAGTTTTGTAAAGATTATGGTAACGAGTTAACTCTTGTTTTTGAACCAGGAAAGTTTTTAGTAAGTGAGGCAGGTTATTTTGTTAGCAAAGTCAATTCTGTAAAACAAACAACTTCTACTGTATTTGCACAAGTGGAAAGTGGTTTTAATCATCTTATGAGGCCAATGTTTTACGGATCTTATCATGAAATTAAAAACTTGTCAAATCCTTTGGGAGAAGAAAGATTTTATTCTGTGGTTGGATATATTTGTGAGACAGACACATTTGGAAGCAATCGTAAAATAGGTGAAATTAAAGAAGGTGATTATCTTGTTTTCAAAAATGCTGGGGCTTATTGTTTTTCTATGTCTAGCAATTATAATTCTAGATATAAACCGAAAGAAATTTTTTGGATTGGGGGTGAAGGGCACCTTATAAGAAGAGAAGAAAAATTTGATGATTTAATTCGTAATCAAGTTGAGCTAAACAATGAGATTTTGTTAAAATCAGTGAATAACACCTGAGCCAATTAATTCTTTTCCTATGTACCATGCGGCAAATTGTCCACTTGATATGGCTTTTTGTTTTTTATCAAAAATCAAATACAGACCCTCTTTTCTCTTAAAAATTTGAGCTGGTTTTAATGGCTGTCTATATCTTATTCGGGCTGATATTTTTTGAGATGAATTTGAGCTAATTTTTAAATCAGGCCTTACCCAGTTAATATCATCGTTCCTAATTAGAAGGCCTTGTCGATATAATCCTGGATGGTTTTTTCCTTCACCAACATAAATGATATTTTTTTTTATATCTTTCTCAATAACAAATAAGGGTTTTTTAAACCCTCCAATTTGCAACCCCTTTCTTTGACCTATAGTAAAGAAATGAGCTCCATTATGATAGCCAATCATTTCTCCATCAGATTCAGAATATTTAAACTTTTCAACAGAATATTTTAGGAAGTTTTCATCTTTACTATTCTTTAAAACTTTTTTGAAAATGTTCTCATCTGGAGGTACTTTAATAATTTTACCCTTCTTGATTTTTAATTTTTGTTGAAGAAATTCTGGTAATTTAATTTTTCCTACAAAACATAGACCTTGAGAATCTTTTTTATTTGCAGTCACAAAACCGTTCTCCTTTGCTATTTTCCTAACATCTGTTTTTTTTAAGTCCCCAATAGGAAATAGCACTTTTGATAATTGAACCTGGTTTAACTGGCATAAAAAGTATGACTGGTCTTTAGTCTTATCTTTACCTTCTATTAATTTGTAAATATTTTTATTTCCCTTTTTAGATTCTTTTTTTCTGCAATAGTGTCCAGTTGCAATATAATCGGCACCAAGTGATTCAACTTTAGAAAGAAATATATCAAACTTAATTTCTTTATTACATAAGATGTCAGGGTTAGGTGTTCTACCCTCTTTGTATTCTCGAAACATATAATCTACAATTCTTTTTTTGTACTCTTTACTCAAATCAATGACCTGAAACGGAATTCCCAATTTTTCACTTACAATCAAAGCATCATTACTATCCTCTAACCAAGGGCATTCTTTTGAAATAGTAACAGATTCGTCATGCCAATTTTTCATAAAAATTCCAATAACATGATATCCTTGTTTTTTTAAAATTAGAGCCGCAACACTTGAATCGACTCCGCCAGAAAGAGCTACAACTACTTTTTTGCTCATTTTGATATAAGCTTTATCTATTCTGATTTAAACGCTTTTGCTTTTCAGCCTGTTCCATTGCTTTTTGTAATCTAGCACTGAATCCCGATGCTTTTCTAGGTTTCTTTTTATTTTCTTCAATTTGAAGTAAAATCTTATTTTCATTAACAACAAAGTTTTTTATTACAACCATCAAAAGAATAGTCAATAAATTAGATACAAAATAATACAAACTGAGTCCACTTGAATAATTATTAAAGAAAAAAAGCATCATCAAAGGCATTAAATACATAATAAACTTCATATTAGGCATTCCAGGCTGAGGTGGTGGTTGTTGTTGTCCCATTGTCATCATTGTATATATAAAAATTGCTACAGATGCCAAAATTGGAAACAAACTAATGTGATCTCCATAAAAGGGAATATTAAAAGGTAAATCTAAAATAGAATCGTAAGATGATAAGTCATCAGCCCATAAGAAACTTTTTTGTCGCAATGCAAATGCAACCGGAAAAAAACTAAATAAAGCATAAAACACTGGTAACTGAACTAATGCCGGCAAACAACCTGACATAGGATTTGCACCAGCTCGAGAATAAAGTGACATTGTTTCCTGTTGTCTTTTAACTGCATCTTTTGAAAATTTTTTATTGATCTCTTCTATTTCGGGCCTTAACACTTTCATTTTAACTTGAGAGACATACGATCGGTATGTTACAGGCGACATTGCTAGTCTTACAATGATAGTCATAATAATTATTGAAACACCAAATGGCATGAAAGAACTAATAAAGTTAAAAAGAGGAATAAAAATATATTTATTGATCCAGCCGAAAATACCCCATCCATAATTTACACTTTTCTCGATACCAATTTCGTAATTTGATAATGTAGAATACTGTGAAGGTCCAAAATACCATTTAAATTTAAAATCAAAATCTCCGTTATTCTTAAGTGGAATTACAGAACTATAAAATTTTGTATATTTTTCTTTTTTATCCTCCGACTTAACCAAATTTTCAGATTTAAGAAATACATTACTAATTTTTTTATCTGGAATTAAAATCGAATTAAAAAAATGTTGTTTGTAACTTATCCACTGAATCTCATCTACACTCTCTTCATCAGTTCCAGTAATACTTAGCTCGTTGACTTTATCATTTTCATATCCATAAGTAAGTTCAGTATATCTATTTTCATACTCTACACTTTTGGAATTTCTGAACGATTTTAAATTCCATTCAAGTCTATTTGGTTCAGAGGTGTCAGCAAAACTCTTTAAATTTGATGAAGTTATAGTGTAATCTAACAAGTAAGAATCAGGTAATAACGAGTATTGGAATTGTATCCATCCATCTTGGCTAAAGAACGCACGCATTACTAATTGATCTTTTTTAGATTCGTTTTTATTTACTTGGAAGTTAAGTTTAGATGTATTTATTTGTCTTCCATCTTTTAGTTTAAAAACTAAATCCGTAGTTTGATTATTGTCAACTAAATTAAGAGGTTCTTTTAAGTAATTGTCAAACTTTTTAAGATTAGCCATAGATATTTGTCCACCCTTATTAGAAATTATTATTTTGATCAAATTATTCTCTAGTTGATAAAATTTCTCCTCCTTTTGGCTTGAATAAGCGAACTTTTCAATACCAACTGGTTCTTCATTAGTTTGTTTTGAGTTTTGATTTTGAGACTGCTTTTTTGATTCTTCTAAATTTTCACTCTCTATGTTAACTCTAGCCTGGTTATTTAAATTTTGATCTTGTTGACGCATAAGCATCCAAGTCATAATTAGAGCAATTAAAACAAATCCGATTAGTTGATATGGATCTAATTTTTTTTCTTCCATTCTAGTTGATATTATTTTTCATATTTTTTAGTGATGAATTTATAAAACTTTTAAATAATGGGTGAGGTTCTAGGACAGTGCTAGAGTACTCAGGATGGAACTGAACTCCTATAAACCAGGGATGTTCTTTGTGTTCCACGACTTCAACTAAATTTGTTTCTGGATTAATTCCAGATGGAATAAGATCTCCTTTATTAAGTTGTGCTAAATATTCGTTATTTAATTCATATCTATGTCTATGCCTTTCTGAAATTACTTTTTTATTATATATTTTCTCTGTTTTAGACTTTTTCAATAATTGGCAGTCCCAAGCACCCAGCCTCATTGTACCTCCTTTATTAACAATACTCTTTTGATTTTCCATTAGAGAAATAATGGGATTCTTACAATTTTCTTTCATTTCAGTTGAATTTACGTCTTCAAGTTTTAAAACATTTCTCGCATACTCAATCACAGCCATTTGCATTCCTAAACAAATACCTAAAAAAGGAACATGATTTTCCCTTGAGTATCTTATAGCTTTAATTTTACCTTCAATCCCTCTTTCACCAAATCCTGGGGCAACAATTATACCATTTAACTTTAGTAACAATTCACTTAAGTTAGAATCATTAATAGATTCAGAGTGAATTGTTATTATTTTTACTTTTACTTCGTTTGCAACTCCTGCGTGAGTTAGGGATTCAAGAATAGATTTATAAGAATCTTGGAGTTCGACGTACTTTCCGATAAGACCTATTTTGACAGTTTTATTCGAATTTTTTAATTTATCAAGAAAAACTTTCCATCTATCCATTTTACTCGATTTTATGGTGGATAGTCCGAGTTTTTTTAGAACCACTTTATCAAGACGCTCTTTTTGCATTAAAATTGGAACATCATAAATTGTTTCTGCATCAATTGATTCAATAACTGCTTCATTTTTAACATTACAAAATAATGCAATCTTATTTTTAATTGAATTAGAGAGTTTATGTTCTGTTCTACATACAATTATATCTGCATTTACTCCACTTTCCATTAAAGTTTTCACAGAGTGCTGAGTAGGTTTAGTTTTCAGCTCAGCAGCTGCAGATAAGTAGGGAATTAAAGTTAAGTGAATTACTAACGAGTTTTCAGTGCCCAATTCCCATTTTAATTGACGAACCGCTTCTATATAAGGCAGAGATTCAATATCTCCAACAGTACCTCCAATTTCAGTAATTATAATATCGAAGCCTTTATTTCTTCCTAGAGATAAAATTCTATCTTTTATTTCATTTGTTATATGAGGGATGACTTGAACAGTTTTTCCAAGGAAATCTCCTTTTCTCTCCTTTTCAATAACGTTTTGATATATTCTTCCAGTTGTAACATTATTTGCCTGGGATGTTTTAACATTCAAAAATCTTTCATAGTGACCTAGATCGAGATCTGTTTCTGCACCATCATCAGTAACAAAACACTCTCCGTGTTCGTATGGATTTAACGTCCCAGGATCGATATTTAAATAGGGATCTAACTTTTGAATTGTAACTCTATAATTTTGGGCCTGCAATAACTTTGCTAAAGAAGCAGCGATAATTCCCTTCCCTAAGGATGAACTAACACCTCCTGTTACAAAAATATATTTAGTTTTTCGAGACATCCGGATTATAAAAATTTTCCGGACTCAAAATTACAAAAACTATTTGTGAAATATTAAAAACATTATATTATTTCTTGATTTCTATTATGTAATAGTCTTTATTTTGAAGAATATAAAATCCAAAATTAGAAAAACCACCTCCCTCATCAGGTAGATATTTGAATACGTTTTCAATATATTTTGTTTCTTCTATTTTATCACTGTGAATTTTATTTTGATAGGCCAGTCTTAATATCACATCCATGGTAACATCATAAGCACGATAACTTTCTTTAGATGGATAATCTCCATACTTCTTCAAAAATTTATCTTTAAATTTTTGTCTTTCATTTGTTTCCCTTGGGAAATTATCGTAGAGGTATGTAAATTTAATGTTACCTAAGTGTTTTCTTGAAATATTTATATCATCATAAATTGCTGTTCTTAAACTTGAAAAAAGTTGAACATTTCTATCTTTCGCAGCCTGTGAGTTTAGTAAAGACGTCACATTTGCAGCCAGACCTAAATTTTGCGATTCAAAAATAACTTGATTTTTCAAAGAATCAACAAGAAGAGAGTCTATTAACTCAGGTACTACGAATCCCCCTTTTTCAGACTCTACAAAATGTGCCTTTGAAAACATATTCTTAAATTCACTTGCAATTTTTAAATTTATACTGTCTGTAATAATAACTAAGTTTTGAGTTGAATCAATTTCACTTTTAATATAATCCATCATAACTTTTCTTAGCCTTTTAATTCGACTAACAGACTGAAAAACATTATTATCTCCTTGTATCTCCTTTGTGGTTAGTGGAGAAATAATAGGGATATCTGATATTTGACTATTTTTTGAAAAAAATTCAACATTTTTTGGAATTAGGGGGCCAATGACGGCATTAATTCCTTTCCATTTAATTGAAGAAATCTTTTCATTAATTACACTTGTATCATTTTGAGTATCAATAACCTTTATTTTTGTTTTAACTCCGATCGAATCGCAAACTTCCTTAGCCATTTCCATACCAAAATAGAAGTCGGTAGAAATTGTATGTAAATTTCTTCCAGAAAGCTTTCTGTTAGTTTTTTCAACAGAGTCAAATTCAATTTCTCTTATTTTAAAAGGTAAAAAGCAAACTAATTGTAAATAGTTATTTGAAAAAAAAGAATCCTTAAGGGAGACACTTTCTGACAGTAAACCATTTTTAACATCAAAATTCCCACTAAATTGGTTTGGTATTTTTAGTATTGTCTCTTCTTGGGGCTGAGTATTAAATAAACCAGGGTTGTATTTAACTAAACTATCTCTTGAAATTCCAATTTTTCGACTTATTGTTGATAAATTTTCATTTGACTTAACTTGGTAATAATTCAATTCATTGTCATAATCATTTACAATAGTGTCTTTTCCAATAGGTAATAATATTTCTTGACCTATACTAAATCCACTCACAATCTCTGGGTTGATTTTTTCTAAATCACTAATTTTAAGTCCATATTCGTAAGCTAACCTCCATTTTGTTTCTTTTGGTTTTACAATATGTTTTTTGTAATTAACCAACTCTACGCTATCTTCTACAAAAGGCTTAGTTCTAAAAAATGGAATTTGTAATTTCATTTTTCTTTTTAGACCAATCTTATCAATTAGAGGGTTATACTCTTTAATAGTTTTAATTGAAACGTTATAAATTTTAGATAAAGAATATAGAGTTTCTTTTTTCTTTACTTTATGAACAATAAATCTGTCCGGAGCCGTTTGAGATAAAGAAAGAAATCCTAATATCAAGAAAAGAAAAAAAAATAATTTAAATTTCATACTATTCCCATTCTATTGTAGAAGGTGGTTTAGAACTAACGTCATAAACAACCCTATTAACACCTAAAACGTTATTAATTATTTTGTTTGAAACTTTTTGAAGAAATTCATAAGGTAGATTAATCCAATCAGCAGTCATACCATCAGTTGAGCTAACAGCTCTTAAAACAATACATTTTTCATATGTCCTTTCATCTCCCATAACACCAACACTTTGGACAGGCAATAAAATTGCACCAGCTTGCCAAATCGAGTTATATAATCCTTCTTCTTTTAAACTATTAATAAAAATTGAATCCACCTCTTGCAATAAAGTTATTTTTTCAAGTGTTACTTCTCCTAATATTCGAATACCAAGTCCTGGACCAGGAAAAGGATGCCGACTCAAAATAGCATCATCAATTTCTAATATTTTACCAACTCTTCTCACTTCGTCTTTAAAAAGCATCCTAAGGGGTTCGATTATTTTCAATTTCATGAAGTCAGGTAATCCACCAACGTTATGGTGGGATTTTATTGTAGCTGAGGGACCATTTACTGACTGTGACTCTATCACATCTGGATATATAGTACCCTGTGCCAACCATTTAGCATTATTTATTTTTTTCGACTCCTCGTCAAATACATCAATAAAAGTGTTGCCTATAATTTTTCTCTTTTCTTCAGGATCTGTGACAGCTTTTAAGTTATTTATAAAGAGTTTCGATTTATCAACTCCTATTATATTTAAACCCATATTTTCGTATTGACTCAAAACACTTTCAAACTCTCCTTTTCTTAAAAGACCATTGTTAACAAAAATACATATCAGATTATCACCAATGGCTCTATGGACTAAAATAGCAGCAACAGAAGAATCAACTCCTCCTGACAAACCCAAAATAACCCGGTCTTTTTTAACTTTATTTTTAATTTTTTCAATTGCCATTTTAACAAATGAATCTGGAGTCCATGCCTGTTCAATTTTGGATATTTTAACTAGAAAATTTTCTAAAAGCTTTATACCAAGTGAAGTGTGATAAACCTCAGGGTGAAATTGGATAGCAAAAGTATATTCATGGTTAAACTTAAAAGCAGCATTTTCAACATCTTCCGTGCTAGCCAATTTTTCAGAACCTATAGGTAGTTTATTTATTGTGTCTCCGTGACTCATCCAAACTTGAGAGTTGTTTTTAAACCCTTCTAACAAATTATTATTATCATGAATAAATAATTTTGCTCTTCCATATTCCCTACTTGAGGATTTTCCCACTTTGCCGCCATAAGAGTCTGCTAAAAGTTGAGCACCATAGCATATCCCCAAAATAGGAAGATTCCCTTTAATTTTTGTAATGTCAATTTTAGGAGCACTTTTAGAATGCACAGAAAATGGTGAACCTGATAATATTACAGCACTAAATTCTAATATGTTTTTAGGAAAATTATCAAAACTATATATTTCGCAATAAATGTTTAGTTCTCTAACTCTTCTAGCAATTAGTTGGGTATATTGGGATCCGAAATCAATTATTAAGACCTTGTATTCCATTTTCAAAAATACAATTAATCTTTCTTCAAAGTAGAGTTTAAGTAATTAAATTATTTTATATCAAGAACTAAAAACTTTTTTTCAAACATATCAATGTTACTAAATAAATTTTTTAAAAAGGTATCACCGTGATGAAGATAAAAGTCAATAAAATTAATAATTCTTTCTTGAAAAACATCCTCCGGATAAATATCATTATATATATTTTTTAAATCGTTTTCGATGGAACTCATTTTCATTTTTTGGGCCTTTAGTAATCTTTTTTCCAATTTATCAATCCCATTAAATTGCTTTTTCTTTTGAGCATTTACTGCTCCCAAAAAAGAAGAATCAGTTTTTTTAACTAATTTATTCAAGACTTTAAATTGTTTCTGCAAAGCAGTCTTCAAATAATCTAGGTTTATATCAATATCACTATGCTTTTCAATGTTTAGATTAATGAAATGATCCTTTTTAAGGAAAATTTCATTTTCTTTAATGAAATATTTATTAATCTTTCTCCTCATTTTCGGCGTTAAAAGCAAAACAGAGGCACGAGGATTTATAATTGGAAATACAACTCTGTGATAGTCAAAAAAACTTTTTAGCTGTAACCAGTAAGACATTTCACTAGGGCCTCCTATATAGCAAAGATTTGGAAGGATTACTTCTTGATAGAGAGGTCTCATCAAAACATTTGGAGAGAAATTTTCTGGATTTTTATTAAGCTCACCTATCATTTCCTTTTGGGAAAGTTTTTTATCAGAAAGAATAAATTTTGAATCCTTTTTGATAATCCTATCTCTTGAATTAGTCTTCAAATAAAACAGATTGATTTCTCTAGGATTAACTTGTGGAGTGTATTTTTCAGAGTAAACCCTTTTAATACTCATTATTGTTTCATTTACGAACTCTTCACAGGTATTATTGATTAATTCATCTTCCATGTAGGAAGCAAATTCTTTTTTAAGGTTGTGAGAATCTGGATCAATGATAATTAGTCCTTTATCTCCAAACAATTGATGAACTATGTTTCTTGTTGCCTTAGCTAAGGTTAGTTCATTTTTATAAACAGATCTGATAATTTTTTTAAATCTTTTAGATAAGTCATTTTCAGGAAAATTAATAAATACTTGATGCAAAAAAATATTAAAGTCATCTAACTTCATTCTACCAACTGCACCTTTATGTTTTGTTGAATAATTTATCTTTTTATTTCTAAAATAAACTTCGGATATTTCTTCAAAATCGTGGTCCTCAGATGCAAGCCAAAAAACGGGAAGAAAGTTATTTTTGGGATATGCTTTTTTTAGTTTTACACACAAATTTATAACACTAATTATTTTATATATAAAAAAAATGGGACCAGTTAAAATACTGAGCTGATGCCCAGTAGTTATAGTGAAGGTAGACTCATTTAATAAAAGATTTATGTTGCTTAAAACTTTTTTGTTATTTATATCTGAGTATTGAGACAAAAGCTCCTTTACCAAAACATTTCTTTTTGTCATAGAGAAACTTTTCTTCATCTCTATCTGTTTCTTAAAACTTTTAATATCAAAACTTGAATTATAAAAGTCTTTTAGATTTTTATTTTCATTTAAAAAATCAAATACAAAGTCTGAATAAATTTTTGTTTCCTTTAAGTCAATTTGTTTTTTCAATTTTTTTAAAATATAATTTAAGTATAATCAATTTAGGCACTAATAAAATTTTGTTTTTAATCACCTACTGGTTCACCAAATAAGTCAAATTCGGAAACTTTCATGATTTTGATATTACAAAAATCTCCCTTTCTTAGATAAAATTTTGATGCATCTACCAAAATTTCATTATCAACATCTGGAGAATCCATCTCAGTTCTGCAAATAAATTTTTTACCTTCAACCCTATCTACTATACATTTAAAAATTTTATTAATTTTTTTATAATTCATCTGTAAGGATATTTCTGCCTGTTGAGACATGATTTCCCCAGCTCTTTTTTCTTTTTCTGCCTCAGATACATCATCAATTAAACCATAAGCCCCTGTATTTTCTTCATGAGAATAAGTAAAACAGCCTAAACGCTCGAATCTAGTTTCTTGAAGCCAATCTTTTAATTCTATAAAATCCTTTTCTTTTTCGCCAGGATATCCAACCATTACAGTGGTTCTCAATGCTATTCCTGGTACTTTATCTCTTATTCTTTTTATTAAATTATTAATTTTTTCTTTACTACCACCCCTTTTCATTGACTTTAAAATATGATTTGATATATGTTGAATAGGCATATCGAGATACTTACAAATTTTTTTCTCTTTTAACATAACATCTAGAATTTCTTCTGGAAAACCAGTGGGAAAAGCATAATGAAGTCTAATCCATTCAATCCCATCAACTTCACATAATTTAGACAAAAGAATATCAAGCATTCGTTTTTTATAAATATCAATTCCATAATAAGTCAAGTCTTGAGCAATTAAAATTATTTCTTTGACTCCATTTTTAGCTAGGCTTTTTGCCTCAAAAATTAACTCTTCGATAGTTTTTGATTTATGATTTCCTCTCATTAAAGGAATTGCACAAAAAGAACAGGGTCTGTCACATCCTTCAGAAATTTTTAAATAGCTATAATGCCTTTGTGTAATTGTTTGTTTTTCTCCAAGTAAACTATACTTATAGTTAACCTCAAGTCTTTTTAATAAAAGAGGTAAATCATTAGTTCCAAAATATTGATCAACCTCCGGAATATTTTTTATTAAGTCATCTTTGTACCTTTCACTCAAACAACCCGTAACAAAAACTTTATCTATTTGACCAATTTGTTTTCTCTTTACATTTTCTAAAATTGTATTTATAGATTCTTCTTTAGCTCTATCAATGAATCCACAAGTATTAATAACTACAATGTTTCCGTCTTTCTCATTAGATACGTCTTTTCCCCCATTTTTGAGATGACTAATTAAGACCTCAGAATCATAGACGTTTTTAGAGCACCCCAAGGTTATTACGTTGATTTTATTCTTTATCGCTTTAGTCCTCATTTAGATTAAATACTTTTTTTAAAAAACTTAATGTTGAATCCTGAACTTTAACATAATTTTTATTTACAAGATCGTAAGCTATCTCATGTCCTCCACCATCTTCAAAAGCGATTTCTAACTTTAAAGAGTCTTTGGTTCCTAATTGCCTAAACATACTTCGCATAGCCTCTACGGATACGACATCATCTTGTTCTATTTCATTTTTATAATAAAATCCAGAAAAAGTTGGCACTTTTACTTTTCTAAATATATTTTTATTCATTGCTGTTTCTAGCAACATTTGCATTTCCACAGGAGCCTCGAGACGATACTTAGTGGTCCAATACTTTTCTTTATCTTCCCAAGTATTAGTAATGTAGTGATATTTGCTCCCTTTAACAATTCTAACTATATAAAGACCCCAGGGGAGAGTGGCTACAAAATCAAGTGGGTGTGTAATTCTTATATTTGGCGCATACATCACTAGAGCAGCAACTTCAGGGTGATTTGCAGCTAGTGTAAGGGCAGCAGTACAACCAGTAGAAGTACACATTAAAATGACCTTTTCTCCAATTTTTTTTCCAATGGCTAAAGCCTCACGGGCACTATCTAAATATTTTTCTCCTGTATATTCAATTAAAGGCTCACTAGATTTTAATCCATGTGCGAAAAGTCTGGGTAAATAAATATTAGAATTTAATTTTTGTGCAATATTTATATGAACTGGAAATCCATCTTGTGAAGAACCAGAAAATCCATGAAGATAGACCACACTTAAGTTCGTTTTTTTGGGAACTGAATCATGAAAAATAATTCTAGATTCGTTTCCTTCTTTAATATTATTAAATTTTGATTCATTGTTATCAATCCAAGACTTAATTTCATCAATATTTGATTTAATTTCCGGTAAATCTTTAAAAATTACTGGCTTTTCAACTTTGGGACCAGCAAGAAAAATCAAAATAAATAAACTAAAAATCAAAACTATCTTTTTCATTTAATTAAAAAATGAATTTATAAAGTTTTTGCTGTCAAATATTTTCATATCATCAATACCCTCTCCTATTCCAATATATTTAATTGGAATTTGAAATTGATCACAAATTCCAATCACAACTCCTCCTTTAGCCGTTCCATCTAGCTTTGTAATAGCTAATGAATTTACATCAGTAGATTCAATAAATTTTTTTGCTTGTTCAAAAGCGTTTTGTCCTGTTGAGCTATCTAAAACAAGTAGAATTTCGTGGGGTGCATCAGGAATAACCTTTGTCATAACCCTTTTTATTTTCGATAGTTCATTCATTAAATTCACTTTATTGTGTAATCTACCAGCAGTATCTATTAAAACTATATCAATATTTTTTGAAAGAGAAGAATTTAGTGTGTCGTATACAACAGATGCGGGATCGCTTCCCATTTGTTGTTTTACAATATCTACCTTTGCCCTTTGAGCCCAAACCTCTAGTTGATCGATTGCGCCTGCCCTAAAAGTGTCAGCAGCACCTATTATCACTGATTTACCAGCATTTCTAAATTTATTAGCCAATTTCCCTATGGTTGTAGTTTTTCCAACGCCATTAACTCCAACAATCATAATTACATAAGGACCTTGGTTTGAAATTTTAACTTCTTTGAAATCATCATTAGAAACGTCTAGAATTTTTGTGATTTCATCCTTTAAAATTTTGTTTAGATCATCCGTATTGATATACTTATCTCTAGCAACCCTTTCTTCAAGTTTATCAATTATCTTAATTGTAGTTGAAACTCCCACATCAGCACCAATAAAAATTTCTTCCAACTCATCGAGAAAACTTGCATCTACTCTAGATTTACCTGCAATAGATTTTTTTATTTTTGAAAAAAATGATTTTTTGGATTTATCAAGTCCCTTATCAATTTTTTTTTCACTTTGACTTGAAAATAGCTTTTTAAAGAAGTTCATTGTGCATAAAACTACTTGTAAAATTAAGCTTAAATTATAAGTAAAAAGAATTATTTTTTGTTAAACCACTCATTCGCCATGTCAGGAGATACAATACTTTCAGAAAAAGTATAAGAATTGGATCCGTCTTTCTTACTCATTTTTATGACTTTAGTGAGCCTTTTCGAACCAGTTTGTAAGGTTGCTACTGCTTTTTTTGCCATAATTATTTAATTTCTTTGTGTAAAGTCATTTTTTTTAGAATAGGATTAAATTTTTTTATTTCAAGACGATCAGGTGAATTTTTCTTATTCTTAGTTGTTATGTATCTAGATGTACCGGGTAATCCTGAATCTTTGTGCTCAGTACACTCTAAAATTACTTGAACCCTATTTCCTTTCTTTGCCACTACAAACTCTTTATTAATTTTTTATTTTTTCTTAACACTTCAGAAATACCCTTCTTGTTAATTGTTTTTAAAACTGATGTTGTGACTTTTAAAGTCACCCACTTGTTTTGCTCTGGAATAAAAAATCTCTTTTTAACAAGATTAATATCAAATCTTCTTCTGGTCTTGTTTATGGACTTTGAAACATTATTTCCAAACATGACTCTCTTTCCTGTAATTTGGCAAATTTTTGACATTAGCATTAATTAGTTTGCAAATTTATGTTTTTTTAACAAGTTTCAAAACTTGTAGCTTATTTAGATTCTAATTTGACTTAAAAATTTAGATTATAAAGATAAAATTATAAACTTCTAACTGTTTATGAATTTAAATTGTTAAATAAAGATTGGTTTTTGCAAAAAAAAAAAAAATATATTTACTTAGTGGCTAATTAATATTATTAAAATGATTACAAAACAACAAGTTGTTGATGCACAACAAATCTGGGGAGCAGGTGTAGTTAAAATTGGTTCTTTAAAAAACAATCGTTCTGAGTGTGAAGAATACGCAAGTGATTTTCTTGATAAGCTTTACGCATTTGATTCCAGTGATGTGTTGTTTAAACCAACTAAATGTGCGGCTCAGCAATTTAGACCTTCCAAAGCAGAAGCCTTATCTTACTTCATTTCAGGTGAAGATAGAGCATGCGACGAGGACAAAGGGTTTGCAATTAACCCGTGGACCAATGTTAGATTTGAAAATGCAGGAATGATACTTGAAGAAAATCGAGCGATTTCTATGGGGAATTATTTTTTTACAGATCTTGATGGTAATGAAGCTAAAGTTGAATATACATTTGGGTACAAACTAATTGATGGTGCTTTGAAAATTGATTTGCATCATTCATCTTTTCCATATACTGGCTAACTTTTTTGTTTTAAATAATTTAATCGCTAAGCTTTTAACAATATTTGGTTAAAAGTAAATCTAGAAGTTTGATTAAAATTTAACTTCAGATTTACTATTGAATGCTCTTAATGAGCATCTCAAACACTTTACTTACAGTTTTTAAAACAATTCTTTCTCTATGATTCCCAAAATTGAATTTTTCGGTTATGATTTTATCTTCTTTGGATATTGAAATATAAACAGTACCTATTTTTTCTTTTGATTCTCCTAGAGATGGACCCGCAGTGCCTGTTGTTGATACACCATATGTAGATTTAAATTTTTCTCTTACCCTTATAGCCATCTCTTTTGAAACCTCTTTACTAACAACAGTATGAGTTTTGATAAGTTGCTCATCAACCCCTAAAATTTCTTTTTTGGCAGAGCTGTTGTACGCTGTAATACCCCCCAAAAAATATTCTGACGATCCAGGAATTTTAGTGAGTCTTGACGAGATTTCACCTCCCGTACAACTTTCTGCGATTGCCAAAGTACTTTCGTTTAATTTGAATAAATTTTGAATTTGCTTTTCAACAGGTGCATCTTCTTCATAGCCAACAAATATATCTTTTATTAGAGGTAATAATTTTGCAATGTATTTATCAATTTTAGCATGAATTTGCTTTTCATTTATTCCTTTTGAGGATATCCTCAATCTAACTCTTCCCAAATTTGGTAAATAAGCAAACTTTATATCTTTTGGTAATTCTCTTTCCCAAGATTCAATTCTTTTAGCAATATGACTTTCACCAAGACCATAGGTTAATAGTGTTTTATTTACTATATGGAATGTAGAATGTTTTTTTAGTTTTGGTATTACTTCTTTTTCAATTAAGTGTTTCATTTCAAAAGGTACCCCCGGAAGTGAAATAACATTTTTTTTGTTTTTCCTAAACCACATTCCGGAGGCTGTGCCGTAATCATTAATTAAAATTTTGGCTTTAGAGGGTAATAAAGCTTGATTTTTATTTAATTCATTAATGGGTTTTTTGACGTACTCTTTAAAAATTTTTATTATGTGTTCTAATACATCAGGGTTTGAAATTAGTGTGTCATTGAAGAATTCACAAAGTGCTATTTTGGTTTTATCATCATTAGTTGGACCTAAACCTCCAGTAATAATAACTAAATCCACCTTTTCCATAGCACTATTAAGTGAGTTTTTGATATTTTTAATATTATCTGAAATCGATGTTACTTGTAAAACTTCAATCCCAATTTTATTTAATTCTTTTGATAGGAATGTCGCATTTGTATTGACAACTTGACCAATTAAAATTTCATCACCTATACAAATAATTTCAGCTAGCATTAAAATTTAACTTACATTAATCTCAAAAAGTTCTTTACCCTCCAAAAATCCTTTCAAATTATCCTCAAAACTAACTTTTCCAACTCCAGAGGGGGTTCCTGTAAAAATTAAATCTCCAATTTTGAGTGTGAAAAACTTTGATATATGTTCGATTAATTCATCAATTGGCCAAATCATATTTTTAGTATTCTCACTTTGTACGATGCTGTCATTTTTTAAAAGGTGAAAATTTAGATTAGAGATTGGTGGTAAGTCATTTTTATTCAAAAAATTTCCAACAAGTGTAGACCCATCAAAACTCTTACTCTTTTCCCAGGGATGACCTTTTTCTCGTAATTTTTTTTGAAGGTCTCTAGCTGTGAAGTCAATTCCTAAAGTAATTTCATCATAATATTGGCTTGAATACTTGCGTTCAATATATCTCCCTGGTTTTTTAATCTTAATTACAACTTCTAATTCGTAATGAATTTCATTAGAAAAATTAGGAATAAAAAAAGATCGATCTTTTGGAATCAAAGCGGTATCTGGTTTTAAAAAAACAAGTGGTTCTTTGGATTCAACGTTAGAAAGCTCTTTAATGTGTTCTAAATAATTTTGTCCAACACAGATAATTTTCATTCTTTATTATTCATTTTTTTTAGTTTCAATGAAGTCAATACTTTTTTTGTGTAAAGTGGAAAATCTGCATTTAAAATCCAACCAAAATAGCCTGGCTCGTTTTCAAGTACTTCTTCGACTGATTTTCCTTTATGTTTTCCAAATGAAAATATTGGCACATTATTTTTGTCACTAACTATAAAACCTGCAAGATCAAAGAATTTTTTATGAGTTGAAAATTCGCTTAAAAATTTCACAGTATTATCAAGATCCTTATAGAAGTCTAGTTGAGCTAAAAGAACATCACATGTAGCTTCAGCGTCTGATATAGCTGAATGAGCATTTTTCATTTCTTTATTACAATAAAATTTATATGCTGCCTCAAGTGTTCTTTTCTCCATTTTGTGAAAAATAGTTTGAACATCTATTGTTTTAAATTTTCCGATATCAAATTCAATTTCTGATCTTAAAAATTCTTCTGCTATAAGAGGAATGTCAAATCTATCAGAATTAAATCCAGCCAAATCACAGTTTTGTAAAAAACTTTTAACCTCCGGTGCTATCTGTTTAAAAATCGGAGATTTTTCTACCATAATATCAGTTATACCATGGACTTCTGTGGCCTCTAAAGGTATTTTTATTTGAGGATTTACTCGCCACATCTTACTTTCTCTTTTACCATTAGGATATAATTTTACGATCCCAATCTCTACAATTCTATCCTTAACAATATTAATACCTGTTGTTTCTAGATCAAAAAAGCACAATGGTTTGTCTAAAGAAAGGTTCATCAAAAATCAACTTAATTTAGCATCTGCTTTCCAGTTTTCAAGATATTCTGCAACATTCTTAACAAAATTACCTCCAACTGCACCGTTTATAATTCTGTGATCGTAGCTATGAGTCATAATAATTTTTTTTCTTATTCCTAAAAAATCTCCATCTGAGGTTTCAATTACAGAAGGCATTTTTCTTATTACCCCAAAAGCAATAATACCTACTTGGGGTTGATTAATTATTGGTGTACCCATAATTGAACCAAAATTCCCAATATTGGTTACTGTATATGTTCCATCTTTTGTATCATCAGGTTGAAGTTGATTTTGTCTCGCTTTAGTTGAAAGGTCATTTACTGATTTAGCTAGACCTGCCAAATTTAAATGGTTTGCATCCTTAATAACAGGGACAATTAAATTTCCACCTTCTAATGCGGTAGCCATTCCTATATTTATTCTTTTTTTTGTAATTATTTTATCATTTTCAACGCTGCTATTTAAAATAGGAAACTCCGATAATGCTCGAATCACGGCTGATATGAAGATAGGTGTTAAAGTTAACTTGGTGTTATATGTATTTAAAAATTCATTTTTGTTTTTAGAGTACCAATTCCACAATTCAGAAACATCGGCCTCTACAAAAGACTGAACGTGGACAGATTTTTTGTAACTATCAATCATGTGATCAGAAGTGATTTTTTGAATTCTTGTCATTTCTGAAATCACTTCATTATCAACAATACTCTTATTTATTATCTCGATTTCATTAACCTCTTTCTCATTAATATTTTGTTTATTTTCTTCTCTTGATGAAATATAACTTAGAATGTCATTTTTTGTTATTCTACCTTTCTCTCCAGTTCCATCTATAAGTAACATTTCATCAGCTGAAACACCCTCTTTTTTTACAATGCTTTTAACTAATGGTGATAGATATTTTGATGATACAATACCATCAATTTGATTTTCATCTGTTTCAATTTTTTCTTTAAATACAGGTTCCTCAACAACATCTAGGATTTCCTTGGGAACAATAATTTCTTGAGGGTCTAAAGATTCAACAGACTCTGTTTTGTTTTCAACGATAATTTCATCAATTGTTTCGCTTTTTTTAACTTCCGAATCTTCATTAACAGATAACCCTTCATCTTTGGAATCAATTACCGCAATTACTTCTCCAATCTTTATTACATCGTTCACTTTAAACTTTTTCTCGACTAAAATTCCTGATACCTCAGAAGGAACATCTGAATCTACCTTATCAGTTGAAACTTCTACAATTGATTCATCTATTTCAATTTTATCACCAACATTCTTGAGCCATGAGGTTAAAGTTGCCTCATTAATACTCTCACCCATCGATGGTAATTTTACAAAAAGCTTACCCATTATTTTTTGTGAAGAATTAAATTTAGGGCAAATTTACAAAATATTGATTAGTTCTATGCTGACCCAGTATATGGTATTCTTTTCAAAATACTTCTTCCAAGAGTTACTTCGTCAGTATATTCAAGTTCATCGCCTACTGGGATACCCCTTGCTATTGTTGAAATTTTTATATCAAAACTTGATAGATTTTTATTTATATAAAAAATCGTTGTATCTCCTTCCATAGTCGCACTAAGTGCAAAAATAACCTCTTTGATTTTACCTCCTTTTACTCTTTCTATAAGTGAATCAATTTTTAGGTCTGCTGGACCAACTCCGTCGATTGGTGAAATCAAACCGTTAAGAACATGATATCTGCCCTTGAATTGAGAAGTGTTTTCAATTGCCATAACATCTCTAATATCTTCAACTACGCATAGTTCGCCATTTTCCCTATTAAAATTTAAACAAATCTCACAAGTTTCATTGTCCGATATATTGTAACATTGATTACAAAAATTGACGGTTTTTCTAAGAGTTTTAATAGAGTCTGCAAGAAAATCTATTTTTTCTTCAGGTTGTTTTAAAATATGTAAAGCCAATCTTAGAGCAGTTCTTTTTCCAATACCAGGGAGCTGGGAAATCTCATTTACTGCATTCTCTAAAATTTTCGACGGAAAATCCATATCAAAGACTTTTTAAGCAGACAATTTATATAAATATTTTAATTTTGATCACGTGAATGATCCAATAAATATTTTTTTACTTATAATTTCTTACTTTATTGTTCTATTAGCTGTTTCATATATAACAGGAAAAGACGACAGTGACAAGAATTTTTTTACCGGTAATAAGAATTCCAAGTGGTATGTAGTTGCATTTGGAATGGTAGGAACTTCTCTATCCGGAGTAACATTTATCTCTGTACCTGGATGGATCAAAGAATCAAACTTTACTTACTTGCAAGTTGTTATTGGATATCTATTTGGATATTTTGTTGTAGCATTTGTTCTTTTACCTATATACTACAAGAATAATGTAACTTCTATCTATGAATACTTAGGGAAAAGGTTTGGCCAAAACAGTCATAAGATTGGTGCTTTTTTTTTCTTCGTTTCTAGAATTTTAGGTGCTTCATTTAGACTTTTTTTAGTTGCAATTGTTTTACAAGAATTTATTTTTAAAAAATGGATGATCCCTTTCGAAATGACTGTGATTTTTTCAATTTTTTTAATTTGGATTTACACAAATAGAGGAGGGATAAAAACAATCATATGGACTGACACTTTTCAAACTGCTCTTATGATAAGTTCAGTTTTTTTAAGTATATCAGCCATAGCTAGCAGTTTAGAAATCAATATCTTCAAATTTTTAGAAATCAATGAAATTAAAAAATATACAAAGGTTTTTGTTTTTGATTCTCCCTTAGAAAGAAATTATTTTTTAAAATCCTTTATAGGAGGTTTTTTTATTACAATATGTATGACAGGAATGGACCAAGACATGATGCAAAAAAACTTAACATGCAAAAATGAAAAAGATGCAAAAAAAAATATGATTGTTTTCAGTTTTATTCTTTTTATAATAACATTTCTTTTTATGTTTTTAGGAGCTCTTTTATATGCATACGCCGAAAAAGAAAATATAAACGTGCCTTTAATGAATGGAAGTTCAAATACCGATCTTTTGTTTCCAAAAATTGCACTTGAAGGAGAACTGGGAGGTGGAGTAGCAGTTACCTTTATCTTGGGTCTAATTGCTGCTGCTTACAGCAGTGCAGATAGTGCTCTTACTTCTTTAACAACATCTTTTTGTATTGACTTTTTAAACACTCAAAAATTAGAGTCTGAAATTCAAAAAAAAATTAGAAAAAAAGTTCATTTTTTTATGGGTACACTTATTGTCATAATTGTTATTTCATTCAAGTATTTCTTGAGTAAGAATGTAATTGACGGTCTGTTGACTGTTGCCGGTTACACCTATGGACCATTATTGGGTTTATTTGCATTTGGTATTTTTACAAAAAAAAGGATTTTGGATAAGTGGGTTTGGTTAGTTGTTGCAATTTCTGTAATAATTACATTAATAATAGGAAATATTAACCCAGATTATTTAGGTGGTTATAAGGTTGGATATGAACTTCTTCCAATAAATGGTATGATTACTTTTATGGGTTTAATATTGATTAGTAGAAAGCAGAACTAAAGTACAGCTATTTTCGCAACTGATTTTTTTTTCTTCAAGCTTATTCATTAAAACCTCATTCTCACTCCCAGGATTAAAAATAACTCTTTGGGGGTTTAGTTTTAAAATATAATTTATATACTGAGACTGATTTTGAGGTTTCAGATATATCGAGACAGTATGAATATTTTTATAGTTGATGGGTCTTATTTGAATTTTTACATCCATTATTTCTCCCTCATTTAAGCCTAAAGCGCAAACACCTAAATTTAGTTTTCTTAATTTGTGAATTGCTTTGTATGAGTATCTATCCTTATTAGTTGAAGCACCGATAATAAGAGTTTTCATTACCAAACAATCATAGTACTACCCCAAGTAAAACCGCTTCCAAAAGCTGCTAATACGACTTTATCTCCATGTTTTACCTTATTTTTCTCCCATGCTTCGGTAAGTGCAATTGGGATGGAAGCAGCTGTTGTATTTCCATAGTTCATAATGTTGTTATAAACTTGAGAATCTGTCAAATCGAATTTTTTTTGAACAAATTGTGAAATTCTAAGATTTGCCTGATGAGGAATTAATAGATCAATATCTTCACTTTTCCATTTGTTAGATACAAGACCTTCATTTATTACCTCTGTAAATCTTGTTATCGCATGTTTGAATACCATTTGACCATTCATGTATGGAAAATAACTTTCATCATTTGGGTCATTTACATCCATAATTTCAGGAACCCATCTTTGAGTACTTGGTCCAATTAGAGACAACTCTTTCGCATATTTTCCTTGGGAATATAGATGAGAAGATTTAATTCCAAAATTTTTATCATTTTCTCGGGTTAAAACTGCTGCACCTGCTCCATCTCCAAAAATGACAGAAACAGCTCTCCCTCTTGAAGACATATCCAGTCCTCCAGAATGGTTTTCTGCACCAACTACTAGTATATTCTTATACATACCAGATTTAATAAATTGATCTGCAGTTGCAATTGAATAGATAAAACCAGAACACTGCATTCTAATATCCATAGATGGACAAGTTGAAATTCCTAGCAATTCTTGGAGTAAGACTCCTGAACCAGGGAAATACAGGTCGGGGCTAAGTGTTGCAAATAGAATCATATCCAATTCGCTTGCTTTAATACCAGCTCTATTTAATGCTACTTTGGAGGCCTTAAAAGCCATAGTTGACGGAGAATCATCGCTCCCTTTAACAATATGTCTTCTCTCATTTATTCCTGTTCTTTCGACAATCCATTCATTGGATGTATCCATAATCTCAGCAAGATCATCATTTGTTACAATATTATCAGGCAAATATTTTCCTAAACCTACTATTCTTGAATTGAACACTTAAAAAGTTAAATTTTCTAAAGCTAAATATAAAATTTTTATAAAATGCCAATTTGGCAGAAAAAATATTTGGGATGGTTTTTGATAATTATTTTTAAAAATATAGAAAATTATGTCTAAAGGAAAAATTAATGTATCTGTAGAAAATATATTCCCTCTTATTAAAAAATTCCTATATAGTGATCATGAAATTTTTTTAAGAGAATTAATATCAAATGCAACAGACGCTACTTTAAAGTTAAAACACTTAAGTAGTATAGGTGAACTAAAAGGAGATATTGGTGATCCTAAAATTGAAATAAAAGTTGATAAATCTAAAAAAACATTATCTGTGATAGATCAAGGAATTGGGATGACGCAAGAAGAGGTTAAAAAATATATCAACGAAGTCGCATTTTCAGGGGCTGAAGAATTCTTAGAGAAATATAAAGATAAAGACAACCAGTCGAATATAATTGGGCATTTTGGACTCGGTTTTTATTCATCTTTTATGGTTGCTAAAAAAGTTGAAATAATAACTAAGTCATACAAAAAAGATGTGGCTGCGAAGTGGATGTGTGACGGCTCTCCCGAATATAGTTTAACAAATTCTGAGAAGAAAGATAGAGGTACAGAAATAATATTACACATAGACAAAGATTCTACGGAATTCCTTGAAGAAAGCAGAATTAAAACTCTTTTAGAAAAGTATAACAAATTCATGCCTATTCCTATCAAGTTCGGAATTAAAGACGAAACCCTGCCTCTTCCAAAAAATGCTAAAAAGGATGCTAAACCAAAAACAATTCAAGTAGACAATATTGTAAATAACCCTAATCCAGCATGGACTAAAAAACCAAAGGATCTAAAGGATAAAGATTACAATGAATTTTACAGAGAGCTTTATCCAATGCAGTTTGAGGAACCTCTTTTTAACATCCACTTAAATGTAGACTATCCGTTTAATCTTACTGGTATTTTATATTTTCCGAAGGTTAACAATGATTTGAATATTCAAAAAGATAAGATTCAGTTATACCAGAATCAGGTATTTGTAACTGATAACGTTGAAGGGATAGTACCTGAATTTTTGACTTTACTAAGAGGTGTGATTGATTCTCCTGATATCCCTCTTAACGTTTCAAGAAGCTATTTACAAGCTGACAGTTCTGTGAAAAAAATTAGTAATTATATAACAAGAAAAGTTGCAGACAAGTTAATTAGTTTGCACAAAAAAGATAGAAAATCCTTTGAATCGAAATGGAACGACATAAAGGTAATTATTGAGTATGGGATGCTATCGGAGGAGAAGTTTTTTGATAAATATCAAGATTATTTTCTTTATCCTACTGACGAGGGAACTTTTTTAACAATGGATGAACTTAAAAAGGAAATTAAAGAAATTCAAACCGACAAGGATGGAAAAATGGTGATATTATACTCATCGAACATTGAAGAACAATTTTCTTACATCCAAGCTGCCAAAGAGAAGGGTTATAAAGTATTACTTTTAGACTCTCCTATAGTTTCACATCTTATCCAAAAAATTGAATCATCAAATGATAAAATTACTTTTACCAGAGTGGATAGCGATGCGATTGAAAATTTAATTAAAAAAGAAGAAGAAAAAACTTCAAAAATTTCTGATAAAGAAAAAAAGTCTCTAGAGGATGTAATAACTAAATTTATTCCAAAAGAAAAGTATACTGTTAAACTCGAAGCATTAGATAGCAAGCAGTTCCCTTTTGTTCTTACTCAACCAGAATTTATGAGAAGAATGAAAGAAATGCAAAATACAGGAGGTACTTCCATGTTTGGAAGTATGCCCGAAATGTTCAATTTGATAGTTAATGTTAATCATCCATTAACCAAACAAATCCTTAAAACCAAGACTTCAAAAAAACAAGAAAATTTAATAAATCAAACTCTTGATTTAGCAAAATTGTCTCAAAATTTACTTAAAGGAGAAGATCTTAGTAAGTTTATAAATAGAAGTTTAAATATGATTAAATAATTTTAGACTAAAATTTTTTAATATTAACTTAACTTCAGATTTGTATTTATGATTGAATTATCTTTTAGAAATAAATTAAAAAATTTAAAAGATAAAAATGATCTCAATATCTATTATTATCCTGATTTCCTTAGCAAGGAAACATCTGATATTCTTTACAAAAAACTCCATACTGACATTCCCTGGCAAAAATATCAAATTAAAGTATTTGGTAAAACTTACGATCAACCTAGGCTTACCTCTTTTCATTCAATAGGAAACAAAAATTATAATTATTCTCAAATAGGTATAAAAAATAACCTTATGACTGAGGATTTAAAGAGTTTATTGAATCAAATACATAGCAAAACTGATTTCAGATTTAATTCTGTCCTACTTAACTTATATAGAGATGGAATGGATAGTAACGGTTGGCACAGTGATAATGAATCAGAATTAGGAAATGATCCTAAAATAGCATCTGTTACCCTTGGGGAAGAGAGGTTTTTCCATTTAAAACACAGGAAGATAAAAAACTTAAAATATAAAATATTGTTACGACATGGTAGTTTACTTTTAATGGGCGAAAAATCACAAACAGAATGGCTTCACCAAATTCCAAAAACAAAGAAAAAAATTAAACCTAGAATAAATTTAACTTACAGATATATTTACTAATGCATATTTATAATTATTGGAAGATTCTTTGAAAACCATTTGTTATCTCTTAAAATTGTTGCATGTGTGCCATTTTTCACTAAGATGAAATTTTTATTTTTTTTTAAATACTTCACTGGGAAAACCTTGTCTTTTTCACCATGAATATGAATGATTTTTTCGTCATACTTTATTTGTTTCCAATTTATAATTTGATTGATTGACCATTTTAAATATTCAGGATCTCTCTCAGAAAGATATTTTTTATAGGCATCAACTTTTGCTTTTATTGATGGCCCAAAAACAAATAATAAAAGTTTTTCTAAATCATTTATCCAATTTAAAGGCAACAAACGATGAATACCAGTTGTTTTAGCAAATTTCATTGACATGGATAATTCAACTTTAGATTTTACACTAGAGATAATTATCAGTTTTTTTACTTTAATGTATTTTGATATTTCTTGTACTAAAATTCCACCAAAAGAAACTCCTATTAAAACTGGATTAACATCAGTAATAAATAATGACATCCTTTTGGCATATGCTTTCATTGTTTCATTTGTCTTCGGTCTTATCCATGTCAAATAAATTATGTTATAATTAAGTGGAAATTTTATTAATTCAAATATTTTTGGAGATGCAGCCATACCAGGCATTAAATAAATAGAAATTCGAATTTTATTATTCATTATTTTAAAAACCTATTTTAAAATTTTGTATCTTTAGTATCCTATATAAAAAACCAAATATAATTTTTTAATTAGTTTTATTCACGGACCAAAATAATAAATGGAATTTAAAGACCTTGATAACAATAAATTTTTAAGACAGTTTGAACTCACAGAAGGAAATTCAATGGCCAGGATAGAATATGCTGAACAAGAAAGAAAAATATTCTTAACTAAACTTATTGTCCCAAAAGAAATAGATTCTTTAAATTTTAAAAACAAATTTATAGCATTGGTCCTCGATTACGTTTCGGAAAAAAACATGAAGGTTGTCCCAACTAGCCCAGATATTGCAGGGTTTTTAAGGAAAAATAAGTCTTACAAACATTTATTACCTGTAGGAATAAAGCTTTAGGCTATTCTCGCATAACCTTCTTTGTCAATACAAGATAAATACTTTTTTTGTATAGAGTTTACAAGTTCAGGATTCCAAAATTGTCTAACTTTAATGTAGTTTGAAGTGAAACCATGAATATAACCTTTCTTGTTTTCAGACTCCCATAAAATATTGTGAAATTTATTAAGATTATTTTTATAAAAACTGATTTTCTTTTTAAGGGACAAATCTCTTAGAACTTGACTTCTTGAAATTTTATCTTTCTCGGGTACTTTATCGGTAATATTATATGAGATAGTGTTTTCTCTGTCAGAATACTTAAATACATGTAAATACGAAACATCTAAATTATTTAAGAAATTATAACTATCAAGAAATTTATCATGTGTTTCCGATGGAAAACCAACAATTACGTCTGCGCCTATACTTGCATCAGGCATTACTTTTTTAATTTTAGAAACAAGATTTGAATAGAAAGTTGACTTATATCGTCTCTTCATGTCTTTTAAAACTTGATCACTCCCACTTTGTAAAGGAATATGAAAGTGAGGTAAAAATTTTTTGCTTATAGACACAAACTTTATCATTTCATCTGACAACAAGTTGGGTTCAATTGAAGAAATTCGATACCGATTAACACCTGAAATTTCTTCCAATTCATTTAAAAGGTCTATTAGTGCATTATTTTTTTTTTTCAATTTTCCGTTTAGATTTCCAAAATCACCTAAATTAATACCGGTAAGTACAATTTCTTTAAATCCCTTTGAAACAATTTTTTTTACATTTTTGACAACATTTTCAATACTATCACTTCTAGATTTACCTCTTGCTAAGGGTATTGTGCAATAAGTACATTTGTAATCGCAACCGTCTTGAATTTTTAAAAATGAACGTGTTCTTGAAGAGTTTGTATCAGAAAAACTTGAATCAAAATTTTTAAAAGAGTCAATTGAGCAAGAATATGTTTTAGAAATTTTTTCTTTATTTCTCTTATCTATAAATTGATCAAGATTAAACTTTTCAGAGGCACCTAAGACCAAGTCAACTCCCTTGATTTTGGATATTTCATTTGTTTTTAGTTGTGCATAACAACCTACAACAGCAATGAATGCATTTTTATTTAATTTATTTGCTTTGCGAACTAAATTTTTAAACTTCTTGTCTGCATTTTCGGTAACCGAACAAGTATTAAAAACGTATATATCAGCTCTTTCGTTTGAATCAACCCTCTTATAAGTATCTAATCTAAATTTCTTTGCTATCTCTTCTGTTTCAGTGAAATTTAATTTACACCCAAGAGTTTTAAAAGCAATTGTTGTTAAAGGTTTTGTCTTAACCGAATTCAAAACAAAATAATTAAATATTATATTATCTAGATTTACTCGCTTTTAGTTTGAGTTTCACTTTTACCGTACTTGGTTTTAAACTTGTCAATCCTTCCAGCAGTATCTACAAGATTTGATTTCCCAGTATAATAAGGGTGAGATGTTCTTGAAATCTCGAGCTTAACTAATGGATACTCCTTGCCATCAACCTTTATATTTTCTTTGGAAGGAGCTGTGGATTTTGTAATAAAAATGTCATTATTAGACATATCTTTAAACGCAACTAATCTGTAGTTTTTGGGGTGAATATCCTTTTTCATTTTTTGTCTATTAAAAATCCTGACAAATGTAATTGTTTTTTCTAAATTTATACAACAAAAATTTAATTCATGTTAACTAAAACAAAGAGATCTATTAGAGATTTTATACTGCATTATGGTACTATTTTAGGATTATTATCTATCGTGTTCGCGTTAATAATATTCTTCCTTGATCTTCACTATGCCCAAGAAAACAGCGTAAGCTTTGTTAACTATGGAATTTCAATCACCGTTTTAATTATAGCTCTTTTAGATTTCAGAAAAACCAATAATGAGATTTTATCCCTTGGTGATTCAATCAAAATGGGTATGGGTGTTTTTTTGATTAGTGCTATATATGTTTCCATATATACTTTTATACTTTTAAATTTTTTAGATCCAGAAACACTCATTAAATCCCTTGAGGTTACTGAAATGAAAATTTTAGAACAAAACCCTGAAATTTCTGAAGATCAACTTGACCAAATTCTTTCTTTTCAAGAAAAATTTTCCACTCCATTTGTAATATCTACTGTTCTTATTGTTTTTTCATTGATAAGTGGGTTTTTCTCCTCACTGATATTAGGCCTAATTTTTAAAAAACCAAGGTGATTAGTTATTCGTAACTTAGCACAAATAGTTTTGTATAATGAATCTTAGTATTGTTATTCCTGCTTTTAACGAAAGTGAATCCTTAAATGAGCTACATGAATGGATATCAAAAGTTGTAAAAAGAATGAATATTATTTATGAAATTATTATTATAGATGACGGTAGCAGTGATGATTCTTGGTCAGAAATTAAAAAAATCACAAAAAAAGATAACAAAACTTCTGCAATTAGATTTTCTAGAAATTTTGGTAAATCTCAAGCATTACATGCTGGTTTTAGAATATCAAAAGGTAATATAATAATTACATTAGACGCTGATTTACAAGACAGCCCTAATGAAATACCTAATCTTTACAACAGAATTATTAGTGAAAAATTAGATATAATTTCAGGATGGAAAAAAAGAAGATATGACTCCTTAATTTTAAAAAATATTCCTTCAAAAATATTCAATTATGCAGCCAGAAAAGCGTCTGGAATAAATTTAAATGATTTCAATTCAGGTTTAAAGGTGTATAAAAAAGAAGTTATCAAATCCATAGAACTATATGGCGAGATGCATAGATATATCCCTTTGCTTGCTGCTAATAAGGGTTATACAAAAATAGGTGAGCAAATTATCAAACACCAAAAAAGAAAATTTGGATATTCAAAATTTGGATTTAGCAGATTCATTAATGGATTGTTGGATTTAATAACCTTGATTTTTTTAAAAAGGTTTGGAAGAAGACCGATGCATTTTTTTGGATTGTGGGGAATAATACTAGTTTTTATTGGACTAGTTTTTTCAGCTTATATAGGCTTTGATAAATTGTTTTTAAATAAGGACAGCAGGATGATTGCACAAAGACCAGAATTTTACATTGCATTAGCTACAATGATCCTTGGCGGGCAACTTTTTGTAGCGGGTTTTCTAGGCGAATTAATTAATGGAAGACACAGAAATAACAATCAATATTCCATATCAGAGTCAATAAACGTAAATGAAATTATTAAATAAAGTAAAAATTTGGAAAAATAAACCTTTTGATAAAAAAACTATCAATAAGATAATTGAACTTGAGAAAAATCAAGACGAGTTAACTGAAAGGTTCCATTCTGACCTAGAATTTGGTACTGGCGGAATTAGAGGACTTATGGGTATAGGAACTAACAGAATTAATAAATATACTATATCAAAATTTACTCAAGGAATTGCAAATTATATTAATAAGAGTTCTAAAAAATCACAAAAAACGGTAATTATCGCGTATGACAATCGTAGAAATAGTAAGTTTTTTTCTTACGAAGTGGCGAAAGTTTTTTCTGCTAATAATTTTAATGTTCTAATCTTTGATGATGTTAGACCAACCCCACTGCTCTCGTTTTCAATCAGACATTTCAATGCTGATGTTGGAATCATGATTACCGCTTCTCACAATCCGCCAGAGTACAATGGATATAAAGTTTATAACAGTTTTGGAGGGCAAATTGTTCCACCCGATGATAAAAAGATATCGGAGTCAATTAAAAAAATAAATTTTAAGGATATAAAATGGGATAATAGTAAAAGTAAAGTAAAAATAATAGATGACAACTTTGATAAAATTTATTTCCAAAAAATTATTTCAAATAGTATTTTAGAGAAAAAAAATAGACAAAATTTAAAAATAATTTATTCTTCACTTCACGGAACTGGGATAAAAAGTATTCCTCCGTTATTAAGTGAGGCTGGATACAAGGACGTAAATCTAGTCGAAGACCAATGTTTTGTTGATGAAAATTTTTCAAATACAAATTCATCGAATCCTGAAGATAAAGATGCCTTTGATAAATCTATTATTCTAGCTGAAAAAACTAATGCAGAACTGATTATTACAACTGATCCTGATGCAGACAGACTTGGAGTAGCAGTTAAAAATTTTAAAAGTGAATGGATATTATTAAATGGTAATCAATTAATGGTTTTATTATTTTCATTTTTAATAGAAAAAAAAGAATTTAAAAAAGAGGATTTTTTTGTAGCGACAACTTTAGTTTCGTCTCCAATATTTGAAAAAATAGCTAAAAAAAATAATATTAAATGCAGACTTTCTCACACAGGTTTTAAATGGATCGCTGATATTATTGAAAAAGAAAAAAATAAAAAATTTTTATGTGGTGGTGAAGAAAGTTATGGATTTTTATATGGAAATGATGTTAGGGACAAGGATGCCGCAGGTACTAGTTTACTTTTTTGTGATATGTTTTCATTTTTAAAGTCAAAAAGGGAAACAGTTATTAATTATATGATTCAGATTTATAAGGACTACGGTTTTCACTACGATAAACTTCATACCATAACTAAAAAAGGGGCAAAAGGAGCTGCCAAACTTAAAGAACAGATTGAATTTTTAAGGCTAAATCCACCTAAAAAAATAGCTAACATTAACATTTCAAAAATCGATGATTATAAAACAGGTTTGTCATCTTATAAAGATGGAAAAAAGAAAAAATTAAATTTACCAAAAACTAATCTAATTATTTATTATCTAGAGGATAATTCAAGAATCTCAGTAAGACCAAGTGGAACAGAGCCTAAAATAAAATTTTACATTAATTTATGTTCTAAATTTAATGATAGTTTTGATATAAATAATGAGTCTATTAAGTTGGAAAAAAGAGTTATACAAATAATAAAACATTTTAATAGATGAACTATTTTAAAGAAATTTTAAAATATGGTTTTCCTTATAAATCATATATTTTTCTAAATATTTTCTTTAATATTCTTTATGCTTTTTTTAGTGCTTTATCATTTGTTTCGATGATACCGATGCTAAATATTCTTTTCGGAACAACACCAAAGATTACGAAAAAGCCAGTTTACGATGGTTTTTCTACCATAGAAAATTACTTGACAAATAAAATCAATTATGACTTAAATATTGCATTAGATAAAAACCCTTTAGATGCACTTATTATTTCCATTCTTTTAATTCTTAGTTTATTTTTTCTAAAGAATTTGTTCAATTATCTTGCTCTTTTCTTTATAACATTCTTAAGAAATGGAATTTTAAAAGATTTAAGAAACGATCTTTATTCAAAGATTTTAGAATTACCGATAGGTTACTTTAAAAAAAGAAAAAAAGGAGACACAATATCAAAACTTTCTGCAGATGTTATTGAAATTCAGACTTCCTTTTTATCTATTTTAGAAGTATTAGTTCGAGAGCCCTTAACAATAATTTTTACTATAATAATGATGATTAAGGTTAACATTAATTTAACTTTTTTTGCTCTAGCATTTATCCCTGCATCAGGGTTATTAATATCCATCATTGGAAAATCTCTAAAAAAACAGTCAGATCGAGTTCAGAAAGAACAGGGAGAGTTCCTATCAATTATAGAAGAAACGCTAAGTGGTTTAAATATTATAAAAGCATTTTTTGCAGAGAAACAATTTTTTAATAAATTCTCTGCTTCTACACACAGATTTTTTTATTTCAACAATAATTTGATAAACAGGCAAAACTTAGCTTCTCCTTTGAGTGAATTTTTAGGTATCATAGTGATTGGTTGTCTACTATGGTATGGTGGTAAACTAGTATTAATAGAAAAAACACTGCAAGCATCCGTTTTTATGTCTTTTATGCTTTTGGCTTACAATATACTTACCCCAGCAAAAGCAATAAGCAAAGCTTCTTATGCGATTAGTAAGGGTAATTCTGCCGCTGAAAGAATCCTTAGTCTAATGAATGCATTTAACAACATTTCTAATAAAAATGCTAGTACTGAATTGGATCGTTTTCAAAATGAAATACATTTTAAAAATATTTCATTTTCTTTTGGTGAAAAAAAAGTTATAAATAAAATTGATCTTAAAATAAAAAAAGGAAGTAAAGTTGCGATTGTTGGTGAATCAGGAAGTGGTAAAACAACACTAATAAATTTATTAAATAGGTTTTATGATGTTGAAAGTGGTGAAATTCTAATAGATGGAATAAACATAAAAAAAATAAGTAAGCGGTCTCTTCGAAACTCTATAGGGCTTGTTACTCAAGAACCAATATTATTTAATGACACTGTGAATAACAACATAAGTTTAGGAGAAAAAGAATACAATTATGAGGAAATAATATCTGCAGCTAAAACTTCAAATGCCCATGACTTCATAGATAAACTAAAAGGAAAATATAACTCCAATATTGGTGATGGTGGAGGAAAACTGTCAGGTGGACAAAAGCAAAGAATTTCAATTGCAAGAGCTGTTCTTAAAAACCCTCAAATTTTATTAATGGACGAAGCTACCTCTTCTTTAGACTCAGTCTCTGAAAAAATGGTACAAGACGCAATTGAAAGATTATCAAAAAATAGAACTACTATAATTGTAGCACACAGGCTAAATACGATTCAAAAAGCAGATTTGATAGTTGTTATGGAAAACGGTTCTATAATCCAAACTGGTACCCACAAGAAATTGTTATCAATAAAAGGGAAATATAAACAACTTGTTGAAATGCAAAAGTTTCATAAATAAATGTGAATAACCGTAAGAGAAAAAAAAATAATTAGTTCTTTTCATGAGCTAAAATAAATTAGATAAAATGTATTTTTGGTTGTAAACAAAATTGAATGATTGAGTTTTTCGGTAATGAGAAAAAAAAGGTATACGTAGTTCAATCAACTTCAAAACTCGAGATATTTGATTTAGATAAACTTCACTGGTTATTTAATAACGAGCCTAGAATTGAAGTCTCTGAAATTGCAGAAAAGTTTTATGGCCCAAGATCATCAATGGTTTCACCCTGGAGTACTAATGCTGTTGAAATTACCAAAATAATGGGAATTGAAAAAATTTTGAGAATTGAAGAATTTTTTAGTTTTCAGAATAATAAAAATTATGATCCAATGCTATTTACAGAATATGTAAAACTTGATCAAAATATTTTTGAAAACAACACAGCTCCAGAAAAAATAAAGGAAATAAATAATATTAAACTTTTCAATGATGAAGAAGGTCTTGCGTTAAGTTTACAAGAAATAGAATATTTAGAAAGACTTTCTATAAAAATGAAAAGGAAATTAACTGATTCTGAGGTTTTCGGTTTTTCACAAGTTAATTCTGAACATTGTAGACATAAAATATTCAATGGGCATTTTTTAATAAATAAAAAGGTTAAAAGCTTAAGTTTATTTGAAATGATAAAGAAAACATCTAAAAAAAATCCTAATTCAATTGTTTCGGCGTATAAAGATAATGTAGCTTTTATAGAAGGACCTAAAATAGAACAATTTGCTCCTTTGAATGGAAGCTTACCAAGTGAATATGTAAAAAAATCTTTCAAATCAGTAATTTCTATAAAGGCAGAAACGCATAATTTCCCCACAACTGTTGAAGCATTTAATGGATCTGCAACTGGAAGTGGAGGTGAAATTAGAGATAGATTAGCTGGAGGAAGAGGTTCCTTGCCTCTTTCTGGTAGTGCGGTATATATGACCTCTTACACTGGATTACAACACGAAAATTTGTTTAATTCAATATTTAAAAGGAAATGGCTTTATCAGTCTCCAAGGGATATTTTAACTAAAGCTTCGAATGGTGCTTCTGATTATGGTAACAAATTTGGTCAACCTTTAATTAACGGATCTATTTTAACTTTTGAGCATAAAGAGAATGAAATATTTTATGGATATGACAAAGTAATAATGCTAGCTGGGGGGATTGGGTTCGGTAAAGCTGATCAGTCAAAAAAATTTAAACCTAAAAAAGGTGATAAAGTTGTAATTATTGGTGGTGACAATTATCGGATAGGTATGGGTGGAGCTGCAGTATCTTCATCAGATACTGGAAAATTTAAAACTCAACTTGAACTAAATGCGGTTCAGAGATCTAATCCGGAAATGCAAAAAAGAGTTTCCAATGCAATCAGATCAATGGTTGAAAGTTCAAATAATCCAATAGTTTCTATTCATGATCATGGTGCTGGGGGACATCTTAATTGTCTATCAGAATTACTTGAAGAATCTGGAGGTAAAATAAATATTGATAATTTACCAATCGGAGACTCGACGCTTTCATATAAAGAGATTATTGGAAATGAATCTCAAGAGAGAATGGGGCTTATAATTTCTTCAAAGGATATAGAACTTGCTTCCAAAATTGCAAGTAGAGAAAGAGCCCCTTTTTATGTAGTTGGAGAAGTTACCGGAGACAATAATTTTTCATTTTTCTCTAAAAAAAATAATCATAACCCTTTGGATTTAAAGATAGAAGATTTAATTGGTAATTCTCCAAAAACTATAATTAAAGATGAGACTAAAAAAGCTTCCTTTAAACCAATAGTTTATGATAAAAACAAAATTGAACAAAATATTGAAAAAATTTTTGAACTTGAATCAGTAGGCTCAAAAGATTGGCTCACAAACAAAGTTGACAGATGTGTTACAGGAAAAGTTGCTCAACAGCAGTGTATTGGCGAAGTTCAATTACCATTGAGTAATTTCGGGTTAATGGCATTGGACTATACTGGAAAAAATGGAGTTGCAACATCAGTTGGTCATTCCCCACTCACTGGACTAATTGATCCTAAAATTGGGAGTATCAATTCAATTGCTAAGTCACTTACAAACATAATTTGGGCACCTCTAGAAAAAGGATTAGAAAGTGTGTCTTTATCTGCAAATTGGATGTGGCCGTGTAAAAATAAGGGCGAAGACGATAGACTCTTTAAGGCAGTTGAAGCGTGCTCAACTTTTGCAATCAATCTAGGAATTAATATACCTACTGGAAAAGATTCATTGTCAATGACTCAAAAATATCATAAAATGGATGTTTTGTGTCCAGGAACTGTTATTATCTCAGCAGCAGGAAATTGTATGGATTTCAATAAGATTATATCTCCAATTTTAAAAGGAAACGGAGGAGATATATATTATATCGATATGTCTAATGATAATTATCATTTAGGAGGATCTGCATTTGGCCAAATTCATAAATCTATTGGTGAAAAAGCACCAACGATAAAAGATGATTTATATTTCAAGAAAGCATTTAATATAATTCAAAAATTGATTTATGATAAAAAAATATCTTCAGGACATGATATTGGTTCAGGAGGATTAATAACTACACTTATGGAAATGTGTTTTCCTAGCTTAAACATTGGTATGAATTTAGACTTAGAATATTTGGAAGAAAAAGATACATCAAAACTCTTTTTTTCTGAAAAAATAGGATTAGTAATCCAATCAAAATTTAATATTGAATCGATTTTTAACAAAGAAGACATTAAGTGTATAAGAATAGGTAAAGTTTTTAAAAAACCTATTTTAAAAGTTAAAAACCACTCTCAATTTTTTAAACTTCAAATATCTAAATACAGAAAGAAATGGATGGAAATTTCTTCCAAAATGGAACAATTTCAAACCAAGATAGAGTATGCTAAAGTAAGAGCTGAAAATGTTGTAAAACAGCCACTAAAATTTAAATTTCCTTCAGGATTTAGTGGCATTTACCCTAAGAAAAAAAATAAAACCGTTAATGCCGCAGTTTTAAGGGAAAAAGGCAGTAACTCTGAGAGAGAGATGGCATATATTATGGATATGTGCGGTTTTAATGTTAGAGACGTTCATATGACAGATATAATTGAAGGAAGAGAAGATTTAAATGATATTAATTTACTCGTTGCAGTTGGTGGGTTTTCAAATTCAGATGTCTTAGGTTCTGCTAAAGGATGGGCTGGTGCATTTAAATACAATTTGAATGCAAAAAAGATTATATCTGACTTCTTTAATCGTGATGATACTTTAACTTTAGGAGTATGCAATGGATGTCAACTTTTTATTGAGTTGGGGATGATTAACCCTAATGATGAAAAAAAGCCTAAAATGGAATTTAACAATTCAGGTAAATTTGAATGTATTTTCTCACCAGTAAAAATTAAAGTAAGTAGTTCTATAATGATGAAAAGTCTTGAAGGATCTATCCTTGGTATTTGGTCAGCCCATGGAGAAGGAAAATTTTCTTTTCCTTATGAAGAAGAAAAATATGAAATCCCAGGTAAATATTATTATGGAGAATATCCTTCAAATCCTAATGGTTCAGATTTTAATACAGCTATGATATGCAGTAAAGATGGTAGGCACCTTGTAATGATGCCTCATCTAGAAAGATCTACATTCCCCTGGAACTGGGCGCACTATCCGGAAAATAGAAATAATGATTCAGTAAGCCCTTGGTTAATTGCATTTGAGAATGCTTACAAATGGTTAATCAATACAAAAAAAACTTAATGTAAAAATTAATATTTTTAAATTGTATTGTGAAAAAACCAAAACGACTCTTTGAATTTTTGGAGTACCAGCTAGAAAATCCGCTTGTTAAATCGATTAATACCAAATACAATGGCAAATGGGAGTCCCTGAGTACCAATGATTTTTATAAAAAAGTTCAAATACTTTCAAGAAAATTAATTGAAATTGGTATAAAAAAGGGAGAAAAAATAGGTTTAATTTCAACTCAAAACAGAACTGAATGGTGTATAGCCGACAACTCCGTTTTGCAAATTGGAGCAGTAACAGTTCCAATATACCCAACGATTTCAAAAAATGAATTTCAATATGTTTTAAACCACTCCGAAAGTAAAATTTGTTTTGTTTCTGATAAAGATATATTTGATAAGGTTAATGAAATAAAGGACAAAACCAAATTGCAAGAAATTTATTCTTTTGAGGAATTTGAAAATTGTCCAAATTGGAATCTATTATTTGAAAACGACAATAAATCTCTAGAAGGTGAAGTGATTTTGAGAATGAATAATGTTTTACCTGACGACTTAGCCACAATAATATATACATCTGGAACAACAGGTATACCTAAAGGAGTAATGCTCACACATAGAAATATAGTTTCAAATATATTATCAGCGTCTAAAAGATTACCTCCTATGGAAAACAAAAATAAGGCGCTTAGTTTTTTACCTCTATGTCATATTTTTGAGAGAATAATTATCTACATGTATTATTACAGCAGGGTAGAAATTTATTTTGCAGAATCATTAGAAACTATACCAGAAAACCTAAAGGAGGTTAAACCATTCTATATGACCGCTGTTCCTCGACTAATTGAAAAAATATTTGATAAAATTGAAAGTAAAGCAGAAGAATTTATAGGAATTAAAAAAGGTTTGTATAAATGGTGTATTTCAATTGCTGATAGATTTAGTATTGAGAAACAAAATGGTATTTTTTATAATTTTAAACTTGAAATAGCTAGATTTTTAGTTTTCTCAAAATGGAAAAATGCATTGGGTGGAAGGCTAGAATTAATTTGTTCTGGAAGTGCACCCCTTCAACCACGACTTGCAAAAATTTTCACGGCTGCAGGAATCCAAATCATGGAAGGCTATGGCCTCACCGAAACATCACCAGTAATATCGATTAGTGAGGCTAAAAAAGGTGGAACAAAATTCGGATGCGTTGGGAAAATCATTGAAGGTATAGAAGTAAAAATAGCAAAGGATGGAGAAATTTTGTGTAAAGGACCTAACGTGATGAAAGGATACTTCAAGGATCCAAAGTTAACCTCAAAAACAATCAAAAATGGTTTCCTCCATACAGGTGACATTGGGGAAATAGACAATGAGGGATTTTTAAAAATAACAGATAGAAAAAAACAACTTTTTAAAACATCCGGTGGGAAATACATAGCTCCTCAAGTAATTGAAAATAGAATGAAAAGATCACCATTTATAGAACAAATAATCGTAATTGGTGAAGGTGAGAAAATGCCGAGCGCATTAATTCAACCTGATTTTGTATACATTAAAAGTTGGTTGCTAAAAAATAAAACTAATGTTTTAGATGATTTTAAAAATATTTGTGAAAACAAAGAATTGTTATTTAAAATTGACGAAGAGATTAAAAAAATAAATAAAGAATTTGGTGATTGGGAAAGAATTAAAAGGTTTGAACTCACACCTGAAATATGGTCAATTGAAAATGGTCTTTTAACCCCTACTATGAAGCTAAAGAGAAAATCTATCTTAAGGAAATTCATTCATTTAAAGGAAAAAATATATACCTAGATTTTATGTTTGTTTAAAATAAATTATTCAAGAATAATATTCTTGCATAATATTTTTTATTATATTTAAAAAAAAATTTTTGAAAAAAGAAACAATAGAATTCGCTTTAAGGAGTACTTGGCAACAAATAACGAATATGTATAACGAGAAGGCTTTGAGGTATGGTGGAACAATGACAATGGCATTCACACTTTTAAGCATTGATGCTGAAGGAACACCATCAACAACGTTAGGACCTAAAATGGGTATGGAGAGTACAAGTCTGTCAAGACTGCTTAACACAATGGAAGAAAGAGAGCTTATTTCAAGAAAACCAAATCCTGAAGACGGTAGAGGTGTACTTATATTTTTGACTAAAAAAGGAAAACAAAAAAGAGATCTTTCAAAAAAAATTGTTTTGGAATTTAATGGTGGTCTTGAAAAAAAAATTGACAAGAAAAAGATCGAAAATTTTTATGAGGTCATTGCTGCCATCAAAAATCAAATTGAAGAAGAACAAGCCCTAAATTATTTTTAAATATTATGAAAACAATATCCAAAAACTCAATAAAAGGATCTGAATTTATTGTTAAAGAGTTAATTCCTGAAACAATTTTTACACCGGAAGATTTCAGTGAAGAACAAATATTAATGAGAGACACAGTCAAAGAATTTGTCGACAGAGAAATAATTGCGGAAAGATCTAGATTTGAGAATAAGGACTATGGATACACGAAAGAGGTAATGCAAAAAGCTGGTGAATTAGGTTTTTTGAGTGTAGGTGTACCTGAAGAATATGGTGGAATGGGTATGTCTTTCACCTCCTCGATGCTAGTTTGTGAATATATATCTGGGGCTAATGGGTCATTTTCAACAGCATTTGGAGCACACACTGGAATTGGTACAATGCCAATAGTTTTGTATGGAAATGAAGATCAAAAATCAAAGTATGTTCCAAAGTTAGCTTCTGGAGAGTGGTTTGGCTCCTACTGCTTAACGGAACCTGGTGCTGGTTCGGATGCCAATTCTGGAAAAACTGTGGCCAAATTGTCGGATGATAAAAAATATTATTCAATTACTGGTCAAAAAATATGGATATCCAATGCAGGCTTTGCTAATCTTTTTATAGTTTTTGCTAGAATAGAAGACGATAAAAATATAACTGCTTTTATTGTTCCAGTGGATTTAAATAATGGAATTACTCTAGGCGAAGAAGAAGAAAAGTTAGGCATAAGAGCTTCTTCAACTAGACAAGTCTTTTTTAATGACACCAAAGTTCCAATTGAAAATATTCTTGGTGAAAGAGGAGGTGGATTTAAAATAGCAATTAATTCCTTAAACGTTGGAAGAATTAAACTTGCAGCTGCTACAATCGAAGGGCAAAGACATGTGACAACGCTAGCAGTTCAGTATGCTAATCAAAGGGTACAATTTAAATTACCTATTTCCAGCTTTGGAGCTATACAAAGTAAGATAGCTACTATGGCAACTTATTGCTTTGCAACAGAATCTGCTGCGTACAGATCTGCAAATGATATTGAAAATAGAATTAATGAACTTAAAAGTAGTGGAAATTCTCCTCAAGATTCAGAATTAAAAGCCTTTGAAGATTTTGCTGTAGAATGTTCTATATTAAAAGTAGCGGGATCTGATAATGGCCAAAAGTGTGCAAATCACGGTATTCAAATTTTTGGTGGAATGGGATATTCTTGTGATTCACCAATGGAAATGGCATGGAGAGATTCTAGAATTGCACAAATTTATGAAGGTACCAATGAAATAAATAAGATGCTTTCTATAGCAATGATTTTAAAGAAGGCATCAAGGGGTGAAATAGATTTAATAACTAAATCATCAGAAATATTAAATAAAATAAAAAAGAATGTGAATATTTTTGATTTAGATTCTTCACAGGAAAACAGTTTAGTTCAAGAGTATCACCTAATTAAAAATTTAAAAAATGCATTTTTAATTTTAATTAATTTAAGTTTTCAAAAATATGGGACAAAGCTAGAATATCAGCAACAAATATTGATGAATATGGCAGATATACTAATAGATATTTACCTGGCTGAATCGGTTTATTTAAGAGTTTCAAAGAATTTGAACGAATTAAATAATAAGGAAAAATTAGTTAAAAAAAGCATTGTTAAACTCTATACCTATGAGTCTTCTCAAAGAGCTATTAATTTATTTAAAGAGGTGTCTATAAATGTTACGAAAGAAACTGAACATAAAACCATGATAGAGATCTGCAATAATCTTTTGTCTTATAAAAAAAATCCAGACGTTGTTGAATTGAGAAGAATTATTGCAAAAAATGTAATACAAAATAATAAGTATCCTTTTTAAACTTATTTAAAAGTAATTATCAGTTTGTAATCTATTGTATTGACCCCTTCTGTTTCTTCTATAAATACTGAAGTCGAAGGTTACAAAAAGTTCAAAGATACTTGGAGAAAAAACTGCACCAGGGGACTGGAATGGAAAATTATATAAAATCCCAAAATCAAAATTTTCAACGGCTAAGCCAATTGAAACACCAACATTATTGAGAGCAAATGTATTTAAAGAGGATGCTTGCTGGCTAAGACCAAGTGAAAACTCACCTAATTGGAAATCTTGAGATAAATAAATTAACACAGAATCCCCAAACTTAGTAAATGAACCATATGCAAATAAATAAGAGTATCTTGGTAAATATCTTCTCTCATAGGGGTTTATATTGAATTCATATGCACCCTGAACTGATATTTTGATTGGTTTTTCAAAAGGTACTTCTTTGTTAAATGAAGTGTTTGGTTTATTCAAATGCTTTAAGGTTAGTCCAGCCATAAATTTTTCAGAGTGCAACATAAAAGATGCCCCTAAGTCAAGATAATTAACATTACTTATCACTGGTGCTAATCTGTCAATAGATTCTGTATTTATAAATCCTGTTGTTGTATTTAATTGGTCTTCAAATATTAAGTTCCCAGGATTTACAGCAGAACTACCAAAACCCAAAGAAACTGCAGGTAGGAAGAAGAGATCATTATCAAATTGTAACTTATAAACATATGATATATTCGCAAGATTGATTGTTAACCCAGTGTTTTGTATTTTAAAAGAATTAATATCCAACCCAAGACTAAAGTCTAAATTATCAAATGAAATTGCTCCATATACATATTTATTGTCCATTTTATCAAATTCATTTAATTTCATTTGGTTGTAAAGAACCCCAACTTTGTTTAAGCTGTTAAAACCAAAGTAGCTTGGATTTGTTTTTTGCATAAACTTAGAATGATTGACAATATAATCCTCTTGACCATAGAGGCATGACGTGCTAAAGGCAACAAATAAAATTATTAATAAGTGTTTTATTTTTTTGATTTTTATCATTTTATTAAAATAAATGTTCCACTTTTTTCAACTTCTATCTCACCATCTAAAAGTAGTCCTTTTGCAGAATATATATAATATGGAGAATATGGAGCAAAGTTGCCATCCCATCCATCAATAGAAAAACCTTTGATATTATTTACATCAGCTTCTTCTTTATATTCATTGTATATTACATTTCCTCTAAAGTCATAAACAGTAAATGTCATATTACTGAATCCGCTAAATAATGGTCGGAAGTAATCATTAACAAGATCCTTATTTGGAGTGAATACATTTGGAACCATTATGTTGTAACCTTTACCAACCGAAATTGGTATAGTTATTTCCTCTGAACATTCTATATCATTGTAAATTCTCAATGTTGCAAAATAAGTTCCGGAAATTCCATAAGTGTGACGTACAGTAATTACACTATCAACTAATGTAGGAACAATTTCTGGAGTTGTATTATCTCCAAATATCCATTCAGACTTCACATACGGATCGGTAGATGTATTTTTAAAGGTTACTTCTTCTCTAGCAAGAATTACAGACGAAGCTTCATAATTTGGAGAAGTATATTCAAAATTTGGTTCTCCAATTCCTCTATTAACTTCTGTTGTTATCCAGCAGCCCTCCTCATTCACAATTCTGAAATCAGCAGTTTCTACTGCATTTACAACTGCCACAGACCATGACCTATCACTTAATCTCACAATATCTGAAGAAGGAATTAAAATATCATTGTAATAAAAACTTAAATTACCTTCATTGTTATCAAAAATATCAATAGTTAATCTACCTTGTTGGCCCACACACAAATCTTCATCTACAAACGGACCATTCATTATATATAACTCTCTGTTTGGTGAAACCTGAATGATTTCCTCATAATAAGTATAATTAGTTGTATTTGCACATCCGGTTAATGACTGCGAACTAATGATTACTTTATAATTTCCAGGAAGTAAGTCATCTAATGATGTTCGATTCTCATACTCATTTAGTGGTCTATATCCTGGACTTAGAGGGTCATTTAAGTAGCGGGGATCCTCAATATACCAATTAATTGATCTTGGTAATTGACCACCAGCAACTTGAATTCCAATTTTACCGTTTAGTCCTCCACCAGTACAGTCTGGCGGGAGTGCCTTAAGGAAGTTACCTGCATCATTTGGATCAGCCAAAATTCCTTCAGTCGTTATAGGTTCAACTATATCCTCTACTTCGATACTTACTTTGTTTGCTTCAGCAGCATCACAAGAACAATATGAATGTGAATTTTGATCTATAATTCTCAAGCAATATGTTCCTGGATAAGCTGGATCAACAGTAGCTCCGTAAAATACTTGGGTGCTTGCAGACGGATCAGTTGGAGTATATGTCCATTCAAATTCATAAGTAGGTACTCCATCTACAATGTACGGAACCCCTCCAATTGCTGAAGCAGTTATTCCTCCATCAACTGCACCAGTACATATATCTGTTTCAAAAACAGTGTCACCATCATATTGAATTGGTAAAAATTCTTCAATACTAAAGAAGAAAACTTCCTGACACGGAACAAGAGTTCCAGTTACATTTTCAGTGATTGTAAGAGTATACTCTCCTGATGGTAGGTTTCTGAATCTGTAGGTATATCCTGGCCTCTCTAAAGACGGTTGAGTTGGTAATCCAAATAGATTTGTATTTCCACTTAAGTCAACGTTTGATCCGTCTGGTCCAATCAATGCAATATTGAATCCGTTGTATGCAGTAGTTCTTCTAACGCTTGATGAAATACTAAAGAATATATCATTGGTGTAGCCTCCACCAGTAGCTAACCAATCTATTGTTCCAGAAGGTTCGGGGTAATTTTTACATGAACCAGCAGAAACCTCAGGAATATTTTCAGTTGTCCTAAAATTAGAAACAGAAAGAGTACTTTCTGAAATGACAACATTTCTTGTTATAAATTCATTACCATCACATGAGGAAACTCTTCCGTCTGTCGCAATAGCTCTGTAGATACCAGTTGGCAGCCCAGTTACGACAGCGTTTCCTCTCTGAGCTGTAATTTCAACCCAACTATCAGTAGTAGAAGTTGCAGTTTGGACAATCGTACCTGATGCAGTAGAAGAATAAACAGCTGAAGTGGTTATATTTTGATTTTCATACCATTTTATCTCAAGAGGTGGAATGGCATTTGTTATAGTAAGTGAAATTTGACTTTCACTATTTCCACAACCAGGCTGCGTAACTTCAAGATCTAAAACTAATTGTTCATTATTTTTCTCCTCAATAGTAAATGTGCCATTGGCAATTTCACAAGTTGTTGTATTATTAACTGATATAACATATTGGTATGTATCTGCTTGAGTTATGTTAGTAACTGTAAAGGGCCCATTACCATTCAATGTTTGATAATATTCATAAGGTCTTCCATTTGCTTTTATATACAATTGAGCTGGGTTATTAGAGGATAAATCTCCAGCTACATCGCTTGGGTTCACTGTAAATGTAACCTCCCCTGAAGTATTAGCAGAACAATCAATATCCTTGCTATCCACATCTACTGTATACGTATAGACTTCAGGGAATTCGTAAGTGAACGTTACTTGTTGAGAACACCCGAAATTGTCAACTATCTCAGCTGAAGTAATACTTCTTTGAAGAGGATTAGAAATATTTATATTAGTAAATATTACTCTAGAGGAAGCACCTGAACTAGCTGATAATACTCCACCATTTAAATTTATTGTATAAGGTAACGCAAGAGCATTACCTCCATTAACCCCAAATTCTAGTCTACCTCCATTAGTAAGGTCATCAGGACAAAGCGGATTGTAACTATCAATGAGTGTTAAAGAAAGTGGATTAGGTTCAACAACTCTAACTGTAATGATATCTAAACAGGCAGTTTGAGGGGTACCAGTCCTAGGGTCTAGTGGAGGACTTAGGTCAGTAACTTGGAATATATAATCTCCAGCAGCAACATTTGATAGGCTTACAGCAGCACCTGTCCCAGCAGGAACAAGTCCTGCAGGTGATAATGAAGTTATATCTAGGTTTCCTGAACCGCCAGTAGCAAAAAGATCAAAAGCTCCATCTGAACCTCCATTACAATTTAAGGTAAACTCATAATCAGCAGTAGCAGTACTAGTAGCTGGATTTGCTCCTCTTAAATTAACAAAATTTGCTGTTTCAACCCCATTAAGTCTCACTGGGTCATAACCTCCTAAAACAATTAATTGTGGTGGGTACTCGCAACCCAAAATTGCATCCGTTACAGTCACATAATAGTCACCAGGTTCGATATTATATAAATTAGCTTTAATTCCATATATTACGGTAGAACCTGTGTCTGATCTTACCCATCTATATGTATAAACTCCAGATCCTCCAGAGAATGCATTTAGCTGATTACCAGCCCCGTCTAGTGGTGTAGTAATTATACTTCCATTTCCGATTGTTCCAGTTACACAATAACTGTCTGTAATTTCAACTATTGCTGGGTCATAGTCTAAAGCAGTAGGAATTCTGACTGCTCTTGTTAGTCCATAAGTACAGGAGCTTGAGTCAGATACTTCGACGACATAAAGCCTTCCTGGAGTCAATCCAGTGAAATTGACTTGCCCATTACTTACCTTGATTCCACTCGCTCCAGGTAACCTTGTACCGTCATATTCAACCGTATATGTGTAGGGAGCAATTCCACCAGAAGCTTGAACTGAAATTGCACCAGTAACTCCTCCACAAAAGTCTACTTCAAACGATAATTCATCAGGTTGATCAACAAAGAAGGTTGCTGAAGTTGTACAGCCTCCAACAGTAACATTTAATGCATAAGAGCCAGAATAAAGGTTGTATATATTATTTGCAGGAACAACAGTGCTATCTGGGTAGTACCAAGTGACAACAGGAGTATATGCTTGAGCAACTTGAGTTGTTGTTACTGTGTTAGTAATTGCGTTTGTATCCGATGTATTAGCACTAAAAGTAAAACTTACACCTTCAACTTCTCCCACAAGCCTCAAACCGAATCCTGTTTGAGATACACTAAGATCTGTTTGGGATGGGTCATTATTAATTACGGTCATAAAGTTGTTTATTACTTGAGCCTGAGTATAAACTTGAGGAACACCTAATAGTACTTCTCCACCTCTCCCGATGTATTCGGTTCCATTAATAGTTACCCTAAGGATATCAGTATGAGTAAGGGCTCCTCCTGCAAAATTAATCTCTGAAATTTGAACTGTTCCAAGTTTTATGTTTTTAATTGCATTTAAGAAATCTGGAGATGAAGTATCACCCAAGACTATAGATCCCGTGTTGTCATTGTAACATTCTACATCTTTTACAAGGAAATTTTGAATATAATCTTCGTCAATATCTGGACCCGGATCAACTTTTATAGAACCAGTTTCGACAACGTCAGGATCGCATGTCCCAGATAAAGTTAATCTATAATTGTATGTTTTTGTAACTGAAACATTAACAGAAGGAGTTCCTTGAATCCTTATAACATTATTGGTACCTCCTGCAGCAGAAACTAAAATTGGTGTAATACCTGTGGGAGTTACATCCCAAGATATGCTATAAGTAGCATTTGATTGGGTATTAAAAATATAATCAACTTCAGCTATTGGGTCATTATTACAAACTGATGGTTGATTTGGATTACCTGCATAAAGTTGCATAACCGGTGTAGGAAGTACAGTAATAACACCACTATCAGTTGCAGGTCCACAACCTGTAGTTGAAATTTCATAGTTGTATGTTAGAATTGTAGTGGATGCTTGAGCAGCAGCTGAAGCAACACCACCAATTATAACTTGAGTACTACTCATTGAGGTTATTCCAACTCCAGGTAAGTTTGGCGTAAACGAAACTACAGCTGAGTTAGCACCCTGTCCAAAGTTGTAAATAATTGGATCCAAGGTGTTTGTTCCGGTTCCTGCACATATAGTCTGGTTTTCACTTGATGGATCAGATGCAAGAGTGAGTGTTTCAATTGGTTTTACTTGTATAGTTCCTGATAAAATAACTTCTGGGCCACAAGCACTTCCATTTGTTTTAACTTCAAATGGATAATCAGTAGTTGATGTAATATTCACTGAAGGATCTCCAGAGATGACAAATTGATTTGTTCCTGGGGTTATAGCACCAGTAACCCCTGTTAGATTTCCAGATGTCCACTCTAGTACAACATCCGTTGCACCACCATAATACTCGTAGGTAATATCTGCTATTGATTCGAGGTTAGTGCACATTGCAAATACTCCAACTTGATTAGTTGTAGTTGCCGCACTTGTTAAATTAAGTATTGGTGGTGAATGAACTAAGAAATTACCAGTAATTGTACTACTAACACAACTTCCTCCAGTAATAATTTGATAAGTATATTGAACAGTAGGGGTAGTAAATGTTGTTGATGCGACGATAGATCCAGAAATAGTTACTCTTGTCCCTGTAACTGATACTCCCAGCCCTGTAGGTAAATTATTTATTGAAGGACCGCCGTTAGCCGAGTAAGTAACGGTTAGAGATTCACCTATTGCTCCACCTCCTATTTCATATACAACGTCTTCAATTGGCAATGCAATCGTATTAGAGGCATTATCTGTATCATTATAACAAACACTCTGACTTGCAGTGTCAGCTGCTGATATGAGAGAAATAGAATCAGTTGGGTTTATTTGTAGACTACCAGTTAATACAATTTCTGGAGTACAGTCACTACCAACAGTTTCAATTTGATAATTATATATTGTTGTCTCTGTGACATTTACAGTCGGTTTTCCAGAAATACTAAATTGATTTGTACCTGAAGCTATTGCAGTAATACCTTTACCAAATAACGTATTTGACCCAGTCCAAGTAAAGTTTACTCCTCTTGCACCTCCGCCAAATTCGTATATAATAGTTTCCATATCAGTATCGTCACATATTATTTGTGAACTGCTTGTTGGAGAAGTAACTAGTGTCAGGGTTGGAGCAGTTCTAACTTCTATTGTACCAGTCGCGATTGCAGTATCACATGCTCCTGGACTAGTTTCAATTCTATACTCATATCTTGTAGTTGAAGATGCTAGATTAGCTGCTGCGGGATTAGCAGCACCTTGAATCCTAACTGTATTAGATGCGGTTAAACTGTATCCGAATCCTGGAGGAAGTCCTGTCTGGGTTGGACCACCATCTTGAGAATATGTTATTGTGCCCACTGCATTTGCACCTCCTCCTAACTCATACTCTATAGTAGTAAAAGCAAACGTAGGAGTGGGTGTGTTGTTTACACAAACGATTTGACTATCATTTCCAGTAAGCAATGTAATCTTATCTGTTGGAGAAATTGAAACTGTACCTGAGATTGGAGACGGAGAAACTGTACACCCAAAATTATTACCAATTAAGTTAAACTCGTAATTGTAAGATGTTGTAACAGTTACTCCTAAAGTTGGAGGATTAAAGTTAATTGTTACTTCACCATTTAAGTTATTTAACGTTGCTGTAATCCAGTTCGGAGTAGTTGGTGTTACTACACTTATGGAAACTGGACTTCCAGTGGTTCTAAATATTGAAGAACTTGAAACTCCTGTATCACAGAATGTTGGATTTTGCCCAACACCTGAAAAATATGATGCGCTTGTACTTGGATTTACTGTTATTGTTCCTGAAACTATTTCGCTACCAGTACAACCTCCTGCTCCTGCAGAAATTAGAATGTATTGATAATCCGTTGAACTTGTTACTATTGCTGATGGGATCCCAGCAATTTCGTAATATGCAGGAGCATTTACCCTCTCAGGAGGAGTAAATCCTAAACTTGAGGAGGAAGTAGCAGATAGTGTAAACCCTACTCCCGCGTTTTTAGCTTCGATCTCAATAAATGGGGCTACTGTAGAAGATACGGTAAATGTTGGTGATATTTGTTCACTCAACCAAGTTGATAATTCTCCATGTAATGTGTTAATATTTGCTGTTCCAGTACCCAAGCTCAAAGTTCCTGTTTGACCAGTATAAGGTGTGCCATTAATTGTAACCGTAAACGTGTCAAGGAAACTAGTTTGAACATCTGGACCAACCTGAATAATTTGTAATCTAGTCATTTGTTTTTGAGCATAGGATGTACCCGAAATTCCATCAGGGAATTCAGAAGTGATAGATGGGGTCAGAGTAAATGCTGGATTAGCAATTTCAAATTTTATAGGAATCATTGTTTCTGATGTACAAACGGTTCTATCAGTTCCTAAAGATGCACTCGATGTAAGTGTTGCCTCAGGTGTTGGAACAATTGTAAAGGATACCATTTGAGATGCTTCAGTACACTGTCCTCCAAATGTCTGAATTAGTACTCCAACAGTTGTCTCAACCAAAGTAGGAGAACTTAAAGTTCCTGTAATTGCATATCTGTCAAAGAACCCACCTTGAAGCCCGAGTGAAAGTCCTCCAGGAAGAGGAGTTGCTGGGTTAATTTCAAGGCCTGCAGCATTTGAAAACTCTATTTCTATCGCTCTTGCTCCATTAAAGTCTTCACTACCACAAAAAGATTGTCCTGTAGGGTTATTGTTAAGAATATTTATTGATGCACTGTCTTCAATAATTATTGTACCAGTTGATACTGCAGTCGGACATCCTGCGCTAGGCGGCTGTGTTACAACAGTATAAGTAAACACTCCAGTACCAACAATTGAAGGAGTCCCGTATATACTAAAAGTTTTAGATAATGGTTGAGTGATTGGTGCAGCCACGTTGACAGAACTTGCAACAGGAACTTCAGTACCTATAACGAAGGAGTCCCCAGGAGTTCCAGCTGGTCCAGGAGTTAAGACAAGATTTCCTCCAGCATATGTGGCCACAAAATCATTGGTCTCTGTATTAAGTTTGTCTCTTAACCCAGCTCCGATATGATCAGCAGCATTTGCAACGGCTGCGTTTGTTTCAAAAGAATATCTTTTATTATCAATTATTAAGGTATAGGTTCTACCAATAGTTGTTGGACTAACTGTAATAAAAGTAATTGTCGTAACCTGAGAAGTAATATCCAACATGGGTAAAACACCAGTAGGTAAGTTGTTTGCAAGAACAAGATCCGCTGCCCCAACAATTTCATAAGTAATCGTATTAATTGCGGTTCCATTACAAACGGTAATATTGTTGGTGTTGAAACCAGATGTGAGATTTATTTGAGGAGCTTCAGGAACATTTATAACGTAATTAACCCTGTCTCCTGGACAAGGAACCGGTTCAGCACTCAAAATAATATTACCTGAAAAACCAGGTCTGAAGTTTAATTCAACAGCAGTACTACTTGAGTCTGTTGGTGGTAATTCATAGAAAGTTGCTGAAGCCAAGTACGTTGTGTCTGTTGTCAATCCAATAGGACTGTTTACAAACCATCTAACCTTTTGTCCTCCTGTATTAAAAGTCGTTGAATGTCCTGAATCGGGAATAGGACACTCAGGAAGACCAAAAGGATCAACTGGTGTTACTGAAAAAACTGGTCCATTTGTAGGTCCAATTTCAATAGTTCTTGTAACCCAGTCATTTTCGTCAGCACCAAACTCACAAGTAACTGGTCTAACTTCTAAGTCAAATTTACCGTACCAGCCAACATTCCATGTTAGAATTCCTCTATTTGGATCAATTATTCCAGGGGAACTAACAGACGACCCAGCACCCGGGAAAACATCATCTATTCTCCATTCTAAGGAGCCAAAATCATTTGGTAAATCACCATTATCGCTAGCAGTGAAAAACTGTACAGGCTCGTCAGTGGCTTGAATCTGACATTCAGGCAATTCTCCAGTAAATGCTCCACCACAAATTTGGAAATTAGGAGCAACAGGAGAGAACAAAGGAGCTAATGTTGGAGTCACTATAGCTTGTGGTATTACCGATACCTGTATTTCTTTCCAATCGGATACCTGTCCATCACATCCTTTTGATCTAACTCTAATTGTTGCAGATCCACTAAAACTTGGAGTCCAATCCATAGTTCCACTCCTATATGCATCTTTTGGAGTACCATTAGCACTTTGAAATCTTAAACCCTGATTAAGACCTGTCGGGCTAGTAACCACTGATAATGATCCACCTTTATCAATTTTTTCTAGTATCACTTGATTAGTAGAACCATTATAAATTGCTGTTAAAGCACCGTTTGCATTAATAAGATTAGCGAATCTTAATCCTAACTGATCAACCGTTTGTAAACCAGGTTCTGTAGTGTCAGAATATGTATTTGTAATTCCGTCTACAGTTACTGTAATCTGATAGGAAACACCTGTTTCGGCTCCTGAGACATTTTTAATTATAGGAATTGCAATTCCTTCATAAGTATCTGCAGTCAAATTACCTGCAGCTGCGGGGAACCAATCCCATTCATAGTTATTAAACATTCTAGTTAGAGCCTCATTTTCAAAACAAGCAAAAAATTGAGTATCCGGTGTTGTTGGGTCAGGGAGATTGTCTTGGCACACAGTATTGTTATACCAAATTCCTGAGCCTGGAGCACTTTCGAGTACTTCATACCCTGGAGAATTAATGTTCATTCTAACAAAATCAGGGACCTCTGGGTCTGGCTCAACAACAATGGAATAAGGTAAACTAACTTCATTACAACTACTGCCTCTTGTAACAATCGTAAAGGTTGTGTCTCCAGTAACATCTCCAGATATCGTAAAAGTAGTTGTTCCTCCCACTTCATACCAGTTATTTAAACCAGCAAAAGGATTAGTAACAACACCCGCAAGGGCGTCAATTGTAAGTCCTGGATCTAGATCTCGAACCTCAACTGTAGTTGCTCCACCTCCAAAAGTGAAAGTGATTGTGTCAATTGAACTTCCAATACAAACAACCTGAGGAGAGGCGTCACCACTCACTTGAGTAATAAACGGTGGATCCAAAACTTCTATAGTCACAACTTCCGTATATATCTGACAACTTTCCATAGAAGTGTTAGGTTGTCTTCCACCAGTATTTCCAGAAACTAAAATTCTCATATTCATTTCTGGGTTATCTTTTGGAATAACAACAGCAACTGTTGGTGAGGGAACACCTGTAGATGCAGCTATATTAAAGTTTCCTGGTAAAATTGATCTTAAAGTCAAGATATTAGATGAGCTATTATACAAGCCATCAACTGTTGGATCTGTAGTACTAATATAGTTTGCTAGAAATTCACCTACTGTATCAATTGTGCTTGTCGCTTGAGTAGTGATATCATATCTATTACCATTTACAGCCACAGAGTAAAGTTTTCCTCCAATAAAACCGCCTGTTTCAACTAACTCAATCATAGTTTGTTCTAGCGCTTGGGGTTCGGGGTCACCAACATAGGTTATTATTCCTCTATAATATGTTGCAGGTTCTATGGCACTTGGTAGCCAAGAATCACCTATATTAAACGCTAAAGAGCTGGCTCTTTCTCCGTCAATATCATCCCAATTCAATTGATCAATGGATCTTTGCCATTGGAAAGTTACAGAATTTGTTAATGCTTGTGCACCGTTTAATAGAAGATCGTTAGGTAAATCAGCTGCATCTACAATTTGACAAATAGTTTGATCATCTAAGATAAATCCTTCATTAAGGGAAGGTAGGATTTGAATTCTTACTGGGTCGGTTGTGGATTCACAAAATTCAGTTGCATCTATAGATGCCCTTGCAACTCTTCTAAACCATGTGGTTTGGACAAGAGAAGGAGGGTCATAATCAACGTTTGTGGCAGAGGTTATTGCGCTCCAAGCTGCTCCATTTACAGAACTTTCCCACTGATAAGTTAAAGTACCCATACTCGTTTTCGCGTCCATTGGAGTACCACCTCCTGTAACTGAACTTACAATAGAAGGAGGATCAACTCCATAACAGTACGACATGTTGAGATTTGGATCTAAAGCTCCAGGATCTAAATCAAAAACTTTGATTTCAATTATCGTGCTCTCCGCAACACATGTACTAGCAGTCCCACTACCAGCTGTTGTAACCCTTCTATAGAAAGTGGTAGTGTTTAAGGATGAAGGAGTATAACTTTGTCCTGTCGCAGTTGCGATACTGGTGAATGATACTCCATCACGAGAAAATTCCCAATTATATGAAACTCCTGGACCAATTGTTCCACTAACAACATTTAATTGTGGGGGAACTTCTCCAGAACAAATAGTTAATGCTGTAGGTGTTATTGTTCCACCTACTACTTGTGGTAAAACTGTAATTGTAATTGTATTACTATATTCAAAACAACTTGTCAAGCTTGAGATATCGCTTGTTGCTTTCCTTCTAAATAATGTGGTTTGGAAAAGTTTTCCTGGGTCAACTAAAGTATGAGTGTTAGCTGACGAAGGATATGGGTTAAAGTTTAATCCATTGTCGATTGAAGCTTCCCACTCGTATAGTATCGACCCTGAGACGACAGCAGAAACAACATTAAAAATTGAAGGTGCAGATTCACCAAAACAAATAGTAGAACTAGCTGTATTTATTAGACCTGGCGAAACAAAATTTTCATTCATCAAAATTGTTGCTGACGAAGTACACCCAGCTGCTGTAGTTCCAATTACAACAACCTCAACATTATCCGTAATTTGAATCGCAGGAGTTAAATTATCGGGTATAAAAATATTTGTTGAACTTGTCTGATAAGTAACTCCACCAACGGAGAATGTATAAGTGGATATCGCTGAAGTAGAACTAGCTGTGAAGGTTAAAGAATCTCCTTCACAAAATAGTGAATTAGTTGAGGTTAATGCATATGCATCCACCGCTAAGCTTAAAACTGGGTCCAAACTTCTGATTATTGATATTTCCTCGGAAAAAGAAGAACAACCACCACCAGTTGCTGTATTTGTATTCCAAGATCTTACTTTAACTCGTGAACCATCATTTAGAGTGTTTGTTGTTAACACACTAGAGTCTGATCTAGACCCGACAGGATTGTTGTCTATATAGAACTGAAAAGATAATCCCCCTCCCGTTGCATTAAAAGTAACTAATTCACTGGAACACACAGTTACAGTTGCAGGTGCACTCACTGCTCCAACTTGGATACCTGGGACAGGAGGGTTATTAATTCCTATCTGTATAATGTTACTATATTCCTCACACTGTGCGCCTCCATAGGAGCTGATAGCAGCTCTTCTAAAGAATGTGGTTGTACTAATCGCAGTAGTTGGTGTGTATACCTGAGTAGTAGCCGATGCTGTTACATTTCCAAAGGCTGTACCATAGGTTCTAGACTGCCACTCATAACTTATCGTACCCAATCCCGTAGCTGATGCTATGTTGGTAAAGGCCGGTGGTATCTCACCTGCACAGACTGTAGCCGAGGCTTGTCCGATATTCCCCGATGAAGTAATCTCATTTAAGAACATATCCAATGTCTCAGTAGCTGTACATCCTGCTGCTGTCTCTACCATTACCGATACAGATGTTGTAGAGGACAGTAGTGGAGCCGGTGTAAATGTATTATTTGTTGTAACCAGTTGTGGTGTCCCTCCAACAGAGAAAGTATAAGTCGATATCGCTGAGGTAGAGGTAACTGTGAAGGTGATTGAATCGTTTTTACAAAACGTTGATGAGGACGCGGACGAGGCAAAAGCAGTTGAGGTTAAACTAATAACTGGATTGTCTACAATCTGAACCTCTATCTCTGGTGAAAAAGAAGAACAGCCTTGTCCATTAAACGACTCTACTTTAATTCTTGATCCGGTAATAAGTGTACTGGTTGTAAGTATACTGGATCCCGATTTTACACCAAGTGGATTATCATCTAAATAGAATAAAAACTCTACTCCCCCTCCTGTTGCATTAAAAGTAATAGACTCCCCTGTACAAAGCGTTACCGTATCTTGCGCTGTAATTGCACCGCCCTGTGCTTGCAAACCTGTTATAGGTGGGCTGCTAATTCCTATCTGTATAATGTTACTATATTCCTCACACTGTGCGCCTCCATAGGAGCTGATAGCAGCTCTTCTAAAGAATGTGGTTGTACTAATCGCAGTAGTTGGTGTGTATACCTGAGT
>JBJKWZ010000019.1:0-34105 GCA_045561795.1 Flavobacteriaceae bacterium
ATTAGTAAAACACAATTAATTTTTTAATTATAATTACAATTACTTATTACCTATAATATTTATTTATTTGAATTTAAATTGTAGTTGTTTTTCAATTAAATTTGAATTTACATCTTTGGCATGAAAACTAATATAATTTGTATTACTATCTTATTTCTGAGCTTAATTTCTTGCAAAGAGCGTATAAAGTTTTCATCTAGTGAAGATTTAATAAAAAAATTTCAAAAAGAATTAATTGAAAAAGAAATAACAGGAAGCAATGAGATTGTTGTTTACAAAGACGACTCCTTATTTTACCGCCATACAGAAAACACAAACAAAGAATACGATAAAAAAATACACAATGAGACCATTTTTGCATTGTGGTCGACAACCAAAGTTGTAACCACCATTGGAATGTTTATTTTGGAAGAAAAAAATCTTATTGATTTGAACGATCCTGTTTCTAAATATATACCATCATTTTCAAATTTAAATTGCATGAAAATAAAAAAACAAAAAAATGCAAATTTTGAAGATGGAGATGATTACTGCTTAAGTTCAGACAATATTTATCCATGTGAAAATCAAATGAAGATAATTGATTTAATGTCGCACAGATCTGGATTTTGTACTCCTGAAAATTTTTATGTAAATGCAGTTAAAGCTGACAATTTAGAAGAATTAATGGAAATAATCTCAAAACATCCGCTACAATATGAACCAGGAACAAAATACTTGTATGGGGTTAATCAATCAATTCTTGGCAGAGTCATAGAGATAGCAACCAATATGCAGTTCGGTGAATTTTTAGATCAATATTTATTCACCCCCTTAGATATGAATAACACAAAATTCTATTTAACAAATGAGGATAAAATAAACTTTCAACCACTATTTTTAAATACCTCTTCTATTAAAGGCTTTTTACAAGACGGAATTACGAGTCGAGGAAACATATTAACATATGATCAAAACGATAAAACTAATTTAGGTGCTGAGGGTTTACTAACAACAACTTCGGATTTTATGAATTTTTGTAAAATGCTAGTGAATAATGGTATTTATAATGGTAAAAAAATTATATCCCCAGAAAGCATAAAGACGATGACAAAAAAATATTCAGAAGGTTATCCAAGGGAAGACAGATCTTATCAAAATCAGTTGGGCTATTATATGGGATTGTCGGTCTATGTTCTAGAAGACCCCAATATAATGAACCAAGGAGCACCCAAAGGAATTTATGGTTGGAGCGGATTACAGTACACAGAGTTTTGGATTGACCCAAAAAATTCTATGTTTGTAATTTTTATGACAAGATCTCAAAGCTATAAAGGTATACAAGAGGACTTAATAAGAACTATTTACAAATCAATAAATTAATTCAATGTCAAATAAATCAGACTTATTAATTCATCCAACTCTAGAAGAAAATGGAGTTTACCAGAGTGTTAATCCCTTGTCTGCTAATTGGGAATTTTTATCCTTTGAGGCAAGAAAAATGAAATTAAATCAGTCGTGGGATTTTGAAACGATTGGAAATGAAATAGTCATTGTTCTGCTTTCAGGAAATTTTAAAGTGACAAGCAATAGAGGAAATTGGGAGACATTTAATGGTCGAAAGAATGTTTTTTCAGGTATAGCACATACTTTATATCTGCCTAGGAAAACAAACTTTACTCTTACATGTACATCTGAAATTTTAGATATTGCATATGGATGGTGCAGATCAGATAAAGATTTTGACCCTAAATTTATAACTCCAGATAAAACCCCAATTGTAATTTTTGGCGGCGATAATGCTACAAGGCAGTTTAACGATCTAGTTCCACCCGGCTTTGGATGTTCAAGAATAATATCCAGAGAGGTATATACTCCCTCAGGTAACTGGAGTTCTTTCCCAGCTCACAAACACGATGAGAGAATTTTAGATGACGACGGCAAAGTAATTGAGCCAAAACAAGAAGAAACTTATTTTTATAAATTTCAAAAATCTGAAGCTTATGCAATTCAGCAGATCTATACAAAAGACAAAGAAATAGATGAGATTTTAAGACCCAAAAACGATGACTGTGTACTGATTCCGAAAGGGTTTCATCCTGTTGTAGCTGAGCACGGATATCATTGTTATTATCTCAATTTTTTGGCAGGTAGTGATCAATGTTTAGAAAATACCACAGATCCAGACCATGAATGGATATATAATTCGTGGTCATATAAAGACAAAAGATTACCACTTGTAACCTCTAAAATGAATAACGAAAATGAGTAAAAGAGATTTGATAGCAATAGGAAGATCATCGATAGATTTGTATTCTCAAGATATTGGAGTTCCATTTAAAGAGATATCTGGTTTTAATGCTTTTGTTGGCGGCTCTCCATTAAACATATCTGTAGGCTGTTCCAGGTTGGGATTAAAATCCACTTTGTTAACGGCTGTTGGAAAAGATAAAGTTGGAGAATTTATTTTAAACTTCTTAAACAAGGAAAAAGTAAATACAGACTTTATCCCCACAAAAGAAAATGCAAGGAGTAGTGCAGTTCTGTTGGGTATTGAACCTCCCGATAAGTTCCCGTTAGTGTTTTATAGAGATAATGCTGCAGATACATTAATAAACGCTGATGATGTGAATAATGCAAACATTGCTAACCACAAGGTTTTACTAGTTAATGGCACAGCGCTAAATAAAGAACCAAGCAGAGATGCAACTATACACGCAATAGAAATAGCTAAGAAAAATTCAGTAAGTGTTGTTATGGACTTGGATTTTAGAGCCGATCAGTGGGAAGATTACAGGTCATTCGGCCATGTAGTCCGATCAATCATGTCAAAAATTGATATCACCATTGGTACCGAAGAAGAGGTTTTGGCATCTATGCTAAAAGATTCTTCTCAAGTAACCATTAAACACCAACAAATATCATCTCCAGAAATCCAAGGAGACTTAAATAAAAGTATTGAGGGATTAATTAAATTAGGAACAGGTGTTTTAATTGTAAAAAGAGGTAAGGATGGAGCGTCGTACTTCGATAAAAATTTCAAAAGAAGAGACATAAAAGGATTTCCTGTAAAGATATTAAACGTGCTTGGTGCGGGTGACGCATTTGCTAGTGGATTTATATATGGATTAATTCAAAAATGGAGTATTGAAAAATCAATAAAAATGGGAAATGCTTGTGGCTCGCATGTTGTAACAAAAGAAGGATGCGCCAACTTTATGCCTACGTTAGAGGAGGCCTTAAGGATTATGAATAAATAAATTTTAATTTTAAATCAATGTTAAAAAATTATATCAATGGAAAATGGAAAGATAGTTATGAAAAATTAACTGTTAAAGCTAATAATCCAGCTACTCAAAAAGTTATAGCCGAAGTTCCATTTGGAGAGAGAAATATTAAAGACGTAAATGAAGCTGTTAATTGTGCACACAATGCTTATCTAGAATGGAGAGATGTTCCTGTTATGAAGCGCGTACAAGTTCTTTACCGATTAAAGTCATTAATGGAAGACAATCTTGATGTTCTTGCAGAGACAATTACCAATGAAAGTGGTAAAACCAAGTCTGAATCTTACGGTGAAATGCAAAGAGCCATTGAGAATATTGAGGTTGCTTGCGGTACGCCAATGCTAATCCAAGGGGATTTTATAGAAGATATCGCAAGTGGTATTGATGAAATGATGATAAGACAGCCTCTCGGAGTTACTGCTTGTATTACCCCATTTAATTTTCCAAGTATGATTGTATTTTGGTTTCTCCCATATGCAATTGCTACTGGTAATGCAATGGTTGTAAAACCCTCAGAGAAAGTTCCTTTAACGATGGTTAAAATTTTTGAATTAATTGATCAGTTAGATCTACCAGATGGTCTTGTAAGTCTAGTTCACGGAGGAAAATATTCCGTAGATGCATTACTTGAACACCCTTTAGTAAAAGCTGTTAGTTTTGTTGGCAGCACACCTGTGGCAAAATATATTTATTCTAAAGGAACACAAAATGGGAAGAGAGTTCAAGCCCAAGGTGGTGCAAAAAACCCAGTTGTATTAATGCCTGACTGTGATGTTGAGATGACCTCAAAAATAGTTGCTGATTCTGTTTATGGTTGTGCGGGACAGAGATGTCTGGCCGCTTCTGTAATTATTACAGTTGACGATATCGAAAGAAAACTTAAAGATTCTTTATATGATATGGTAAAATCTAGAAAAACAGGTTATGGATGGAACGATGAGATTGATATGGGTCCAGTTATTACAAGTGATAGTAAAAAAAGAATCGAAGAACTCATACAAATTGGAATAAATGAAGGTGGAAAAGCAATTTTAGATGGAAGAAATACAAAAATTAAGGGCTTTGAAAGTGGGAACTTCATAAATCCAACCATAATTGAAGATGTAAACCTTAAAAAAGAAATAATTAATACTGAGATTTTCGGCCCTGTTATGAGCTTAGTATCTATGAAAACTCTTGATAATGCTATAGATTTTATAAACAACAGCAATTATGGAAATATGGCATGTATTTTCACCGAAAGTGGCTCTAATGCAAGAAAATTTAGAAATAAAGTCTATGCAGGAAATATAGGAGTCAACATCGGAGTTGCTGCTCCAATGGCACAATTTCCTTTTAGTGGTTGGAAAGATAGTTTTTTTGGTGATCTTCATGGTCAAGGAAAACACGCGATAGAATTTTTTACTCAAACTAAAGTGGTAATTGAAAGATGGCCAAACACATGGTCGAGAAAGTTTTAGTAAGGGATGAATAAGATACGAACACTTATTATTGGGCTTGGTCGAATTGGAAAGATTCATCTTGGTAATTTGCAGGCAATAGACGAAGTTGAAATTGTTGGTATTTGTGACCCTACCGATGAGGCTAAAGTTTTTTCAAATAAAGCGGGTTTAACATTTTATCAAAAAGATTTTACAGATGTAGCTGACCAAGTTCAGGCTGACGCAATTGTAATCTGTTCCCCTACTGATACACACGCTAACTATGTATCAATCGCGGCAAAAAAAGGGATAGATGTTTTTTGTGAAAAACCGTTGGATCTTTCCCTAGAAAAGGTAAAGCAGGTTTTAAAAACAGTAAATGAATCTAAAATTAAATTAATGCTTGGTTTCAATAGGAGGTTTGATAGTGAATTTCAATCTGTAAAAGAAAAGATTGTAAACGGTCATATTGGTGATATCCATACGATCAAAATTACTAGTAGAGACCCCTCCCCGCCTCCAATTAATTACATAAAAAGTTCGGGTGGAATGTTCTTAGATATGACCATTCACGATTTTGATATGATTCGTTACCTGACCAACAAAGAGATTGTTGAAGTCTATGCTAAAGGTGATGCATTAGTTAATCCAGAAATTGCTAAAGCTGGAGACATTGATACGGCTATTATCAATTTAACATTTGAGGATGGCAGTATGGCAGTAATAGATAATTGTAGAAAAGCAGTTTATGGATACGATCAAAGAGTCGAAGTTTTTGGATCAAAGGGTATGGTACAATCAAAAAATAAATTTGATAAATACACTCTAACTTACAGTGAAAATGGAGTAACATCAGCCCTTCCTCAACATTTTTTTCTTGAAAGATATGCGGATGCTTATAAAAAAGAAATAGATCATTTTATTGATTGTATACGACATAAAAAAACTCCGGAGGTGTCTGGCTTTGACGGTCTAATGTCACTAATGTTAGGATTATGTGCTAAGGAGTCACTTAATTGTAACAAACCAGTTCTTGTTAGTGAAATTGACAAAACATAAAAGAATAAATTGAAAATTTTACCCTCTAAAATATTATTTGATAAAGCTTATGGTGAATTTTGTATTCCAGCTATTAATGTTTCGAACCCTGAGCAGGTTATTGCTTTATTTAAAGTAGCTGAAAAACTGCAAGCACCATTTATTATCCAAACAACTCCTGCAGCCAGAGAATATATTCCACCAAAAATGCTACTAGGGTACATTAAATCAGCAATTGATTTACATCCAAACAATGTTTGTGCGATTCATATAGACCATGGATATGAATCCCATATCATAGATGGTATTAATTCTGGAATTTATACATCTGTAATGATTGATGCCTCACATGATCCAATTGAGAAAAACATTCAAAGAACAAAATTGATTGTAGATAAAGCACATAAAAAAAATATTTCTGTAGAAGCAGAGTTAGGAATATTAAGTGGTCAAGAAGATGACATAGATATTGATGAACAGGAAGCAAAATTTACAAATCCAGAGGATGTTGAATATTTTGTTCAACAAACCAACTGTGACAGCTTAGCAGTTGCGGTTGGGACAAGTCATGGAGCTTATAAATTTTCCGGAGGTGGAAAATTGAGATTAGATATATTGAGAAAAATACAAGAAAGACTTCCTCGATTCCCCATTGTACTTCATGGGGCCTCTACAATTGATAAAAATGAAGTAGATAGAATTAATAATGCAGGAGGCAGTTTAAAAAATAATGCTAAAGGGGTAAGTGAAAGTGAAATAAAGGAAGCTATTAAACTCGGTGTATGTAAGGTTAACATTGCTACAGACCTGAGACTTCTTTGGACAAGGATTTTTAGAGAATTTTTTAAAGACTCTAGTGGTGAATGGGATCACTTAAAACCTGGAAAAAAGTACATGGAAGAGTTAGAGATACTATTGGAAAAAAAGTTTAAAATTTTACTTTGTGTAGAAAAGAATAATTTATTTTAAATTAAAAAATGATTAACCTAGGAATAGCACCTATTGGATGGACAAACGATGATCTTCCCGAAATTGGAGGAGATATCACTTTTGAACAATGTATTAGCGAAATGGCACTTGCTGGTTATAAGGGTTGTGAAGTTGGAACAAAATTTCCAAAGAATAATTTACCACTTTTAAAAAAGCACTTGGATTTAAGGAATCTTAGAATTTGCAACCAATGGTTTAGTTATGAATTCTCAAGTCAACCATTTGAAACTGTTAAAACAAATTTCAAATCTCATTTAAATTTTTTAAAATATTTTGAAGCCAAGGTAGTTGGTGGAGCTGAAACTGGAAATTCTATACACGGCAACATAAAAGTACCAGTTTCATCAAGAAAACAGGCAAGTAAAGAAGTGTGGGGTAAACTTGTCAGGGGATTAAATAAACTTGGCAAATTCTCATTGGAAGAATTTGGAATAAAACTATCCTACCATCATCATGTTGGAACAATGATTGAAAACATATCAGAAGTCGACAGACTTCTTAACGAAACAGATGATAGGTATGTAAGCCTTAACTACGACTGTGGCCACTTTTATTTTGCTAATGAAAATCCTTTAAATGCCATAAAAAAGTATATGCCAAGAATTTCACACATTCACTTAAAGGATGTTAGAGATAACGTTAAAAGCAGAGTTGAAAAAGATAATTTAAGTTTTCTAGAAGGAGTTAAATTAGGAGTTTTTACTGTACCCGGGGACGGAGACATTGAAAATATGGACGAAATACTTAGTTATATTAAAAATCAAAATTATAATGGTTGGATTGTTGTTGAGGCAGAACAAGATTCTGCGGTGGCTAATCCTTTTGAATACGCAAAGATGGGATATGAATTTATAAATAAACATATGAATATATGATAAGACATATTGAACCTTTTGACAATAAAAACAAACCGATTGTTGATATAGACAACAAAATAGTACCTCTTGTATACTTCAATAGATTGTTTTTGAATAGCAATGCTTCAACTACATATAATCTTGAAAATCATGAGACAATGATTGTTGTTGTAAAAGGCAAGGTATGCGTTAAGGTTGATGATGTAAAATTTTCAGAGGTTGGAAAAAGAGATTCTTTATGGACGGGGAAACCAGAGGGGGTTTACGCTGGAAAAAACTCTCATGTGAAAATCACTTCAATTTCAAATAATGAATCAGAAATTTATATCGCAGGAGGAAAAATTAATCGAAAATATTCCCCATTTTATGTAGATCAAAATGAAGTTCAGAAGGTTCAATACGGAAGTGATGAAACTAAAACGCATCGAAAAATATATCATTTACTTGGTAAAAATGGCGAAGGTAGATCAGGTAGACTTTTAGTAAGTGAGCTCTTCACAGTTGGAAAAGGTGGATGGTCGGGTTTCCCCCCTCATAAACATGATACAGACAGATTACCTGTAGAAACAAAATTTGACGAGGTATATCAGTTTAGATTTAATCCAAAAAATGGTTTTGGAGCACAATTTTTAAATCCCAACGAGAAAAGTTTTGGTCCAGTACATCATATTAAAGATGGTAGCACTATTCTTATTGACAAAGGCTACCACCCTTGTGTAGCAGCTCCTGGTTTTCAAATGTATTATTTTACAATCATCGTTGGAAAAACACAACGTTCTCTAGTTCAATATTTTCATCCAGATTATGAATATCAACTTGAAACCATACCAGGTATAAAAGATATGATTAAAAATTTCAAATAATAATTATGTCAAAAGTTAGAATTGGATTAGCAGGGCTAGGAAGGTTGGGAAAAGAATATGCTCAAAACATTCAATATAAATCACCTGATGCTAAATTAATTGCTGTTTGTAGCCTAGCAAAAGATGAGCTAGAATACGCAAAAGGTGAGCTAGGAGTCGATATGTGCTTTACAAGTTTTGAGGAAATGGTTGAAAAATCCAACTTAGATGCAGTAGCTATTCTAACTCCAACAAAATACCATGCTGAGCAGATAATTTTTTCGTTAAAAAATGGACTACATGTGTTTAGTGAGAAACCGCTTGCTATTTCTATCGAAGATTGCTTAAAAGCTGAAAAAGAGGCAAAAAAACATCCCAATTTAATAAGTTGTGTTGGATTTGTAAGACGATACGACGAAAGCTACATGGATGCAAAAAAAACAATTGAAAAAAATAAAATTGGTGATCCCTTTTTTGTTCGTTCTCAAACCGTAGATAAGGATACCTGGGCTCCATTTCAAGTGGACTATGTTAAGTCTGGAGGGGGTATTTTTCACGATTTTAATGTACACGATGCAGATTTGGCAAGATGGTTTATCGGTAGTGAAGTTAAAAAAGTTTGGTCGTTGGGAGGAGCCTTTAGATTTAAAGAGTTTGGTGATCTAGATGATGCAGACAATACTTTTGCATTTTGTGAATTTGAAAACGGAAAAATGGCTCTGCTTGGTGCATCAAGAACATCATCATATGGACACGATACGTTTACTGAAATAATAGGAACATTGGGGAAATTAACAGTTGGGAATCCCCCTTTTAAGAACAGACTCCAAATATCAGATAAGAATGGATACAGGTATGAATGTAATGAAACATTCTACGACAGGTTTAAGGATGCTTTTCTTACGCAGATTCAAGATTTTATAAACTCAATTTTAAATAAAAAACAAAATCAATGTACTCTTTCTAATGCAAGAAAAGCTACAATGATCACTACTGCAATGACAGAATCTTTTAAGACAAAAAAAATTATTGAATTAAAAGATTTAGGATGATTTATAAACATGATTACACTTATTTAAATGAGTTTTGATTTGTTATCATTTGGGAGATGTTCAATGGATCTTTATTCAAAACAAATAGGTTCGAATTTTTCTGATATTGAATCTTTTTCAGCTTACATTGGAGGATCTCCTACTAATACATCTGTTTGTTCTCAAAGATTAGGATTAAAAACTGCACTATTATCAGCTGTAGGTGACGACTTAACTGGGAAGTTTATAATGGATAAATTAATTAAAGAAAATATTAGCACATCTAATATGTATGTTATCCCTAATACCAAAACAAACCTAGTTTTGTGCGGTATTATTCCTCCGGATCAATTTCCTCTCGTTTTTTATAGAGAAAAAGCACCAGAAAATAAAATAACAGTAGCTTTAATTGAAAAAATACATTTAGATGTATTTAAAGCTTTATTAATGAGTGGAACTGCACTATCGGAATCTCCTTGCAGAGATGCGGCGGTTCATTTAAGTGAAAAGGCAAAACAAAAAAATATTCCTGTGATTTTGGATATTGATTTCCGATTAATTGCATGGAAGAACTTTGATGAATACTCTAAAGTAATTACAAATTATATCAAAATCACAGATATATTAATTGGTACAGAGGAAGAGATTTTGTCTGTTTATTTAAAGAGAAATGAAAAAGTAGAAATAAAAAACGATTCAATTACTCAGCCAAAATTAGTTGGGGATGTCAATAACGCTATTGATAGTATTTTTAAAATGGGGACAAAACTGATAATCTTAAAAAAAGGTATAGATGGATGTGTTATTTATGAGTCCAAAAAAAAGGCTCAAAAGGTACCATCATACAAAGTGAATGCTGTAAATGTTTTAGGAGCTGGGGATGCATTTGCGGCTGGTTTTATTTTTGGTTATCTTCATGGGTGGTCAAATTATAAATCTTGTAGATTAGCTAATGCGTGTGGTGCATGGCTTGTAACAAAAAATGGATGTTGCAATGTTGCTCCTACTTTTGAAGAAATATCAGTTTTTATAAACTCAAATGGTGGATATTAATTTTTAAATAATGACAAAAAAACTAACAGTTGCTCAAGCTTTAATTCTATTCCTTAAAAATCAATATGTTGTTCGAGATGGTGTTGAAAACCCCTTTTTTGCTGGTTGTTTTGGTATTTTTGGTCATGGGAACGTAGTTGGGCTTGGAGAAGCTCTGAAAGAAAATAAAGATTTTAAATATTATCAAACCCGAAATGAACAGGCAATGGTACATGCGGCTGCAGCATTTTCAAAAATGAAAAATAGACTGCAGACCTTTGCATGTACTACCTCTATTGGGCCTGGTGCAACCAATATGATAACCGCTGCGGCTTCTGCTACAATAAATAGAATTCCTGTGCTTCTTTTGCCAGGGGACTATTTTTCAAAAAGGACTGCCTCACCTCTACTACAGCAAACAGAATATGCTTTTACCCAAGATATGTCAGCAAATGACTGTTTCAAACCCGTATCGAAATATTGGGATAGAATAAACAGACCAGAGCAGTTAACCACCGCCTTATTAGAGTCTATGAGGGTACTTACCTCTCCTTCTGAAACTGGAATTGTAACATTGGCGTTACCTCACGATGTACAAGCAGAAGCTTTCGATTACCCATCTGAATTGTTTGAAAAAAGATGTTGGCAAATTCAAAGAAATTTACCAGATGAAGCACTTATTGAAAAAACAGTAAACAAAATTAAAAAAGCATCTAACCCCATGATTGTAGCTGGTGGTGGTGCAATATATTCTGGGGCTGAAAATGTAATAAAAGAGTTTTCTGAAAAACATGGAATACCCGTTTCTGAAACTTTTGCAGGAAAAGGAACCCTTCATTACTCAAACCCCTTCAATTTAGGTGGAATTGGGGCAACAGGTACAAAGGGCGCTAACGAAATAGCTAAAAATTCAGATCTTGTTATAGGTATTGGAACCCGATATGGTGATTTTACAACTGCATCAAGGTCTGTATGGCAAAACAAAAATGTAAATTTTATAAACATTAATGTTGCTGAGTTTGATGCTTTTAAAAATAGTGCTATTCCACTTCAGGGAGATGCAAGAGAAACACTTAAAATAATTAGCCAGAAATTGGGAAACCATTCTACTGATGAAGAATATATTAAAAAAATAAAAGTTTTAAATAAAGAATGGGATGACATTGTATCAAAAATTTATCATACTGAAGATCCGAAAAGACCTGTGCAATCGGAATTATTAGGTGCCGTAAATGAATTTATGGATGAAAATGATGTTGTTCTTTGTGCAGCAGGAAGTGCACCTGGGGATTTACACAAACTTTGGAGAACAAAAAACTCCAAAGGTTTTCATTTAGAGTATGGTAATTCTTGTATGGGATATGAGATTCCTGGTGGACTTGGAGTGAAAATGGCTGACCCTAATAGAGAGGTGTACGTGATATGCGGTGATGCTAGCTACTTAATGCTTCCTTCTGATATAATTACTTCAATTCAAGAAGGCTACAAAATTACCATAATTCTTATAAATAACGAGGGTTATGCAAGTATTGGTGGGCTTTCACAATCAGTAGGTGGTGAAGGTTTTGGTACACATTTCAAGTATAGAAATAAAAAAACAGGTGAATTAGATGGTGATTTTCTACCAGTTGATTTAGCTAAAAATGCAGAGAGTTTAGGCGCTATAGTTATTAAAACTGAGGGTATAGATGAGTTTAATAGCGCACTCGTTAAAGCAAAGAAAAATGATAAAACAACTGTTATTTATGTTGAAACCATCAGAGACAGAAAGCTATCTGGATATGCTTATGCTTGGTGGGAAGTGCCTGTTCCAGAAGTTTCAAATTCCAGGGAAGTTAGAAAAGCCAGAGAAGACTACGAGATGAATAAAAAAAATCAAAAACCATATATAAAGCCTCAACAATAAAATGTTTACCTCTTTAACATTTATTGGATTTATTTCTTTTGTGGCTATTTATACTTATCTGAGATTAAGAAAAGAAAAATTAGATTCATCAGAAGGATACTTCCTTGGGGGAAGAAGCTTAACTGGAATTGTAATAGCTGGATCAATGCTCCTTACAAATATTTCTACCGAACATTTAATTGGTATGAATGGGTCTTCTTACAGAAACGGACTTATAATTATTGCTTGGGAAGTTACATCAGCAATTGCTCTTGTTGCTGCGGCTATTTATTTCGTGCCAAGATATTTAAAAATGGGGCTAACGACTATCCCTGAGTTTTTAGAAAAGCGTTTTGACAGAACAACTAGGCTAATAGTCGCATTTTTTTTAATTGTCTCTTTTGTAATCACTCTTTTGCCGATAGTTTTATACACTGGCGCAATCAACTTAGAAAGTATTTTTAATGTTTCTGAGATATTGGGTGTTTCTAAAGGTGAGGGTTTATGGGTTACGGTTGTAATTATAGGTGTTATAGGCTCCATTTACGCAATTTTTGGCGGTCTAAAAGCAGTTGCTATTTCTGATACAATTAATGGATATGGATTATTAGTCGGTGGATTAGCTATCCCCATACTAGCAATAATAGCGATAGGTGAAAACAGTTTTTTTAATGGATTGAATAGGGTATATGAAAATAATCCAGAAAAATTTAATGTAATCGGAGCAAAAAACTCTGTTTTACCTTTTGAAGTGCTATTCACTGGTCTAATTATTAATCAACTATATTTTTGGGCCATGAATCAAACCATTATTCAAAGGGCACTTGGTGCTAAAAACTTAGTTGAAGCTCAAAAGGGTCTACTTTATACTGGGGGACTAAAAATATTAGTGCCGCTTATAATCGCTTTCCCAGGGATAATTGGATTTTATTACTTTGGAGATTCTTTTTATGAAAACCAAGATATGATATATCCCGAATTAATTAAAAAAGTACTTCCTCCTGCCCTTGTTGGAATTTTTGCTGCAATCATAATGGGTGCTGTACTTAGTACATTTAACAGTGTGTTAAATAGTGCTGCTACAATATTTAGTATGGACATATATAAAGGATATTTTTATAAAAATGCTAGTGAAAAGCAACTTGTCAAAATAGGTAAATATTTATCAGCCTTATTAGCAATTTTTGCAATATTTGTTGCCCCAATGGTCGCAAATGCTCCAGAGGGACTTTACCAACTTTTACAACAATTAAATGGTATCTATTTTATACCCGTTGCATCAATTTTAATTGCAGGTTTTTTTATAAAAAAAATATCAGCACTTGGAGCTAAAGTTTCATTGATTGTTGGACTAAGCTTTTATATTTTAATGACATTTATATTAAAAACAGAAATACATTTTGTTCACATATGGGGTATTGAATTTTTATTAAATATTGGAACAATGCTAATAATCTCAAGATTCTATCCATATGATGGATCATTTAGTTTTAATACTTTAAAAATTGATGACATGAAACAATGGAAGTACACCAAAGTTATGTCCTATAGTTTGTGTTTTATTACAGTGTTAATATATATTATCCTTGGAAATTCTTCGGTCTAATAATCAGATTGAAAAGACGAAGCAGGTAGTCCCTCTTTGTTGAATAGAGTCGCTTCAACCCAATTTTTCCAACCATATCTAACATGTTTGGGTCTTTTTATTTTTTTAGAATACACCCTTACTTTATTACCTACAATTCTGGCTGTAGCTTCGTAAAATTTTTTATTCGAACCTGCTATTTCAAAATTTTTAAGTTTTCCTTTAGATTTCAAGCCTGAACCCACACTCTTAAAAGATACCTCAATATAATTATCTACTATTCTATGATCTTCATACAATGGACCAGAAGAAACGACATTATAATTGTAATCTTTATCTAAGGCAAGTAATGCCAATCGTTTTCCTACATCCTGCTTGTTACCTGGGTGGCCATTGTTCTTTTCACCAATATCAAGTAAAATAGCCATCCCAATTTTATCAATTCCTTTCAGAGCTTTCCTTTGAGCATCTCTAATGAGTTGAGAATACTGATTTTCTGGATACTCAAGTGGTGTGATTTGTGCGTAATAAAATGGAAATTGATATCCCCAATAATCTCTCCAATCGTTAATCATTGAAATAAGTAAATCTTGATAATGGTCAGGTTTCCATACATTTGCCTCACCTTGATACCAAATTACACCCTTCATTGTGAAAGGTATTACGGGATAAATCATATTTTCAAACATAGTAGAATACCCATTTGTTGAATTAATTTCATAACCATTCAAGAAATTATCTCTTATTTGTGGGTATCTAGAAATTAGTTCTTCATGACCAAGATTGTGAATTACAGCGTAGATACCATTGGTTATAAATGCTTGATGTTTGATTTTTATTTCATTATAAGAAATTTCTTTGGTTCCACTTGCACTTTTGAGGGTAATTTGACTATTTAAACCCCCGTCACCTGTAAGATCGGTAATTCTTATCGCAACAAAATTTTTACCTTTTTTTAAAATTTGATTTGGTATTTTGTAATTTCTCTCATCAATGAAAGAATAGTTATTTCCAATTAAATTTCCATTCACATAAGTTTGATCTACTTGGCTAATACCCTTTTTAATTACAAGAGAATAATCATCATCTATATTTTCAACATCAAAATATGTCCTTATCCAAAATACTCCCTTAGTTAAAAGGGGCTCGTTAGAATTAAATGCACTCTTAAAGCTTCCTTCCTTAAAATGGTTATTGTTATCGCCTTCTGCCCAGATGGTCCAATTGGAGTCGTCAAAATCAATTCTATTAAAGTCTTCATCACCTAGATTTAAATCTCTCCACTTATCTTTAAAGAGATTCCAAATATCCAGCTGACCACTCCAAATGTGGTAGGGTTTTGGTAATTTTACAACTTTAAATCCAAATCTATCTTCATTAAGTTTTGTAATAGAGTCATTAAAGTTTAATCTTTCAGAAATCACATCTTTTACTTTGACAGCTTTCGGCAGTTTTTCTTTTATAAATTTTGATTTTAGTAGCGTCTTGTTACTCATCCATGATTGTATACGAGTGCCTCCCCAACTTGAAGCTATAATACCAACAGGAATTTTTAGTTCTCTATGGATTTTTCTCGCAAAAAAATAAGCAACCGCACTGAATCGCTCAATATTTTTCGGGTTAACCAACTTCCAGCTTTCTCTTTTTATTCTCTCACCTGTCAAATCTTCATAGATTGAAAAAAACCTTATTTTTTCAAATTCTGCATTTTTAATTTCTTCTGCTTGATTGTCAATACATTCTTTAATTTCACAGCCAACTGCCTTCATCATCCATTCCATATTAGATTGACCCGAGGCTAACCAAACCTCGCCAATTAAAACATCTTTGTACGTAATAGAAGTCTTGGAATCATTGACCTTAACCACATATGGTCCTCCAGCTGAAGGAGTGGATAGTTTTAATATCCATTCTCCATTTTTGTCAGCTTTAATATTTGACACTTCTCCCCAACTTCCCTTGATTTGAATATCATCATTTGGAGATGATTTACCCCAAAAAGAGACCAGAGTTTGCTGCTGTAAAACCATTTGATCTGAAAATAAAGATGGTAATACAAGGGAATCTTTATTTGAGTTACAGGAAAAAATAAATAAAAAAAGTAAAAAGTAGACTCTCTTAATTAAATACAAGTGAATTAAAATTAATTGAAATTATTTGAACTAAATGATGAAGCTGGTAATCCCTCTTTATTAAATAGTGTACCAACTGTCCAGTTTTTCCATCCGTATCTTACATTTACAGGTCTTTTTACATCCTTAGAATAGAGTCTAATTCTGTTACTTATAATTTTAGCAACTGCTGGATAAAACTTATTATCCTTCCCAGCTATTTCAAAGCCGTTTTCACCTCCTATAAAATCAAGTCCAGATCCCACACTATCAAAATCTACATATAAATATCTTCCCTTAGCTTGATTGCTTTTATATTTAGGGCCAGAGGATACGTAATTAAAACCATACTGTTTGTCAAGAGCTAAAAGAGCAAGTCTTTTACCTACATCTTGTTTGTTGTGAGGATGAATGTCGTCCTCCTCCCCTATGTCCATTAAAACAGCCATACCGGTATTTTCTGTTGACTCTAGGGTTTTTCTTTGTGCTTCTCGAACTCCAAGGGTTCCAGGTTCAGGAAAAGGTGCAATTTGGGCATAATAAAATGGAAAGTTATAACCCCAGGTCTCACGCCAATTATCTATCATAGCCGAGAAAAGTGTTTGGTACTCATTATAATTAGAAACATTAGATTCACCTTGATACCAAATAGTACCTTTAATTGTATAAGGAATTATGTTAGATAATATTCTTTTATAAAGTATTGAATACTCATTTGGATTATTAAAACCCTTAGGTTCTATAAATTTACTATTAATCTCACCTTGATTTTTAAAAAGCTCCTCTGGAGAATAACTATGGATCATAAAATACTTTAGATCGTATATGAATGCTTGATGTTTATATTTAAATTTATTAAATGGGAACTCAATATTTATATCCTCACTAATTAAATTAATTGGTCCTTTAAAACCACCGCCAAGTCTATAATCTGTGACTCTAATTGCAAGAGTGTTTTTACCTTTATTTAAAATTTCTTTTGGTATTTTATATTCTCTTACTAAAGCAGAATTAAAAATATTACCTACTAGATTTCCATTTATATAAGTTTGATCTGCGTCATCAATTCCATTTTCAATTCTCAAAATATAATTTTTATCAATTTTATTTAAATCGAAACTAGTTCTAAACCATATAACACCATCGTGTAAAAGTTTTTCATTCACATTAAAAACACTTTCAAAAAACCCTGGGTAAATAGGATATTCAGAGTCAATTATTGATGGTTTCCAATATGGCCACAATGAGTCGTCATAGTCTTTATTTTTAAATTTACTGTCCTGTAAATCCAAATCGGCCCAACCATTTTTTATTAAATTCCATTTATTTTGATCCTCTGACCACTCTGGTATCTTGACAAACTTATAATCAAATCTTTCATTGTTTATTAATAAAATAGAATCATTGTATTTTTTTATTTTACTTTCCGAATTACTAAAATTATCGATTTTACTTAGTTCAATAGTTTTATTTGGATAAATCTGTTTAAGTTTATCTATATTGGTCCAGGCTTCGACCCTAGTACCTCCCCACGAAGATCCGATTATTCCAATTGGAACTTTTAATTCTTTGTATAATTCTCTAGCAAAAAAATAACCAGTTGCACTAAAACTTTCCTTACTGTTAATACCTTCTCTTTCTTTGGCATATTCAGATTTTACTTTTCTCCAACTTTGATTTTTTACAACTTCCATACTTAAATCCATTGGATTATTAAAAAATCTTATCTTATCATAATTGGCGTTAGCAATTTCTTCATCTTGATTGTCAATACAATCTTTGCATTGATTTAGTTTCCATTGCATGTTTGACTGACCAGATGCAAGCCAAACCTCCCCAATTAAAACATCTTTATAAATAATTGAATTTTTAGAATCATTAACCACAACTTCATAAGGTCCTCCAGCTGAAGGAGTATCTAATTTTAATACCCATTCCCCATAATTATCAGCAATTACTGAAGAAGATTTCCCCCAGCTACCTTTGATTTCAATTTTCTCATTTGGATTAGATTTTCCCCAAAAAGAGACCTTAGTTTCACGTTGTAATACCATATGGTCAGAAAAAACCGAAGGCAGAGATAAATAATCGACTCTTGAGTTACAAGAAAAAAATAAAAAAACAATAAAAATTAAATTGTTTCTTAAAAACATAATTTTAAAATTAACTTACAACGGATGTGTTATGGCGAATTACAGTTGTAATTTCGGTAACTTCTGATACGATCCCGTTTGATCTTTTAGCGTGTTCATGAATTAAATCTTCACTTTCAGCATTATATACACAAAAAACATTGTTACCAGCAACGTAACTTTGTTCTTGTTGGATCATTTTGCCCTCATTCCTCATCTGTTCTAAAATAGCCTCTGAGGCCTTACCACCTTTGTTAAATTCTGCTTTTGGTACATTTGAAGCACCCTCCATTTCTCTTCTAATTAAAAATTTTTTCATTATTTATTGTTTTAACTTTAAAAGTCTAATTTATAAAGTATATACTTGTAAAGTATACATTAAATTGATTTTTTTAAATAATAATGAGAATCAAAAAAATATTATTAGCGACAATAATAATTTTAGGGTGTAAATCAAACCAAGTAGATTGTAATGAAATAAACCCGCCACTAAGTATTGCTTGCACAAAAGAGTATAGACCAGTTTGTGGATGCAATAATAAAACTTATTCTAACTCTTGCGTTGCTTCCTCTTACGGAATTTCAGATTTTACGTTTGGAGAATGTAAATAAAAAAGGTCTAGAAAAACTAGACCTTTTCTCCTTGAGGTAATCTTAGTATCTAGTTAAATGTAGCAAGTCTTGCCATCAAGTATGTACCTTTTAATTTCCTTATACCTGCAACTTTTTGTGCGTACTCCCCAAACATAGGATCTGAATACATTTTTTTTGTTGTACCAAGTGCAGTGGCTATGTCTGGAAAACCAGCCCAAACAAAATGAGAATACTCGTCTGTTTGTCCAACAATAGGTTGACCTATTCCATTTGAACCAACTTCAGTATATTTCTTCTTAATTTTTTTAGAAAAAGCAGAGAAGGCTTTCACATAAGCCGCAGGGTTAGATACATCCATATTCCACATCATAAATACTCTGTCAGGAGTCCAATCACCATCATATGTTACAGGTGTGGCTATATACTGAGATATAGGTTCAGAAATGTTATCGAATTTCTCACTATACATTTGCGCTATTTTAGAAGAAGCCCATGAACTCATAAATTTTTGAAGATCATTTTCATTCATAAAATCAAAAGTAACAGCATGGGTTGCTTTATCAGTTCCACCAAAATAAAGTCCAAATAGATTGACTTTAGCTGGCAAATTTTTACCCCAATCTGTCTCTATCATATCTGACATCGTACTTACAATTGCAGCAGGTTGATTCGTTTTAAATTTAAAAAAGGCAACATATTGAGCAGAAGCAACGCTTAGATTCAATATAAATAGTAGTAATGTTATTTTATTTTTCATTTTTTTAAAATTATTTTATTTATCGAACACTCTTTACAAGTCTCATTATATGGGCTCTTTTAAGATCTCTAATTTCATCCATTGCTTGTAAATTCTTTACTTGATCATCACCAAGTGGATTTGTTTGATCTATATTATTATACACAGTTTCTAAAGAATCATAAAAATCAGCAGTTATATAATTAAACCCTTGGTCGGAACCATAATGATTTAATACCTTATGTAAACCCCAGCCTTTTCTTAAACCCGCCTCTTTGTGAGCTGGCATAAAAGTTTCTAGTTCCATTTTTTCATACTCAGCAGCCTTATAAGGCATCACATCCATATAATTAAGAACTATTACAGGTGGAGGTGTTCCATTTTGTTGAGGGCCGTAACCTCCTTTAAGTGATACTAAAACCTGATAATTTCTGACATAGTTTCTATTAGCCTGAATCTGGGCAGCTCTCCAATCGCCGGCAGAAATCCCCTCAAGTTTTTCTATAGAAGGATTGTTCCCTCCTGATAAACTAGTTGTAAGGTGAGCATATACAAAGGTAGTGGTCATGTCATTTGCAGCAGGATTTACTATTTGCCACATATCCCATCCTACAATGTCACCGTTCTTAATTCTTTCCTTGTGGTATTTTGTGAAAAATTTTTCTTCAAGTTCTAAATGTTTTTCAACATTTTCATTTTTTACCTTTCCATACCAAAGGTTTACATATAATTTGTCTTGTGCATTGATTGAAACGACAAAACAAAATGTCATAATAAGTAATAAATAGTTTTTCATTATTTAGATATTTAATTGGTTAAAATTTAATTTTTAGACAAGTTGACCCAAACTCCTGCAACAACCATAACCGCAAAAGTAATTATAAAAACAAGTGCTGCAGGCTCAGGCATAAAAGGTGGAGGCCAACCTTCGGCTACTGAATATCCAGCAAAATCGATGTAGCTTTTCGTAACTTCAGATAATTCTGCGCCATTGGATAATAATTCAGACAACCTATATGATTGTGCAAGTTGCGAATTGTATAAATAAGAAAAGACATTGTATCCAAAAAATACAGTGCAAAGCCCAAAAATCGTTACAAGCACCTTTGCAAGGGTGTTCGCATTGTTTTCTCTTTGAAATCTAACGAGCCTAAATGTTATAAATATTAGAACAGCAAAAGTCAAACAGTAAATAGCATTTGCAACAAATGATAGTTGATAATAATTTAAAATTTCTAATTCGTTCATAATTTATTTTTTATTCTTTATTTAAAAAAATGAATTTTCTAAAAGCAACTCTATGAGTTAAATCACGAAGATTCATAAATTTTTTCCCTTGAGATGAAGTACCCCAATCTACTGAAGGTCCAGAGCTTGTCTTTAAAAAGTCTTGATAGGAATCAAACCAATCTACTGTAAAATGCGTCCATGAAACATCGGTTCCAGGATTATCGATTCTTTTTGCTAAAGACCATCCTTTTCGAAGTGAATTAGAAGATATTGATTTAGTATTCAACTTTTCATAGTCCTCATAAGACTTGTAATATCCATGTTTAGCTTTCATGAAATTACAAACCGCAATATCTGGATAAGCTGTAACACCCTTTTGAAGCACTTCAGCAACATTTTTAACTTGAGTTGTAAAAACAATTTTTCTGTTTTCAGCATTTTTTTCTCCCCATTCTTCTAATTCCTCCTCAGTTAAATCAGGAAATAATTCAGTCCATTTTGGCGCCTCAAAATCCTCATCTGAATTTTCTAGATCATATATAGCAACAGCTAAGTGGGTATAAGGAAATTGTGGCCCGTTTACCACTTTCCAAACATGCCATCCCAAAATTTGGCCTGCATCAATGTAAGCTTGATTTACCTTTTGGAATTTCGATTTTAAATTTCGGTCGTATGCTCCTATATCTTCAGCTTTTATAAAAGAAAAATCAAAGGCTATGTTTTGCCCATAAGATGTGGTTATAAAAATTAAGGATAGGAATAATAGAAATTTTTTCATTGTTTAACACTTATTGATAACTATAAAACTATTAAAATTAGTTTTAATTTAAAAGTAAATAAGTTATTAATATGTTATCTAATAATTAACATACCACATTATTTTTGCACCTATACCCCTTCTTGATAAACCTACTTCATATCCAAATCTAGCATACCTGTAAAAACCTGCAATTTTATAATTAAATAGAGTTGATTTTTTATTTCTATTGATAAAAAATTCTTCTGGACCCTTGTAAGAAGCAAAACGACTTAAGCTTTCAATCCCTAAAGATCCTACTAAATGAAATTTTTGACCAAAAGCACGTCCTAGTCTTAAAGAAATTATACTGTGGTTATGAATGTAACCTTGTAAAACACTAAATTGATTAATGGTAGCGCTTGCTTCTTCATTTAACTTTGGAAGATTTGTAATATATTCAATACCAATGAGTAAATCTTTATCTGTTAAGAGGTAGTCAGCAGATAAAACAATAGAACCACTTTTTACTTCATTTTTGGTAAGCGTGTTATATTGGTAACCAAATCCAAAAATCAAATCAGGTAATCTAGCTGACCTAGCGAAGGGATCATGATTTTTTTGACCATTTAAATTAAAAAAACATATAAGTCCAAAAAAAACTAATTTAATAATTGCATTGAGATTTAACATAAAGAAAAATATTTGCAAATATACATTTAGAGAAAGTAAAATAATAACAGGTCTTAGGTCAAACAAATTTTAGAAAAAATTGCGCATATTTTAAATAAAACATAACTTTAAAGAAAAAATAAATGGGTGTTGGAGGTATTGTTTTAGGTTCTTTTTTTCTTTGTGTTGCATTATTCATACTGGCAGAAATCAAAGAAAGATTTTTCTAAATAATTCTTAATTTTTTATGTTATTTGAGACCCAAACTCTAAAGATTAGTTATTTATGGATTGGTATTTTAAAAATAGGTGGTGGATATGGTCTGTTACCGGAGTTTACCTCGCTTATAGAATTTTAGTTTCAATTTATTTTTAGAATATCAATAATTAAGAACTTAATATTTTGAATAAACTTATCTTTTTCCTTATATCAGTAAAACTAATATACTGTCAAATTAATCCTTTAAATGTTGAAATAGTAAGAGATAAATTTGGAGTACCTCATGTTTTTGGTAAGACCGATGCAGACGTAGCTTACGGCCTTGCTTGGGCTAACGCAGAAGATGATTTTGAAACAATTCAAAATGTTTATCTTGCCGGTAGCTCTATTTTAAGTAAAAGAATTGGTAACAAAGGAATCGGAGCGGATTTTTTAAGTCAATTTATTGGCTCCAGCCATCTATTCGATTCACTTTATGAAAAAGAAATTAGCCCAGAATATAAAAAAATAATTGAAGCCTATGCAGATGGACTAAATAGCTATGCAAAAAAATATCCTGAAAAAATTTTAATCAGTGAACTTTTCCCAATTACTCCCAAAAAGATGATGCTTTATGCACAACTTCAATTATTTATTTCTTCCAGAGGAGACTATTGGATAAAAAAAATATTGAATGGTGATATTCGATACGAGGTAAACTTTTCAAATGATCGTGGTTCAAATGCGTTTGCATTTAATAGTTCAAAAACAAAAGACGGAAAGACTTATTTAGCAATTAATACTCACCAACCACTAGAGGGACCAGTATCATGGTATGAAGTCCATTTGTGCAGTGAAGAAGGAACAAATATTATTGGTGCATTGTTCCCAGGTTCACCTAATATTTTGATTGGTGCAAACAAATATTTAGGTTGGGCTCATACTGTAAATTACCCAGACAAAACTGATGTTTTTAAATTAGAGATGGAAGACAAAAAAAAGGGATATTACAAATTTGATAACAAAGTTTTAAAGCTAAAAACCTACAAAGCAAAACTTAATTATAAATTTCTGGGTCTTTTTAGGGTTAAAATAAATAAGAAGTTTTACAATAGTATATATGGGCCAACTTTAAAAAATAAAAATGAGTATTACTCAATTAGAACACCATCTTTATTCAACATAGGAGCACTAGAACAATGGTGGAAAATGGGGAAGTCAGAAAATTTTACTGAATTCTACAATGCCTTAAAATCTAAACAAATTCCAGGATATAATATCGTCTATGCAGATAGAAATGATACCATTTTTTATATATCGAACGGACTTATTCCAAAAAGAAGTAAAGGTTTTGACTGGAAAGAAGCAGTTCCTGGAAATACCAGTAAAACCTTATGGAGTGAAACGTATGATATTGACGAATTACCACAAGTAATACAACCAAGATCAGGTTATGTTTATAATGCCAATCATAGTCCATTTCTGTCAACTGATGAACAAAATAATCCAAAAAAAAATCTGTATCCTGAGGAAATGAATTTTGAAACTTATGATAATAATAGGTCTAAAAGATTAAAAGATTTAATTGACTCTTATGATAAAATTTCTTTCAATGATTTTAAAAAAATAAAATATGATAATCAGTATCCTAAACCATATCATTTTTCATGGATGAATATCAACCACATAGACAAACTTGATAGTAAGAGTTTTCCTAAAATTTCTACTCTAATTAAAAATCTGCAAAATTGGGATAGAAAAGCTAATACTAGTTCTATAGGGGCTGGGACTTTTCTTATGCTTTATCATAGACTTTACAAATACTATGATGAAATCCCAGAACCTAAAATTATTCCACCATCTACATTAATTCTAGCTTTAAATGATACAAAAGATTATATGATGAAATATTTTGGAAAATTAAATGTGCAATTAGGTGAATATCAAAAATTAGTTAGAGGAAATAAAGAACTTCCTTCTTTTGGTTTACCAGATGTTGTTACAGCAATGCACTCAAGAAGTTATAGAAACGGAAAGGTTAAAGTAGTTGCAGGAGAGTCTTATATTGAGCTAGTTAAGTTTTCAAAAAGCGGAGTTGAAATTGAATCAATCATATCTTATGGGAACTCCGAAAACATAGAATCAGAGCATTTTGATGACCAAATGGAAATGTATTTGAATTTTGAAACAAAAAAAATGACATTTGATAAAGACAAAATTTATAAAGAGTCTAAGAAAGTTTATAATCCCAAATAATTATTTAGAAAATAGTTTATAAACTTTTTCATATTGAGGTATTATTTTTTTAATATCATACTTTTTGGCAGTAACATGTGCCCCATCTTTCATTTTATTCAATAAAACTTCATCTTTTAAAACCTCAATTGCTTTTGATGACATTTTTTGAATATCACCAAGATCAAATAAAAATCCTGAAATGCCCTCTATATTTACCTCTGGAAGACCCCCTACATTGGTTGAAATAATTGGTACTTTTAACATCATTGCCTCCAATGCTGAAAGCCCGAAACTTTCTATTTCAGATGGTAAGAGGAATAAATCTGAGTGACTTAATATATCATAAACTTGATTGCTATTACCAAGAAATTTTACTTTTTCAATTATACCCAGTTCTTTACATTTTTTCATGCATTTTAACCTTTCAGGACCATCACCAACCATAATTAATTTTGAATTGACATCCTTTTGAATATTATAAAATATATCAATAACGTCCAAAGTCCTTTTTACTTTTCTGAAATTACTTACATGTGAAATTATTTTCTCATTATCACTAGCAATAAATTCTCTATCAAAATCATTACTATGATGCATGTGCTTCGAAAAATCTACAAAATTAGGTATTACTTTGATACTCTTTTTAACATCAAAAAGTTTTATTGTCTCTTTTTTTAAATCTTCAGAAACAGATGTCACAAAATCTGAGTTGTTGATACTAAATCGAACTGCGGGCTTATAAAAGGGATGTTTTCCAACAAGAGTTATATCTGTTCCATGAAGAGTAGTAATAATAGGTATGTTTATGTTTTCAGATTGTAAGATTTTCTTGGTCATGTATGCAGCATAGGCATGGGGAATTGCATAATGTACGTGTAAAAGCTCAATATTATATTTTTTAACAGTATCTACCAATTTGCTTGATAAGGCAAGTTCGTAGGGTTGGTAATGAAAGAGTGGATAATCTGGAACATTTACTTCATGAAAAAATAAGCTACTGTTTATTATTTCTAATCTTACTGGTTGCTTATAGGTTATGAAGTGAATTTCATATTTAGATTTGGATAATTGCAGACCTAATTCAGTGGCAACCACCCCGCTACCACCGAAAGTTGGATAACAAACAATACCTATTTTCATTTAATAAATTATTGATTCATAAAGAAGTTTCTGCATTCTTGTTCTAATATTTTGCTCAATTAGTTTCCTATTATCCATTGAAGGATAAGTTCTATTAGATAAAAAAACAAAAATTATTTCTGTTTCTGGATCAGCCCATGTAAAGGTACCAGTAAAACCTGAATGACCAAAACTGTCTTCTGATATACCTTTAAATGTCATTCCTCCGCCTTTAGGTTTTGGTTTATCAAATCCTACTGCTCTCCTGTTCCCTTGTTCTTTGAAATAAGTTTTATTGAACTTATCAAATGTTTGCCTCGAAAAAAAGGTTAAACCAGAATATTCTCCTTTTTGAAGAAACATTTGCATTATTTTGGCAATATCAAATGCATTAGAAAAGAGTCCAGCATGACCACTAATCCCACCTTTCACAGAAGCTGTCATGTCATGTACGTAACCTACAAGTTTGTTTTGTCTAAAATAGGTATCAATTTCTGAGGGAACGATATCACTTTCGTCTCTATATTTAAGTGGTAAATAAAATGTAGAATGAAGTTTTAAGGGTTTTGACACCCTCTCTATAAATAAATTTTCAAGACTTGTATTATATTTCTCTTCAAGTATATGTTGCATGAATATTGTTGGTAAATCAGAATAGTTCTCACCTTTTTTTAAAAGTCTTGAATCAATAAGACTTTCAAATTGTAATTTTTCTAAATTATATTTTCCATATAATTTGTCTGAAACCTTAATGTTAAACTTCTTAGATTCTTTAAATCTATAGTATTTTCTTAAAGGTTTTTGGTCTCTCTTCCTTAAAGTTTTTTTATAAAATGGTACCCACGGAATAATTCCAGATTGATAGGACATTATCTCCAAAAAAGTTAAATTTTCCTTATTAGTATTTTTAAATATTGGTGACAACGAACCTAAGGTGTTATCAAATAAAATCTCACCTTTATCAAATTCTTGGATTAATATTGGCAAAGTAGATAAAATTTTAGTCAATGAGGCGACATCATAAACATCAGACAACTTAACCTCTCTTTCCTTGTCATATGTGTGATGTCCAAAAGCTTTATGATAAAAAATTTTACCATATCTTGCTGCCAGTATTTGCATACCAGGTGCTACCATAGAATCAATAGCAATATTAGCTAGATGATCTATTTCTTTTAATTTCAACTCATTTATCCCAACATCGAAAGGATTTACAAGAGTAAATAAACTATCCGGTTTTAAGGTTATCCCTGAACCATATTTATATTTTGAGGAAATACTTACAGGGAGCTTTCCATTAATTTTATTCTTCCCAACAATCGCTAAAGATGCTGAATATTTTGCATCAAGATTATTCTGATATGCTAACAGAAGAGCAGAGATTTTATTTAAATTGATTTTTGATAAATTATATGGTTTGGTAAAAGTAACTAGGATAACTTTTTTTTTCGATGACAATGTCTCTATAATTTCCAGATCACTTCTTGAAAATTCAGAATTTATCCAAGGAGACGTATTAGATTTTGCATATGACACTATTACAAATTCATATTTATCCAAATCAAGGTCAGAGTAATTATTGCTTTTATTAATTTCATAGATATTTAATTCTTTGCTAAGTAAATCGTAAAAAAGGTTGTCGCTATTTCCTAGATTTAAAAAACCTACTTTTTCTTGTTTACTTAGAGGAATTGAGCTATCATTTTTTAGCAATGTGATTGCATCCTGCATAGACTTTCTTATTAAATAGTCATTTGATAATGAATTTAATTTATATGCCAAATCACCTTCCTCTAAAGGTCTATAATTATATAACCCTAGCTTATACTTTGCTTTAAGTATTTTTTTAACCGATAAAGAAAGTCTCTCTTCTGTAATGATATTTTTATTGTAAGCTTTTTTAAATGTCTTTAAATCTTTTTGAATGTTTTCAGGAATGAGAAGTATGTCATTTCCAGCTAAAAAAGCACTAAGTGAAATATTTTTATATTTCTTAAATTCCGATACACCTTTCATTTCAAGAGCATCTGTTATAACTAATCCCTTAAAATTTAATTTTTTTATTAGCAAACTATCTACAATCTTTTTTGATAAAGAGGAAGGAATTCCATCATCTAAAGCAGGATAATTTAAATGCCCCACCATTATCGAACTAATTCCTTGAGGAATCAACTTTTTATAAGGATAAAGTTCAAGTGAATCAATTCTATTCTTATCAAAGTTTACTAATGGAAGGTCATAATGTGAATCTTTTATAGTCTCTCCATGACCTGGGAAATGTTTAGCACAGGTTAAAATACCAGCTCTATGCATTCCCATGATCATTTTTAGTGATTTTCGGGTTACATCAAATTTATCTTCACCAAATGAACGATTCCCTATAATCGGATTTAAAGGATTCGTATTTATATCTACAACAGGAGAGAAATTAATATTTATGCCAAGAGTCTTTAACTGAATACCAATTTTATATCCAATTTCTTCAATTAATTCGTCATCTTGAATAGCTCCCAATGTCATATTCCAAGGAAACTTTTTTATTGAGTCATACCTCATACTCGCCCCCCATTCGGCATCCATACCTGTTAAAAGAGGTAACTTAGATTTTTTTTGAAGAGCATTGATCCAACGATTAGATATTGAGGGAGAGCCCTTAGAAAAAATTAATCCCCCTATATGATTTTGAGAAATATTTTCCTCTGTTTTGTCAAATGATTTCTGACCAGAAGCTGAAGAAATTCTAACCATAAATAATTGACCAATTTTTTCATCAATATTCATGGTATTATATATACTATCAACCCATTTTAACTGTCCTTTGAAATTTGTATCTAACAAGGGATCAATAGAGTTTTGTCCATTTACAATTGATAAAATCAAAATAAAAGCAGAAAAAAAACGCATCTATTTTTTAATTTTGAAATATCTAAAATGCCAACTATTTATTGCTGGGACTTCCCATAAATTCATATATTCTTCTTTATTTATCACCAAATTATTAAACACTGTAGTACTTGAGTTTATGGATTTCGATTTTGCCAATTTTACAAAATCTTTTAGAGTCAAGTACACTATTTTTCTACTTTTATCTCTATATAAAACATTCATTCGATCTAACAAAATTAAATCAAACTCCTTTTCAAAAATTTGTACGAGATTCATTAATGAATCAATAGAGCATCCAGAAGCATTTTGATGATTTTGGTTAAGAGCAATTACAATAAATCTATTGTAAGGCAATTCAAAACTTGCTTGAATATTTTTATTATGCGAGGTCCAATCTGAAATAAATTTAACGAGTCTTTCATTTATTATTGATTTTTTATAGGTGTCAATCTCCTCGGAGGATGGAAATATCCATATTCTGGAATTTTTTGGTAAAGATTTAAAAGGAACTAACATTATAACCCTTTTGCTTTTTCAATTATTTGAGATATATCCATGATTGAGGTACTATCATCTGAAACTTTTTCTTTTAATCCATCCGAAAGCATGGTATTACAAAATGGACAAGCTGCAGCAATAATATCAGGCTTGGTTTCAAGAGCTTGTTTAATTCTTATATCTTTTACATCTTCGTTACCTTTCTCAGGTTCTTTAAACATTTGTGCTCCTCCAGCACCGCAGCACAAACCCTTAGATTTACAACTTTTCATCTCGACCAACTCAGCATCAAGTTTTTTTAATATATCTCTGGGGATTTCATAAATGTTATTTGCACGTCCAAGATAACAGGGGTCATGATAGGTGATTTTTTTTCCTTTGAAACTACCATTTGGAATTTTTAATTTTCCATTTTCAATCAAACTTTTTAAAAACTCTGTGTGATGTAAGACTTCGTATTTGCCTCCAAGCCCAGGATATTCATTTTTAATTGTATTGAAGCAATGAGGGCATGCAGTAACAATTTTTTTTATGCTATAAGAATTCATTACTTCAATATTTCCAAGTGCTTGCATTTGGAATAAAAATTCATTACCGGATCTTTTTGCTGGGTCTCCCGTACAACTTTCTTCTTTACCCAAAACAGCAAAATCTATTTTTGCATCATTTAAAATTTTCACAAAAGCTTTTGTTATTTTTTTTGCTCGCTCATCAAAACTACCCGAACAACCTACCCAAAAAAGAATTTCTGGATTTTTCCCTTCTTTTACACAGTCAGAAAAAATTTGAACTTTCATACAAATTAGTTATCAGTATCGTCAAAAACTTCTATTTTTACCCTCTTTTCAATCAAATCAGTAAATCTTCCGTTGTACTTAGTAGCCTTGACGAGGTGGTTATCTATCCAGTGATAGTTACCTCCCCTTGGTTTACCCATAAGAAGACTATGGAATTTAAATCCATGTTTGTTGAGCCAATCCTGAGTTACTTTTCTGTGACTTTCAACTCTTGATGTAAAAAAACAAATAATATGGCCCTCATTATACCAATTATTGATTGTCTTAAGGGCGTCTGGATAATGTTTAGCTGTAACCATTCTCTCAGGTTCTTCATTAGGAATATCATCACCAATAGTTCCATCAATGTCTATTAAATAGTTTTTAACACCCTTTGGTAGAACCGGACTAACTATCTTTCCATTCTCCACTTTTTTCTTTAAATCAGATTTTTCTTCTTTTTTTGTCATTTTGTTTTTGTTTAATTAATCCAATTGACTCTATCGTCTTGGTTAAAAGGCCATGGAGCTCCATTGTTTTCAATATTATTCATCATACTATTTAAGTCAGAGGGAGCCGCCGAATTTTCTAGCACAAGGTATTGTCGCATGCTCATAATAATTGACAATGGGTCTATATCAATTGGACAAGACTCAACACATGCATTACATGAGGTACAAGCCCAAATCTCTTCAGTTGATATGTAATCACCCAATAATTTTTTTCCATCTCCTTTGAATTTTTTTTCTGATTTAGCTTTTGTGCTTTTAGAAATTTCTGTTAAACGGTCTCTTGTATCCATCATGATTTTTCTTGGAGACAGTTTTTTTCCACTCAAATTTGCTGGACACTCACTAGTACATCGGCCACATTCAGTACAGCTGTAAGCATTAAGTAATTGAATCCAAGAAAGCTCTGTAACGTCACTTGCACCAAAAATTTCAACCTCTGTAGTATCATTATCTTCAAAATTATTATCACTATTCAACATCAATTTAACTTCAGAAGTTATACTGTCAATATTTTTGAATTTTCCTTTTGATTCTAGATTTGCATAATATGTGTTGGGAAATGCTAACAAAATATGGAGGTGTTTTGAATAATAAAGGTAATTCAAGAAAATAAAAATACCTAAAATATGAAACCACCAAGAAAACCTCTCCAATAAAATAAGATTATTAAGGCTTAAATCTTGGAAAATTGGAACCAAAAATTGACTTATTGGATAACTACCCGCTCTTACATAAACTTCATTTTGAGGATAGTTTGATTGAATTGTGTAGTCTGCTCCGTTCATTACCAAAAATAAAGTCATCAGAATAATTTCAAAATATAAGATAAGATCTGCATCTAACTTCGGCCATCCTTTCATTTCTTTTTTAAGAAACCTTTTAACTTTTAAAATATTTCGTCTAATCCAAAAGACAATGACTGAAATCAAAACTAAAAAAGCTAAAATTTCAAAGCTGGCAATAAGTATATTGTAAATTTTAGGAAAATACGATGAAAAAATTCTATGAGATCCAAAAATACCGTCAATTATGATTTCTATAAGTTCAATATTTATAACTATAAAACCGATATAGACGATTAAATGAAGGATACCTGCAATTGGACGATGTATCATTTTACCTTGACCAAAGGCAACTCGTAGCATATTTTTTATTCTAAGCCAAGGATTATCAATACGATTTTCATCTCTTCCTAAACTTATATTATATAAGATTTTTTTAAAATTATATGTAAATAGGGATATTGATAATATAAAGGCTATTAAAAATAATATATTGTCTATGTAACTTATCATTGATACAAATATACTAATTATGCTATGCAAGAATAATAAACCTCATTCTATTTATAAAAATTATCAACAAACCTATTCCTTTTTCCCAAATAGAGAAAAGTGAACATATCTTTTGGGGTTAGATTTTAAATCTTTTAAAAGTATTTCAATTGATTTAGAGCTATTTTTTAGGTTTTGATACAAACTATCTTCATATATAAGTTTACTTAAAGTGCCCCCTCCATTGTGGATTTCTAAGAGAATCTGATTAAAATTAGAGGATAGTTTTTCAAAGTTATAAATCGTTTTTTTTAAGTTTGACTTTGATAATGTATCAGTTATTTTGGTTAAGTTTTCACTTATCACCGATAAGTTTACAATAGTTCTATTAATATTTTGATTTTGATTTTGAGAAATAGAATTAAATCTAGAAACAAGTTCGTTAGCATTTTTTACTGCCGACGAAAGGTTTTCTAGTGTAAGTGATAGATTATTTTTTCCTTGATTATTCAACACATTGTTGACTCCTGAAAAAAGGGAATCTGCATTAGTAAGAACTTTCTCCAACTTTTGTTGTAAAGGGGCGATTTGTTGATTTACTACATCTGTTAAACCGGGTTTAACAGAAGATTTAAGAGTATCTCCTGATTTAAATTTTGTGAAATTATCATAAACTGGATGAATAGCTATTGACTTTCCACCGATTAATCCTGCTTCGTAAAGTTCAGCAACACTATTTTTTGAAAATACGACATCATTTCTGATGTTAAAAGAAACTAGTATTTTAGTTGAATTAGGTAAAAAGTCAATCTTAGCTACTTTACCAACAGAAAGTCCATTTACAGTTACCTTGGTGCCAACTTGTAAACCCTCAACATTGTCATACAATGCAAATAGATTGTTTTCTTTTTTAAAAAGAGAAGTTGCATTAAGAAAATTATATCCCAAAAGAAATAGAAATATTCCAGACAATATAACTAGTACAGCTTTTAATTCCTTTGAAAGTTCCAAATCATTAATTTTAGATAAAATTAAGTATTATTTTAATGAAAATTCAATTATTGTTACCAATAACTTGTGAAATACTTATTTTTTTTTCATTCTCAAAAGCTACTATAAATGCATCCTTAAAACCAGCTTGCTCAGCTTTAATTTTCAGCTTTTTAGCTTCATTGTAAGTTTTAACTCTACCGTAATAATACTTGTAGATTTTACCATCCTTAGATTTTGAAACATTATTAAGGTTTTTAAAATTGATTTTCCTAATTGATTTTGATTTTGAACTCGCCAGTAGTTGTATTTTAAAAACTATATTCGTGTAGTTTTTTTTATTTTTAATTTCAATTTTTTGTTTTTGATCGAATTCAGTTAAAATTTTTTTATCTTTAAAAACAGATGAAATCAAGTTATTTCTATAATTTATAATTCCTTTGGCAATAGTTTCACTCATTTCCTTTTGACCCGCTTTAGAATTTAAATATGTACCTTCTTTCTTGTTCGTCAAAAAACCTAGTTCCACGAGAACACTAGGCATATACGTTTCTCTTAAAACTTGGAATCCGGCTTGTTTTACGGTACGATCTTTTCTGTTTAAATTTTTAACAAAACTTTTTTGAATGGTATTCGCTGCCTCTATACTTTGTTCAAGATAGGTTTCTTGCATTAAAACTAAACTTATGACTGACTCCGGGTTATTAGGATCAAATCCTTCATAATTCGATCGGTAGTTTTCCTCTAAAAATATTACTGAGTTTTCTTTTTGGGCTATTCTTAAATTATCTGCATTTCTGTGTAAACCAAGAACAAAAGTTCCTGCACCATATACTTTTGAAGAAGTGAAGGCATCGCAATGAATAGAAATAAATAGGTCCGCATCGGAACGATTTGCAATTGCAGCTCTTTCCCTCAACTTAACAAATCTGTCTTTATTTCTAGTATATATTACTTTAATATTTGAATTGTTCTTTAAATAATTCCCAATTTGTAATGAAGTTTGTAAGGCTATTTTTTTTTCTAAAAAACCGTTCCCTGTGTTGCCTGAGTCGTGTCCTCCATGTCCAGCGTCAAGAACAACTATAAATTCAGATGGACTGTTTTGGGAATAACTTCTCTCTAAAAACAAAGAAAGACTACTAAGAAAAATAGTAAAAATTATTTTTTTATAGATTCCAAACATTTATAAATAAAAGTTAAAAGGTATAATTTACATTAAAAATATAGTAATTTTAATCCTCAGATAAACAAAGTATTTATCAATTTGCAAACAAATCATAATTATTTCTTATTCAACTTTCTAATACTTTTTACTATTTTTTTTAGAGTCCATTCTCAAAATAACGATGAGAAAATTATTTTAGAAAAAAAAAATAAGATCGTAACTGATACTATTTCCAAAAGTAAAGATTCATTAGCAGATAAAAAAAAAATAATTATTGACTTGATTAAA